>NZ_JAFBBR010000001.1:636240-954360 GCF_016907295.1 Microbacterium dextranolyticum
GAAGCAGCGCGCCGCGGACGTCCTCGCGTTCTTCGACCTGGCCGGCACGAGCAACGGTCCGACAGAGGCGATCAACGGCCGACTCGAGCATCTCCGCGGCTCCGCGCTCGGCTTCCGCAACCTCGCGAACTACACAGCCAGGAGCCTGCTCGAGGCCGGAGGTTTCAGACCCTCCCTACACCCTTGATTCCGAAGAGCCGTGTAACGGGGGGCGGTGAGCGTCGGGGCTCCGTGCCGTGTCGTCGTCTAGCTCGTTGCGTGACGCACGGATCTTGTGCGGCGTCAGCATCCCCCCGATGTTCGGAGATATGCGCTGCGCGTACCCGTCAGCGTACGCCTCGGCTGGCTGATCTAACGGGGCGGAGATAGTCCCGATACGGTCGAGAGCATGGATACGTTTCTCGCCGCCATCATCGCCCAGATCGCCTATGTCTTTCTCGCGATCATCTTTGGAGCGCTCATCCTGCATCTCGTCATCCGCACTGCGATCACCGCGGGCATGAAGTCGTACAAGAGGTGGGAACGCAGCGGCGACGCCTGAAACGCATGAACAACCCCGACCTGTCGGTGCGGGCCGGCCCGGGGTGTCGCGTCGTGGTGCTGATCCCGAACCGCCCCGGCACATCACGCCTCGCTTCGACCACCGCACGCAGGCTGACCGGCGGCCGCCCCGTCGACTCTGCAAGCGGGAACAGCGGGCCGATCACAGCCCAAGCCTCATCAGAAATCTCAACGCGCGACACACCCCAAGCCTTGCCAGCGCCCACCGATCAGGGTTTAGCAACACGCACTAGGAGGCGCGCGCAGAGATCACTCAGCGGAGCCCTTGCGCTGGGAGCGTGCGAGCTCACTCGGCCCGAAGTCATGGTTGCTCAGTGCGAAGGCACGCTCGAGCCAGTCGGAAAGCGAAGCCTCGCTCTCGGCTTCGGTCTCGAAGATCGTGTGCTCGCGAAAACTGGCAGCAAGCTTCGTGTGGGTTTCGGCAAGACCCGCGGCTGTTTCGTGGGCCAGCAGCATCTGAACCTTTTCCAAGGCGTGTCCCCGCGCGGTCGATGCAGCTGACGCGGGCACTACGTCGCCCTGGAGAGCAGTCAGGAGCGCGCGGGACGATCTGTGTCGTGATCTCTCCTGGATGTGCGCGAGCTCACTCAGAGCACGTACGAAGACGCTCATACGTCTCCACCCAGCGGCTTCTACCCAGCGTGATGGTGACGGGGGTGTGGCCTGTGCTTCCATGCGCGCGGCTTTAGTGGGCTTCAAGCGATGTGTACGTGCGCGTGCGACTGATTCGATAGCGCCACGAACACAGGTCATTGAATCATCAACATCCTGGAGCCACAGCACCCACGCGGACTCCATCGCCGCCGCCGCCGCACGTAAGGCCTGCTTTCGAGCACGAGCCTCGGTAGAGGTGGCAACGAGACCCGTCATCTCTGTGATGGCGCGCAAACGGATCAGCCTCCCGCGAAGCACATCCGGGTCGAACGCATCGCCCATCGTGTGTCTTTCCAGCACGAAAGCTCGCCGCGCTTCGTCTCCTGCCCGAACCCATCTTTCTTCGAGGGGCATCCATGCGTGGAAGCTCCTTAGCTCGAGTGGTGCCCCCAAGCTACGCCGAACGATTCGCCGATAAGCCTGTCCCCATTGTCTGAGTGTGGAGGAGCGTTCCGAGGTGACGAAGTCGTAGTCTGGCGGTTCGAGGAACACGCTCAGAAACGATGGCTCGACCACGTCGAAGTCAAAGGCGGAAAGAGGTGCGACAAGCATCCGGTCGATTTCCTCGTTCTGCTGATTCGCGGCCGCGAGGCCCACGCAAACGCGGACCTGGTTCAACGGGGCGCTCGCGCATCGAACGATGAAATCGGACACGTGTCGTCGATCAACGTCTTTGAGGTCTAGCTCGACGGCCATCGTGCGGGATCCGAGGGGGACGGATCGGCCATGCAAGATCTCGGACAGTGCAGCCCAGTCGCTCCCTACATCCGCCTCAACGAGATGAGCGGGTTGCCGTGCCCACACGTGGCGGAAGTACTCAACGTCTGTCAAGCCTTTT
Organism: Microbacterium dextranolyticum; assembly: GCF_016907295.1. Taxonomy (NCBI): domain Bacteria; kingdom Bacillati; phylum Actinomycetota; class Actinomycetes; order Micrococcales; family Microbacteriaceae; genus Microbacterium; species Microbacterium dextranolyticum. Next base: position 638,294 of record NZ_JAFBBR010000001.1, read on the forward strand.
GGGCGGTCTATCTCGTACGAGAACGCCAGATTGTAGGTCCAGCGTTCGATGTAGCGTCTAGTGAGTGCAGCAGCTGCGTAGATGTACCCAAACCGCAGACACCACACGATGCGTCCGTAGACATCGAGCCCTTCCCGCAACTCCGAGAGCCATATTCGTTCTATAGGTGTCGTCGGCGGAACTTCCTCTCGGAACCAGGGCGCCTTCAGCGTCTCCAGAGCCAGGTCGGCTGCGGCGATGGCGAAACCCCCTCGCCACGCGGCGGTCGGCACGCGGCCTGACGCGGCGAGTAGCGAGGCGCGAGCTTTTGACTGAGCCGCGAGGTGGAAGGGTAGCAGCGGCGGGTCAATCCGTTTGAGTTCTTCGAGAGAGTGAGGTGCGATCTCCTGCCGCGTTCGGGCCCTCTCCTCAGACCTGGCCGGCGGGACGTCGCCGTTGGAGTCTGCCCCGGCAGAGGCCGCTCGGCGCCTTGCCCTCGCCTTCCTGCCCGACCCCATGCGAGAGAGACTAGTGCGAATGGGCGGCGACGTGGTTGAGACGCCCATATGCCATCCAGTTTCCGGATAGGAGAACTCCACGACCTAGGGTGCGTTGATCAAGAGGGTTTCGCTCTCCGCTGGGCGAGTCTTGAACGGTGACGCGACGCGAGGTCCGAGGTGCAGAAGCATGCCGACGCCGCCGGGGGAAGATCGACTGGGTCGTCTCGATCGACTTATTGTTCTTCCCTGGGACGTTGTGAACGTGTGAGGTAGCGATGACCTCCGGGACGATGTGGGTTACCACACTCGCATCATCACATGGAGGTCTTCGTGACTCACGTTAATGCGCCCTTCGCTCTCGAGGGCAGAACTCGTCTTGCCAGGTTGATCGTTGTCGACGGTTGGCCGGTCCGGCGGGCTGCGGAACGGTTCCAGTGCTCGCCGGCGACCGCATCCAGATGGGCCCGCAGATTCAGGGCTGGAGAGCCGACGACGGACCGCAGCTCTCGGCCGCTGGTCTCACCGTCAAGGGTGTCGGCTCGCGTCGAAAGACGGATCGTCGCGCTGCGGTTCACGTGCCGTTGGAGACCGCACCGCATCGACTTTCACGTGGGTGCTCCCCGATCGAGCGTCGGCCGGGTCATCGCGCGCTACCGGATGCCGCTGCTGGCGCACATGGATCAAGCCACCGGGCTTCGAGTGCGCAAGCCTGCGGCGAACCGCTACGAGGTTGCAACGCCCAGGCGAGCTGGTCCACGTTGATATCAAGAAGCTCGGCCGCATCCCGAACGGCGGCGGCTGGCGCAAACTCGACCTCACCCTCGGACGCCGAGGCCTGGGCTAGTGCAGCGCCGTCGACTTCTAGCGGCTGAGGCCGTGACCGGCCATGCCACGCGCCGGCGGGTGGCCCGGGCATCCGCCCGAACCACCCGCCTGGGGGCGTTACGCGCCGGAGCGAGATGCGCGGCGGCGGCGCGTGGCGATCAGCAGCAGTGTGCCGGCGAGGCCGGCCGCGGCTGCGCTCCGCTGTGGTCGCCGCCTGACGGGGGCTGCGATCCGCCGGTGTCGGGGTCGCTCGGGCCCGGGTCGACCGGCGTCGGCGGCGGGTCGGCGGTCACGACGCCGGCGCGCACGTGCGCACCGAGGCCACGGCTGTCGCTGGCATCCACCGCCACCACCGTCAGCGCACCGTTCGCCTCAGACTGCGCGTTGAGCGTGAACGTCATGCTGCGCCCCGGCACCGTCACGCGCGTGTTCGCGGCGACCGGGCCCGCGGCGAGCGTCTGCCCGCCGACCGTGCCGCCACCCGTCGTCAGCGTCGTCGCCGTCGGCGAGACCGACAGCCGCACATCGCGCAGCGACACCTCGAGCGCCGTTCCGGGGTAGAGGGTGAGCCGGTCGATCGACACCGTCGAGGCCGTCGCCGCGCTCGCCGTCGCCGCGCCGGTCAGCGCGATCTGGCCCGGGTCGCCGTCCGACACATCGGTCGGCGCCGTCGTCGAGGTGGTGCCGTCGCGATCGGCCACGAGCGCCGGATCGATCGTCGACGGACCCGTCGCCGACACCGCGAACGCGTACCGCGGCGGCAGCTGTGGCGGCGTCGACGGGGTACCACCGCCGCCGTCCGTCGGCGGCGTCGAGGTCGGAGCCTTCCAGCGCACCGTGCCGAGGCTCACCGCGGGGTAGGCACCCGTCAGGTCTTCATAGCGCAGAGCCGTGATCACGACGCTGCCGTCGCTCTGCGGCACCCGCTCGTTGAGGTGCACCAGCACCCGCGGCGTGCCCGAGGGGTCGCGTCCCGTGTACAGGTCGGTGCCGGTGTTGATCCAGATGCCGTTGACGAACACGGCCGACCCGGTGTTGCGGAACGACACGGTCGACGACCCGTCGGCGGCCACATCGAGCGACAGCCCGGCACGGTGCCGTGTCGAAGACGCGGGGGTGTCGCCGAGCGGCGACGGGGGAACACAGGCATGGGTGTCTTTCTCGATCAAGGGGGTGAAGAGGGCGAGAGCCCATCGACATCTTATTGATATTGAGACGCGTTCGCATTTAGGGAGGGTGGCGACTCGCGCGTGCACACGACGAACAGCCCCGGCCCTTCCGAAGACGGGTCGGGGCTGTCGGGTGCGGGTCGCGCCGGGCCGGCTCAGCGCAGCGCGCGCCTCGTGCGGCGTGCGCGCAGCGTCAGGCCGAGGCCGGCGGCCGACAGGATCGCGGCCAGAGTCACCAGGCCCGGCAGCATCGTGGCATCCGACCCCGTGCTCGCGAGCGCGGTCGCGGCGGGCGACGAGCTCGAGGCGGCGGGGGTCGGCGTGGTCGTCGACGTCGAGCCGTCCGTGGCGGTCTCACTCGGCTCGGCCGTCGGGGTGCCGTTGCCGCCCGGCGTCTCTTTCTCGGGCGCCGTGGCCAGCACGTACGCATAGACGGCGGCGCCGATGCGCTGCAGGAACGGGTTCGCCGTCGCCGAGATGTCGCCCTCGAAGCCCGGCTTGCCGGTCGAGAACACCGACAGCGTCAGCTCTTGCCCCGGCACGAGCAGCAGACCGATGTCGTGGCTCACCAGAGCGTTCTCACCCGTCTTGTCGGCCAGCACCGTGCTCGGAATCACCGCACCGAGCTTCGTCTTCACCTGCTGATTGCGCATCAGGCCGATGATCTTTCGCGCCGACTCGGCCGTCAGCAGATCGGGCTTCACGACGCTCCCGGTCGAGATGTCGTAGAACAGCGCCATCAGGCGGTTCACGCCGTACGGCGTCAGCCACACATCGCCGTACACGCCGACGACCGGGCCGAACATCTTGCGGCCGAAGTGCAGATCGCCCACGCCGATCCCGGCATCCGCGATCACCGCGTTGATCGCATCGACGCCGCCCACCACATCGACCAGCTTGTTCGTCGCCGTGTTGTCGCTGATCGTCACCATCAGATCGAGCATCCGCCCCACCGAGACGTCCTGCGGGAACGCGTTGTTCTGCAGCGTGCCCGACCCCGGGTACCGCTCGTCCTGGGTGATCGTGACGACATCGTCGAGCGACAGCCGGCCCGACTGCACCTGGTTCATCACCGTCGCCGCCAGCGCCATCTTGATCGCGCTCGCCGTCGTGTACCGGTCGGTCTTGCCCAGGTACACCGTGCGCGACCCGTAGTAGCCCGACAGGTCTTCGATCGCGACACCCACGTCGACGCCGGCCGCCGCCGCCTCGGCGACGATCGGGTCGAGACGGTCGGTGAGCGCGGGCCAGGCGTCGGATGCCGGGGTCGTCGCCGCGGGAACGGGCGGCTCGATCGGCTGCTGCAGCTGGTCGAAGACCAGCTTCGCCGCGCGCTGCACGTACACGTTCGCCTTGTTCAGGCCGCCCGACGCGAACGACGTCGTCACCGTCAGCGCCACCTCGCGCCCGTCGAGCAGGATGATACCGCTGTCGTGCGAGACGTCGCCGAGCTCACCCGTCTTGTTCGCCAGGTACTTGCGGGGGATGACCGCACCGAACTTCGTGTTGACCAGCTGCCCCTTCATGAGGCCGATGATGTACTCGCTCGACGATGCGCTGAGAATCTGGTGCCGGTACAGCTTCGAGATGAGATCGGTGACCTCGTTCGCGTTGATCCAGTTCTCACCGAGCGGGGGAGTGGCCGTGTGGATCATCTTCCGACCGAACCACATCGTCTGATACCCGAGCGTCTTGATGTACGCGTTGATCGCGTCGAAACCGCCCGCGCGATCGATCAGCACGTTCGTCGCCGTGTTGTCGCTCACCTGCACCATCAGCGTCATCAGCTCGCCGACGGTGATCTCCAGCGGGAACGACCGCGACTGCAGCGTGCCCGCGCCGCCGACGATATTCGAACTGCCCTTCGGAATCGTCACCTTCTCGTCGAGGCTGAGCCGACCGGCATCCGCCTCGCTCATCAGCAGCGCCAGCAGCGGCAGCTTGATGACACTCGCGGCCTTGACGGGCTTCTGGCTGCCCTCCGACAGGATGCCGCCGCCGTACGCGCCCGACAGATCCTCGATCGAGACGCCCATCGTGAAGCCGTTGTCGCCCGCCTCGGCGACCAGCGCGGTGAGCTGGCTGTCGAGGTCGTCCCACAGCGTAGAAGCCGACGCCGCGTAGGCGGCAGGCGCGGCGGTGACGACCGACAGCGCCGCTGCGGCGACCGCCAGAGCGGCCGCGAGTGTGCGTGACCGGCGGCGGAAGACATGTCGGCGAAGGCGCGACGAATGCATGGAGTTCCTCTCGGGACGGGGAAGGGGGATGCGGCGGAGCGCGGGGCGAAGAACGCGACACCGCGCCGCCGAAACGATTCGAGCAAGAGCGTGTTTCGCAGACGTTTCGACACGGTCACGATGGAACGAAGCTTCTAATCAGTACATGCCGAAACAAAAGCGGATGCCCGCGCGCGAACCTCTCGTCGCGGCGCCGTGGGCGGCCCCTCGTTACGGTCTCGTGAACGCTGCGTGGACGTCGCCTGGCACTCCCGCCGTCAGTGATCAGAGACGGGCCCGATCGGGTGCACAATAGACGCGTGACGACCTGGGAGTCGTCACAACGCACTCTCCGTCACGGTGGCGGGGCACCTCTGCGGCGCTGCGCACCCACGTGGCGGTCGCGCAGGTGAGTCGTGCGTACGCGCTTCCTTGGGGGGACGCCAATGAGACGAGCCGTAGGCGAGAGAATCAGTGAGGTCTATGCGGATGCCCGCTGGCAGCCGCCGAGCACACCGATCCGACTGACCGCCGACACCGCGCGCACCCTGCGCGCCGAAGGCATCACGATGGTGCGGGTCGCACCGTCGTTCTGGCACCGCATCACCGGCCGAGCCGGCGGCATCTCGCGCCGCGACATCTCCATCTCCCGCTTTCTGAGCGCCACCGACCACGGCCCCCGCGACTGAGCGACCGCGGGGGCGTCAGGGCAGGGTCGTGCGCGAGCGCGCCAGGATCTCTGCGAACACCGCGATCAGCATGCCCAGGCACGCCCCCGCCGTGTTGGCGACCAGGTCGTGCACGCTCGGCGTGCGCGCCGCCAGCGCCAGGCCCTGCCCGCACTCGATCGCGAACGTCGTGAGGAAGGCGATCGGCAGCACCAGCCAGCGCTGCGTCGGAAGCAGGAACGTCAGCAGCAGCCCCCACGGCACGAACAGCACCACGTTCGCCCCGAACTCGATGCGGTCGTAGGTCAGCATCGGAAAGAGTCGCGTGACCGTGCGCAGGAACGGACCTGCGCCCGAATCCACCGGCACCGGCCAGAACGCGATCAGCGCGAGCGTCACCACGTAGACCACCAGCCAGGCGCGGGGCTCTCGCACCATTCGCGACGCCCAGGCCTCGGGCTGCGCCGCCGCCGTCGTGGTCGCGGCGTTAGCTGCGGCTCTCGCGGTTTGTGCGGCGGCGGCTTGTGCGGCGGCGGTCGCGGCCGCGCGGGCGGCGTCGTCGGCCGACTGCGCGGGCAGGGGCGGGCGCGGCGGAATCACCGACTGGTCTTCGCGCATCGGCACCTCCTCGAGTGGGTTCGGGTCGCGCCGCTGCGACGTCACGATCGACCCATAGCGCCTGGGCCGAGTCCTTATATATAGACGTTGGGTGAAGATCTGTCGTCATATGTAGACGTATGGATATGCTGGCCGCACGAGGGAGGGCGAGCCTGTGCAGAAGCACATCCGATGAACCGCGGTCCGTGGCACGCCGCGACCGTGCTGACAGCCTATGGCGAGGCCGCCGTCAGCGGACGCTTCTTCACGCGCTGGAGCGCCCTGGTGTCGCTGCTCGTCGCGGTCACGATGCTCACCCCCGTCCTGCCCGGCGGCACCGCCGGCTACGCCCAGGGCATGCTCGGCTCGTTCGCCGCCTGGTGCGCGCTCGCCGTGCCGGTGCTCATCGTCGCGGCGCTCGAGCGGCGCCTCGAGACCCGCTCCGTCCGGGGCATCCTCGTCACCGCGACCATGATCGCCGTCGCCATCGCCCGGCCGTTCGCCAACGACGCCGCCCTCCACCTGCTCTTCGGGCGCGGCTCGCACGGTGACATCGTCGCCCGCGTCAGCACCAACCTCGTCGTCGTCGTGCTGCTCTTCTCGCTCGTCGGCGTCATCACCACCCAGTACCAGCGCGCCAGCGACAGCATCGAGCGCCTCGACGCGGCCCTCGAACGCCTCAGCGAGGCCCGGCGGGCGTTCGAGGACGAGCGCCGTGCGGCCCACGAGCTCGTGCACACCGAGGTCGCCGACCTGCGCGCCGCGCGCGACGAGATGCTCGCCGGAACGATCGACTTCGACGCCGTGCGCGACTACTCCGACCTGGTGCGCGCCGCGAGCCACCGCTTGGAGGCCCTCGCCGACGCCCCGGCGGGCGCCCTCGACCCGGCCGCCTCGCGCGCCGCATCGGTGGCGCTGTCGGCGTCTGCGTCGGTCTCGACGGCGGTACAGGCCCCGGCGCCGAAGCCCCGCATCGTGCGCGCACTCCGGCCCACGCCGATGCTCCTCGTCGGGGCGATCTACCTGCTCACCTGCGCTCCCTTCCTCGTCTCGACCGGCGACCTGATGGTGGTCGCGCTCGCGATCATCAGCAGCGCTGCGATGGATGCCGTCGTCACCCTGATCCTGCGCGCCGCCGGGCCGGACGGGCGGGTGCCCCTTGCCGGCTTCATCGCGACGTGGCTCGCCGGGGGAGCGTTCGCCAGCCTCGTCGCCGCCTGGCTCGCCCCCGACCTCGGTGCGCTGCTGCTGCTCGTACCCCTGGTCGCCGTGCCCGCCAGTGCCGTCGTCGTCGGGTTCGCCATCGACGCCAGTCGCCGCGCACGCGACGAAGAGAACGCCTCGACCGCCGCCCTCGCCGGCGCCGCCGGCGCGCTCGCCGCCCTGCGGACCGGCACGGGCGCGCCGCTGCAGCACGCGGCATCCACCCTGCACGGCCGAGTGCAGGGCCGATGCGTGATCTTCGCCGCCCTGATCGACGACGCACCGCCCACAGGCGCGCAGATCGACGGATTCCGCGACCAGACCGACCTCGCCTTCGACGACGTGCTGCGTGCAGGCCGCGCCGCCGACGCGGCCTGCACGGGCGACCTCGATCGCGTGATCGACGGATGGCAGCCGCTGCTGCACCTCGACACCCGCATCGACCCCGCCCTCACCACCGCGATCGCGCGATCGGGCGTGGCGCCCCTCGTCGGCGACATCGTCAACGAAGCCCTCGTCAACGCCGTGAAGCACTCGGGCGCGCGCGCCGCCCGCATCGAGATCGTGCACGTCGACGACGACGTGCATGTCCGCGTCGCCTCGGCGGGGCAGCTGCCCCGCCCCCTCGTGCCGACCCGCCACTTCGGCAGCCGCACGCGCCTCTACCAGGACGGCCCAGACGTCGTCCTCGAGGCGGTCGTGTCGGCCGCCGGTGCCCTGACCCGTCAGGTGTGACGTCGGGCCGGGCCTCGCGGCCTGGCAGGGGGCGCGACGCGGGGCCGGGGCCGCGGGCGGTGCGGGATCGTCGTACCGGGCGCGATACAGGGCCGACACGCGGGAACGATATGCTCACCCTCGACGCGTCACCCACGCGCTCGATCCCTCCGCGATCCCCCCTGTGCGCACCTAGGAGTCCTCATGCCCGCCTACAAAGCAGTCATCCCCGCCGCCGGACTCGGCACGCGATTCCTGCCCGCCACCAAGGCGATGCCCAAAGAGATGCTCCCGGTCGTCGACAAGCCCGCGATCCAGTACGTCGTCGAAGAGGCCGTCGACGCCGGCATCCGCGACGTGCTCATCATCGTCGGACGCAACAAGAACAACATCGCCAACCACTTCGACTCGGTGCCCGAGCTCGAGACCGCGCTGACCACCAAGGGCGACACCGGCAAGCTCGGCAAGGTCGAGCACTCCTCGAAGCTCGCCGACATCCACATCACCCGCCAGGGCGAGCCCCGCGGACTCGGCCACGCCGTCTTCCGCGCCAAGTCGTACGTCGGCGACAGCTCGTTCGTCGTCATGCTCGGCGACGACCTGATCGACGAGCGCGATCCGCTGCTGCCGCAGATGCTCGCCGTGCACGAGCGCACCGGCGGCGCCGTCATCGCCCTCATGGAGGTCGACCCCGAGCAGGTGCACCTCTACGGCGTCGCCACCGTCGGCGAGACCGCCGACGACGGATCCGTGCGCGTCGTCGACCTCGTCGAGAAGCCCGCGCGAGAGGATGCCCCCTCGAACCTCGCGGTCATCGGCCGCTACGTCCTGAGCCCCGAGATCTTCGACGTGCTCGAGCACACCGCGCCCGGCAAGGGCGGCGAGATCCAGCTCACCGACGCGCTGCGCGAGCTCGCCGCCGACCCCGACGGCCCCGGCGTCTACGGCGTCGTCTTCGGCGGACGCCGCTACGACACCGGCGACCGCGCCGACTACATCAAGGCCGTCGTGCAGCTCGCGGTCGACCGCGACGACCTCGGCGCCGAGCTGCGCCCGTGGCTGAAGCAGTTCGTCGCCGGATTCGACGCCGCCGAGTAAGCCCCCGTCGGCGCCGCGTCGGCGCCGAGTCGGCCTCGACGACGACCCCGACGACGACAGGACGCCCCGGCGCGGTGCGTGAGACGCCCCGCGCCGGGGCATAATGCTGTGTACGGTCGCCGCTATCGCGACCGAGCGTCCCCCCGCGCTGCAGCCAGGCTCCGGTCGTGTGCCCCCACCGACCGGTAGGCGGTCGTCGACCCCCCGCGACGACTGCCCCGCCGAGGGGTCGAAGCACCCCTTCGGCCCCTCGGTGTGCGGAGGACGAGCGCTCCCGAACGCCGACGGTTTGGCCCTGGCATCCGGATGTCGTAGACTCGACCTTTGGTGTCCGCCGTTCGGCGTGATCGACGACGGATGCCTCTCACGAACGTGAGCCCTCCACTGGCGTCTTTCATGGGCTTCGCCTCACGAAAGCACCCCGGAGCGGGATTCACGAACCTCTCCGTTCGATTCAAGAAAGCAGCACTACTGTGACGCGTACCTACACCCCCAAGGCCGGTGAAGTGACCCGCGAGTGGGTCGTCATCGACGCGACCGACGTCGTCCTCGGACGCCTCGCCTCGCACGCCGCCCGCATCCTGCGCGGCAAGAACAAGCCCACCTTCGCGAACCACATCGACACCGGTGACTTCGTCGTCGTCATCAACGCCGAGAAGGTCGCGCTCACGGGCCAGAAGCTCCAGAAGAAGATGGCCTACCGCCACTCCGGCTACCCGGGCGGCCTCACGGCGACCTCCTACGCCGAGCTCCTCGAGAAGAACCCGGTCCGCGCCGTCGAGAAGGCGATCCGCGGCATGCTCCCCAAGAACAGCCTGGGCCGCCAGCAGCTGTCGAAGCTGAAGGTCTACGTCGGTGCCGAGCACCCGCACGCTGCCCAGCAGCCCACCCCCTACACCTTCGACCAGGTCGCCCAGTAAGCGCCGCTTCGAAACCAGGAATCAAGGAAACGAACATGGCGAAGATCGCTGACTCCATCGAAGAGACCCCCGAGTCCTACAGCACCGAGAGCGCGCCCGTCGAGGCCGCCGCGGCTCCCCGCCCGGTGCTCTCCGTCCCCGGCGCAGCCGTCGGCCGTCGCAAGCAGGCCATCGCCCGCGTGCGCCTGGTCCCCGGCTCGGGCACCATCACGGTGAACGGCCGCACCATCGAGGACTACTTCCCGAACAAGCTGCACCAGCAGCTCATCAACGACCCGTTCACGGTGCTCGAGCTCGCCGGCGCCTACGACGTGATCGCCCGCATCTCCGGCGGCGGCCCCTCGGGCCAGGCCGGTGCCCTGCGCCTGGGCATCGCGCGTGCGCTCAACGAGATCGACGCCGAGAACAACCGCCCGACGCTGAAGAAGGCCGGCTTCCTGTCGCGCGACGCGCGCGTCAAGGAGCGCAAGAAGGCCGGTCTCAAGAAGGCCCGCAAGGCTCCTCAGTACTCGAAGCGCTAAACACTCATGGCGCTGTTCGGAACGGACGGTGTGCGGGGCCTCGCAAACGGCTCCCTCACCGCCGATCTGGCGCTCACCCTGGCCCAGGCGACTGCTGTCGTCCTGGGCCAGGGCCGTATCGCCTCTGCACGAAAAGCCGCCGGCAAGCGGCTCACCGCGGTCGTCGCACGCGACCCGCGCCTGTCGGGCGAGTTCCTCTCGGCCGCCGTCGAGGCCGGTCTCGCCTCATCCGGCGTCGACGTGCTCGAAGCAGGCACCCTGCCCACGCCCGCGGCGGCGTTCCTCATCGGCGACATCGACGCCGACTTCGGCGTCATGATCTCGGCGTCGCACAACCCCGCCCCCGACAACGGCATCAAGATCTTCGCGCGCGGCGGCGTCAAGCTGCCCGACATCGTCGAGCAGCGCATCGAAGAGGCCATGACCGGGCCCAAGCTGCAGCCCACCGGCGGCGACGTCGGCCGCGTGACGCGGTTCTCCGACGCCGAAGACCGCTACGTCATGCACCTGCTGGCATCCCTGCCGCACCGCCTCGACGGACTGCACGTCGTGCTCGACTGCGCGCACGGCGCGGCATCGGGCGTCTCGCCCGAGACGTTCCGCAACGCCGGCGCCAAGGTCACCGTCATCGGCGCCGACCCCAACGGACTCAACATCAACGACGGCGTGGGCTCGACCCACCTCGACAAGCTCTCGGCCGAGGTCATCCGCGTGGGCGCCGACGTCGGCATCGCCCACGACGGCGACGCCGACCGCTGCCTCGCGGTCGACGCCGACGGCAGCATCATCGACGGAGACCAGATCATGGCGATCCTCGCCGTGTCGATGAAGCAGCGCGGCGTGCTGCGTTCCGACACCCTCGTCGCCACCGTGATGAGCAACCTGGGCCTGCACCGCGCCATGGCCGCCAACGGCATCGCCGTCGAGACGACCGGCGTCGGCGACCGTTACGTGCTCGAGCGCATGAACGAGGGCCGCTACTCCCTCGGCGGCGAACAGAGTGGCCACGTCATCATGAGCCGCTTCGCCACGACCGGCGACGGTGTGCTCACAGGTCTGCACCTGTGCGCCGAGATGGCCCGCACCGGCAAGACGCTGGCCGAGCTGGCATCCGTCATGACCGTCTTCCCGCAGGTGCTCGTCAACGTCCGCGGCGTCGAGCGCTCGCGCGCGACCGACCTCGACGTGCTCGATGCCGTGCGTGCTGCCGAGCTCGAGCTGGGCGACAGCGGACGCGTGCTGCTGCGCCCCTCGGGCACCGAGCCGATGGTGCGCGTGATGGTCGAAGCCGCCTCGCAGGCCGACGCCCAGCGCATCGCCGACGAACTCGCCGACGTCGTCCGCGGCTGACTCGCGCCCTGCCCGTGCGGGCGCGGGCGTGGGTTTGTGTGGGCTGGGTGCGTGGGGCTGGGTGTGTGGGACTGGGCGTGGGTTTTGGGGTCGCGTGGTGTCGCGTGGGCGTGGGTTTGTGTGGGTTTTGGGTCGCGTGGTGTCGGGCCGGCGTGGGTTTGGGGTCGCGTGGTGTCGCGTGCTCCGGGTTTGGGGTCGCGTGGTGTCGCTCGCCGGGCGGTGAGGCGGCCGCTGGCGACCCTAAACAGGTGGGCGATCCCGTCACCTTGGTGTCCTCGAACACCTTGTTGACCCCGAGGGGGCGATCCCGAAGCAGAGGGGGATGCCAGGGGGGTCGCGTCCTGGGTGTCTCGTCCCCGGGGCGGCGTGCCCGGAGGGCGCGTGCTCGGGGTTTGGGGTCGCGTGGTGTCGGGCCGGCGCGGGTTTGGGGTCGCGTGGTGTCGCTCGCCGGGCGGTGAGGCGGCCATTGGCGACCCCAAACAGGTGGGCGATCCCGTCACCTTGGTGTCCTCGAACACCTTGTTGACCCCGAGGGGGCGATCCCGAGGGGGCGATCCCGAAGCAGAGGGGGGATGCCAGGGGGGGCGTCCTGGGTGTCTCGTCCCCGGGGCGGCGTGCCCGGAGGGCGCGTGCTCGGGGTCTGGGCCGCGTGGTGTCGGGCCGGCGCGGGTTTGGGGTCGCGTGGTGTCGGGCCGGCGCGGGTTTGGGTCGCGTGGTGTCGCGTGGGCGCGGGTTTAGGGTCGCGTGGTGTCGCGTGCTCCGGGTTTGGGGTCGCGTGGTGTCGCTCGCCGGGCGGTGAGGCGGCCATGGGCGACCCCAAACAGGTGGGCGATCCCGTCACCTTGGTGTCCTCGAACACCTTGTTGACCCCGAAGGGGGGGGGGAGCCCGAGGGGGCGATCCCAAGGGGACGACACCGAAGCAGAGGGGGATGCCAGGGGGGTCGTGTCCTGAACGGCCCGCCCCGGCCCGGGGCCGGGCAGGGCAGGCCCCGGACCGGACGGCCGTGGCGGGCGCCTGATCAGACCGCGGGGGCGCTCCAACTGAGCGACTCGATGTAGCGCAGCAGCACGCCCTCGCGCAGAGCCCACGGGCTCACCTCGAGCTCGTCGATGTCGAGCAGGGTCATCGCGGTGTGCAGCACGACGGCGCCGGCCACGATCTGGAAGGCGCGGTCGGCCGTGATCCCGGGAAGCTCCTGGCGTGCGCTCGCGGGCAGGCGCGACAGCCGTGGGATCCACGAGCCCAGAGCGCCGCGAGGTAGCAGCATCCGTTCGCTTCCGCTCCATCCGGGCACGGGGTACCCCGCGAGCTTCGCGAGCGACCGGATCGCCTTCGACGACCCGACGACGTGGTCGGAGCGCGGCTGGCCGGCCATCGCGGCGACGACCGGCGCCAGCGTTTCGCGCGCGTGGGCGCGCAGCACCTCGACCGCCTCTTCGCCGGGAGGATCCTGCGACAGGAACTCGACCGTCATCCGGCCCGCGCCCAGCGGCACCGAGGATGCCACGTCGGGCAGTTCGTCGGCGCCCGCGGCGATCTCGAGCGACCCGCCGCCGATGTCGAACAGCAGGATCTGCCCCGCCGACCACCCGAACCAGCGCCGCACCGCGAGGAACGTGAACCGCGCCTCGGACTCACCGCCGAGCACCTGCAGGTCTTGGCCGAGCGCTTCTTCGATGCGTGCGATCACGTCGGCGCCGTTCGTTGCCTCGCGCACGGCGCTGGTGGCCGTCGCGAGCAGCTCGGCGACGTTCTCGCGCTCGGCGACGGCGCGCGCCTCGGACACGGCCGAGACCAGGGCATCCACCCCCTCGGCGCTGATCGAGCCGTCCTCCTGCAGGTATCGCATGAGGCGCAGGACCGTCCTCTTGCTCGTCGTGGCCTGCGGGCGCCCGCCGGGGCGGACATCGGCGACGAGCAGGTGAACGGTGTTCGAGCCGATGTCGAGCACTCCGAGACGCATCCCGCCAGGTTAGCGCCCCCTCCGTGCGTCCGTGCGTCCGTGCGTCTGTGCGTCTGTGCGTCTGTGCGTCTGTGCGTCCGTGCGTCCGGCCGTGCTGGCGAGACAAGACACCCGTGGCGAGACCGGATGCCAGGCATCCTGTCTCGGCGTGATCGTCCTGTCTCACGCGTGGCAAGCGGCGGCGACGCAGCGAGGCGCGCGGGGCTGGCGCTGGCGGCCGTGCTGGCGTGGCAGGGTATCCGGGGCGAGACAGGGCGTCTGTGGTGAGACAGGATGCCTGGCGCCCTGTTTCGGCGTGATCGTCTTGTCTCATGCGCCGCGTCGCGTGGCGAGCGGCGGGCGCGGCGCGGGGCTGGCGCTGGCGGCCGTGCTGGCGTGGCAGGGGATCCGGGGCGAGACAGGGGATCCGTGGCGAGACAGGATGCCTGGCATCCTGTCTCGGCGTGATCGTCTTGTTTCGGCGTGATCGTCCTGTCTCACGCGTGGCAAGCGGCGGCGACGCGGCGCGGCGCGGCGCGGGGCTGGCGCTGGCGGCCGTGCTGGCGTGGCAGGGTATCCGGGGCGAGACAGGGCATCCGCGGCGAGACAGGGTATTCGTGGTGAGGCAGGATGCCTGGCGCCCTGTCTCGGCGTGATCGTCCTGTCTCGCGCGTGGCGCGGCGCGGCGAGGCGGCGTGGCGAGACGCGGCGCGGCGAGACGCGGCGCGGCGCAGCAGCGCGCCGCAGCGCGAGGCTGGCGGCTAGAGTGGGCGCGATGTCCACCGAAGACGCGACGACCGACGTCGCCTCGCTGTACCGCGAGGTCGACCGAGCCGAGTGGGCGGCCCTCGCCCCCGGCATCCCGGCCCCTCTCACCGAGACCGAGGTCGTGCAGCTGCGCGGCATCGGCGACCGCCTCGACCTCACCGAGGTGCGCGAGGTGTACCTGCCGCTGAGCCGGCTGCTGTCGACGTACGCCGAGAACACGAAGCGACTCGGCGCCGAGACCTCCGCGTTCCTGCGCGAGCCCGACACGACGACTCCCTTCGTCGTCGGCGTCGCCGGCTCGGTCGCCGTCGGAAAGTCGACCATCGCGCGCCTGCTGCGCGAGCTCATGAGCCGGTGGCCCGGCACGCCCCGTGTCGAGCTGGTCACCACCGACGGGTTCCTGTACTCCAACGACGAGCTCGAGCGCCGCGGCATCATGCACCGCAAGGGGTTTCCCGAGTCGTACGATCGGCGCGCCCTGGTGCGCTTTCTCACCGACGTGAAATCCGGTGCCCCCGAAGCGCGCGCCCCGTTCTACTCGCACATGCGGTACGACATCATCCCCGACGCCCTCGTCACCGTGCGCCGCCCCGACGTCGTCATCGTCGAGGGGTTGAACGTGCTCTCACCACCCCCGACGCCCAACGACGTCGCGGTCAGCGACCTGTTCGACTTCTCGATCTACGTGGATGCCGACGAGGCCGACATCGCCCAGTGGTACGTCGACCGCTTTCTCGCGCTCCGCCAAGGCGCGTTCTCGAACCCGAGCTCGTTCTTCAGAGTGTTCGCCGAGCTGTCGGACGCCGAAGCGGTCGACACCGCGATGGGGTACTGGAACGACATCAACCTGCCGAACCTGCGCGAGAACGTCGCCCCGACACGGCACCGGGCGACCCTCGTGCTGAACAAGGCCGCCGACCACACCGTCGAGAGCGTGCTGCTGCGCAAGCTCTGACGCCGCTGTCAGCGGTGCCCGCCGCCCGACCCGCCGCCCGCCCCACTGGCCGGTGCGGCATTTTCTCCAGGTTTGTCAGGCATCCGCACAAACCCCCGAGACTACCCTGGGGACTATGTGTGGAATCGTCGGATACGTGGGCCCGCGCGACAGCCAGGCCATTCTGATCTCGGGCCTGGCCCGTCTCGAGTACCGCGGGTACGACTCCGCCGGCATCGCCGTCGTCGACCGTGACGGCGCCCTCGAGATGCGCAAGCGCGCCGGCAAGCTGCAGGTGCTGCGCGACGACCTCGCCGCACACCCCATGCCCGACGGCACCACCGGCATCGGGCACACGCGCTGGGCGACGCACGGCGGACCGACGGATGCCAACGCGCACCCGCACCTCGCCGACGACGACAAACTCGCCGTCATCCACAACGGCATCATCGAGAACTTCGCCGAGCTGAAGGCCGACCTGGTGAGCCTCGGCTACACCTTCCGCTCCGAGACCGACACCGAGGTCGCCGCCGTGCTGCTCGGGCACGAGTACCGGGCATCCGGCGACCTCGTCACCGCGTTCCGCGCCGTGGTCTCGCGACTCGAGGGCGCGTTCACGCTCCTCGCGATGCACCAGGACGAGCCCGGCCTCGTCGTCGGCGCCCGCCGCAACTCGCCCCTGGTCATCGGCCTCGGCGAGGGCGAGAACTTCCTCGCCTCCGACGTCGCCGCCTTCGTCGAGCACACCCGCCACGCCCTCGCGATCGGCCAGGACCAGATCGTCGCGATCACCCCCGCCGGCGTCGAGGTCACCGACTTCGACGGCGTGCCCGTCGAAGCCTCCCCGTTCGAGGTCGTGTGGGATGCCTCCGCCGCCGAGAAGGGCGGCTGGCCCTCGTTCATGGCCAAGGAGGTCTCGGAAGAGCCCGAGGCGGTCGCCAACACGATCCGCGGACGCGTGCACCCCGGCGCCGAGGGCGGAGAGGTCGTCATTCCCGAGCTCGACGGACTCGACGAGCTGTTCGTCGGCATCCGCCACATCATCGTCATCGCGTGCGGCACCGCCGCCTACGCCGGTCAGACCGGCGCCTACGCCATCGAGCAGTGGACCCGCATTCCCGTCAGCGTCGAGCTCGCCCACGAGTTCCGCTACCGCGACCCGGTCATCGGCGATGACACGCTCGTCGTCTCGATCAGCCAGTCCGGCGAGACCATGGACACCCTCATGGCCGTCAAGTACGCCCACGAGAAGGGCGCCAAGACGCTCTCGATCTGCAACACGCAGGGCGCCACCATTCCGCGCGAGTCGGATGCCGTGATCTACACCCACGCGGGGCCCGAGGTCGCCGTGGCATCCACCAAGGCGTTCGTCGCGCAGATCACCGCGCTGTACCTGCTGGCCCTGCACGTCGGCCGCGTGCGCGGCGTGCTCTCGGCCGCCGAGTCGGCCGACCACGTGCGCGAGCTCGAAGCGATCCCCGCGAAGATCCAGCGCGTGCTCGACGAGGAGCAGGCCCACATCGAGCAGTTCTCGCACTGGATGGCCGACACGCAGTCGGTGCTGTTCCTGGGGCGTCACGTCGGCTACCCGGTCGCTCTCGAGGGCGCGCTGAAGCTCAAGGAGATCAGCTACATCCACGCCGAGGGCTTCGCCGCCGGCGAGCTCAAGCACGGCCCCATCGCGCTCATCGAGCCCGGCCAGCCCGTGTTCGTCATCGTGCCGTCGCCGCGCGAATCGGCCGAGCTGCACAAGAAGGTCGTCTCGAACATCCAGGAGATCCGCGCCCGCGGTGCCCGCGTGATCGTGGTCGCCGAAGAGGGGGATGCCGCCGTGCTGCCCTTCGCCGACGAGGTGCTGCGCATCCCGCTCGCCGGCCCCTTCTTCGAGCCGCTGCTGGCCGTGGTGCCGCTGCACATCTTCGCGATGGGCCTCGCCAACGCCAAGGGCCTCGACGTCGACCAGCCGCGCAACCTCGCCAAGTCCGTCACCGTCGAGTAACCGCGGGGCCGGGCCCGGGGGAGCGGAAACGCGGGGATAGGCTGGGGGGATGATCGTCGGTATCGGCGTCGACCTGGTCGACATCCCACGATTCGAGCGTTCCCTGGAGCGCACGCCCCGGCTCGCCGAGCGGCTGTTCGCCCCGGCGGAGCGCGCGCTCAAGCCGCACTCGCTCGCCGCGCGCTACGCCGCGAAAGAGGCCCTGATCAAGGCTCTCGGCGGCTCGGACGGCGTGCACTGGACCGAGATCGAGATCGCCTCCGAGCCGAGCGGGCGCCCCGTCTTCTCGCTCTGCGGCGAGACGTCGGCGACGGTGGATGCCCGGGGCATCACCGCCCTGCACCTCTCCCTCAGCCACGACGCGGGACTCGCGACGGCCTACGTCGTGGCGGAGGCATCCGCATGAGCCGTCTGCCCGCCGGAGTGCTGCGCGAAGCACTGATCGACACCACCGCCATCACCGAGAACGTGCGGCACCTGCGGCGCCTCACCGACTCGCAGGTCATCGCCGTCGTCAAGGCCGACGGGTACGGACACGGCGCCGTGCGGTCGGCGGTCGCGGCCCTCGCGGGAGGTGCGAGTCGGATCGGCGTCTCGGACATCACCGAGGCCCTCGCCCTGCGCGCCGCGGGCATCGACGCCCCGATCTTCGCCTGGCTGCACGCCCCCGGTGCCTCGTTCGTCGAGGCCGCCGCGCAGCGGATCGAACTGGGCATCTCGAGCATGGCGCAGCTGCAGGCCGCGGCCGACGCGGCATCGCCCGACGTGCCCGTCGGCGTGCACCTGAAAGCCGAGACCGGCCTCGGCCGCAACGGCATCGCGCCTGCCGAGCTGCCGGCGGTGTTCGCCGAGGCGGCACGGCTCGAGCGGATCGGGCGGCTGCGCGTCATCGGCATCTTCAGCCACCTCTCCAACACGACCGTCGACGACGACCGGGCCGCCGTGGCGCGGTTCCGCGAGGCGCTCGCGCTCGCCGCGTCGGTCGGACTCGAACCCGAATTGCGGCACATCGCCGCCTCGCACGCGGCGATCGACCTGCCCGAGGCCCGGTTCGGGTGCGTGCGCCTCGGTCTCGCCATCTACGGGCTGTCGCCGTTCGCCGACCGGACGTCGGCCGACCTGGGCCTGCACCCCGCGATGACCCTGCGCGGTGCCGTGGCCGCCGTGCGCCGCGTTCCGGCCGGCCAGGGCGTCTCGTACGGGTACCTGCACCGCGCCGAGACCGAGACGACCCTCGCCCTCGTGCCCCTCGGCTACGCCGACGGCGTGCCGCGCGCCGCCTCGTCGGGGGCGGCGGTGCGCATCGCCGGCGAGACCTTCCCGGTCGCCGGGCGCATCGCCATGGACCAGTTCGTCGTCGACGTCGGCGACCACGAGGTCGCGGTCGGCGACGCCGCCGTGCTGTTCGGCGATCCGACTCTCGGCGACCCCGCGGTCGAGGTGTGGGCGGATGCCGCCGACACCGTCAACTACGAGGTCGTCACCCGCATCGGTCCGCGCGTCCCGCGGCGCGAGGTCGAGCGGTGACACCGCGCGCCGCCGGCGCTCGCGGCGGTGCGCGTCGGAGCGCTGCGCTGGACGGCTGCGCCCTCGACGGGCCCGGCTTCGACGGGCCGGCCGTGCGCCGGAATGCGCGCGCCGCGGCATCCGTTCTCTTCTGCGGCAGAGAAGGAGGCGCACGATGACGGGACTCGATGCCTTCGTCGGCGAACGCGAGGTGGCATCGGCCGGCGACATGGAGGCGCTCGGCCGCGACCTGGGAGCGGCGCTCGGCGCCGGCGATCTGGTCGTGCTGACCGGGCCCCTCGGCGCAGGCAAGACGACGCTGACCCGCGGGATCGCCGAGGCGCTCGGCGTCCGCGGGCGCGTGCAGAGCCCGACCTTCGTGATCGCTCGCACGCATCCGTCGCTGGGCGACGGACCGGCCCTCGTCCACGTCGACGCCTACCGGCTCGGCACCGACGGCGAGCTCGACGACCTCGACATCGATTTCGCGCATTCCGTCGTGATCGCCGAGTGGGCCGCCCCGTTCGCCGCCGCCGTCGCCGACCACTGGTGGGAGGTCGAGATCGACCGGGGCTGGTCGGGCACCGGCGTCGACAACGCCTGCGGCACGGCGGGGCACCATGTCGCCGACATGGAGGATGCCGCGCCGCGCCTGGTCACGATCACCCGGCGCTCCCGCTCCTGACCCGCTTCTTTTCCGCTCCGCGCTGACGCGGGGGACGGCAGAAACGGGGGAGATACGCTGGGGAGCGTGATTGTTGGCATCGACACCTCGCTCGGCACGGCCGTCGCCGTCGTCGAAGACGACGGGGTCGTGCGCGCCGAGGCATCCAGCGAGAACCCGCTCGCGCACGCCGAAGTCATCGGCACGCTGCTGCAGAACGTGCTCGCCGGCGCCGCACACGGCCCGGTCGGGGCGACGACGGCCGCCACGCCGGTCGAGGTGACGCACGTCGCGGCGGGCATGGGACCCGGGCCCTTCACGGGACTGCGCGTCGGCATCGCCGCGGCACGCGCCTTCGCCCTCGGCCGGAGTGTTCCCGTGGTCGCCGTGCCGAGCCACGACGCGGCCGCCCTCGCCCTGCTGATGCACGCCGCCCTCGCCGACCCCTTCGACGACGCGTCGCGATTCGCGGTCGTCACCGACGCACGCCGGCGCGAGTACGCCTACTCGGTCTACGACGGGCTCGACGACGACGGCATCCCCGTGCGCGTCGCCGGCCCCGCCCTCGCCCCGCGCGACGACGTCGACGCCGTGCTCGCGGGCCTCGGCGCCGAGCGGCGCGACGTCACCGCGATCCCCGCGGCGATGGTCGCCGCCCTCGCCGCGCGCGCGATCGCCGCGGGCCGCGCGCTCACCGGCGACGAGCCCCTCTACCTGCGCGCCCCCGACGTCACCCTGCCCGCCGCGTCGAAGCGGGTGAGCGCATGACGCTGCGCACCGCGACCGCCGGCGACCTCACCGCGATCATGGACCTCGAGCGCACGTCCTTTCCGACGGATGCCTGGAGCGAGCCCATGATGCAGAGCGAGCTCGCCTCGCCGCACGGGCGGTACCTCGTCGACGTCGAGGCGGGCCGCGTGATCGGCTACGGCGGCGTGCGCGCCGTGCAGGGCAGCGCCGACGCCGACATCCAGACCATCGCGCTCGCCGAGGCCGCGCGTGGGCGCGGGCGGGGGCGCACCCTGCTGCGGGCGCTGCTCGAGGTCGCCCGCGAGCGCGGCGCGCGCGAGATGTTCCTCGAGGTGCGCGCCGACAACCCCGTCGCCACGGCGCTCTACGCCTCGGAGGGCTTCGTCGAGATCGGACGTCGCCCGCGGTACTACCAGCCCGACGACGTCGACGCCGTCATCATGACCCTCGACCTCGTCGCCTGGGCCGCGCACCGCGCCGCGGACGGCACCGCCCTCGACGCAGGAGCCTGCTCATGAGCGCCGCCGAACCCCTCGTCCTCGGCATCGAGACCAGCTGCGACGAGACGGGCATCGGGATCGTCCGCGGGCGAACGCTCCTCAGCAACACGATCGCCAGCTCGATGGACGAGCACGCCCGCTACGGCGGCGTCGTGCCCGAAGTCGCCGCCCGCGCGCACCTCGAGGCGCTGCAGCCGACGATCGAGGCCGCGCTCGCCGAGGCGGGCGTGGCCCTCGACGAACTCGACGCGATCGCCGTCACGAGCGGCCCCGGACTCGCCGGCGCCCTCATGGTCGGCGTCGGCGCGGCCAAGGCGCTCGCCGTCAGCCTCGGAAAGCCCCTCTACGCCGTCAACCACCTCGTCGGTCACATCGCCGCCGATCTCCTCGCCGGCGACGAGGTCGAGTACCCGACGGTCGCCCTGCTCGTCAGCGGCGGGCACACCTCACTGCTGCTCGTGCGCGACCTCGTCTCCGACGTCGAGCTGCTCGGCGAGACGATGGACGATGCTGCGGGCGAGGCCTTCGACAAGATCGCCCGCATTCTCGGGCTGCCCTACCCCGGCGGGCCCCAGATCGACCGTGCCGCCGCCACCGGCGACCCGACCGCGATCCGCTTTCCGCGGGGGCTGTCCCGGGCATCCGACATGGCGGAGCACCGCTACGACTTCTCGTTCTCGGGGCTCAAGACCGCCGTCGCGCGCTGGGTCGAACAGGCCGAGGCCGCCGGCGGCGACGTCTCGATCGGCGACGTCGCCGCATCGTTCCGCGAGGCGGTCGTCGACGTGCTGGTGACGAAGGCGCTGGATGCCTGTGCCCGCCACGACGTGCCGCGCCTGCTGCTCGGCGGCGGCGTCATCGCCAACCGGCGTCTGCGCGAGGTCGCACTCGCCCGCGCCGAGGCTGCGGGCGTCGCCGTCCGGATCCCGCCGCTGAGTCTCTGCACCGACAACGGGGCGATGATCGCCGCGCTCGCGGCGCAGCTGATCATGAGCGGCCGGCGCCCCTCGACCCTCGCCTTCGGCGCCGACTCGACCCTGCCCGTCACCCAGATCCAGATCGCCGAGCAGCCGCCCGCGGGCCCCGGGGAGGCGCGGTGAGTCCGGAGGACGAGCGGATGAGGGTGGGCGTTCCCGGCGCGGCGCCGCAGGCTGACCCGGCCGGCGCTCCGACTGACGTGCCGGTACCCGCCCTGGCGGACACCGAGATGCCCGCCACGCCCGCCGCCTCCTCCGCTACCCCCGCCGATGCCCCGCGGATCGCGGCGCCCTCCGAGGATGTCGCGACGGCGCAGACCGTCGCTCTGCCCGGCGAGCATCGCGGCGGCTTCCGGCGCGAGCTGACCGAACCCGTGCCGGTGACCGCGTCGGTGCACACCGACCCGGGGTGGACGCCCGCGCCCGGCCCCGACGCTGTCGTGGCCCTGCCGTGGAGCGCGGCGTGGGCGCTCGCGTTCGGCGTGGTCGGCCTCATCGTGGCCATCTTCGTCGGGTGGGGGTTCCCGCTCGGGCTCGTCGGTGTCGTGCTCGCGATCGTGGCGCTCCGCCGCCCGTGGGAATCGCGGCAGACGGCCGTGTGGGCGCTGTGCCTCAGCGTCGCCTCGCTCGTCTACAGCGCCGGCTGGCTGTGGTGGGCGTCGACGCAGGGGCCGCTGTTCGGCTGAGCGCCCCCGTTCCCGCGCGGTGCGTCGGGTCTCTCGTCAGACGCGGTCGGCGAGAAGCGTCACCCGTCGGTCGCCGATGCGGGTCAACAGCAGGGTGGCCGATGCGGGGCCGCGCAGCTTCAGCTTCGTGCGCAGCGTCGCCGGATCGACGTCGACGCCGCGCTTCTTGATCTCGAGGGTGCCGACGCCGCGCTCGCGCAGCGCGCGCGAGAGCGCCTTGAGGTCGTTCGGCAGGTGCTCGCGGATGCGGAAGCTCTGCACGAACGGGTTCGGGCCCCCGCCCGGCGTGGTGGCCGGGGCATCCGAGGTCAGATACGCGATCCGCGGGTCGAGCATGCCCGCGTCGATGCGGCGGGCGACCTCGCCGATCAGGCGCGCGCGGATCACGGCACCCTCTGGCTCGTGCACGTACGCGCCGAGTGCGCGCACCGGGGCGTCGTCGGCGTCGGCCGCGCCGGTGAGCTCGGCCGCGGCGCCGGCGCGCACGACGAGCGCCGCACGACGGATGCCCGGCCGCGCCAGGCGCCCCGTCCACACGACCAGTTCGATCGTCGAGCCGTCGACGCTGATCCACTGCGCCTCGGCGTCGTCGGGGATGAGCGCGCGATCGAAGGCCGGACCCAGCTTGATGCCGGCCGGAATGCGGGCGGCCAACTGCCACACCCAGTCGAGGGGCGGCGACCACTCGCCCGCGCCCACCCGGGTCGTCTCGGCATGGCCGGCGGTGCGCCGGGCAGGATCGAGCCACACGGCATCCGCACCCGCAAGGTCGACGTCCTCGGCGCGGGCGTGCTGCACGTGCGCGGTGTCGGCGAAGGGTGCCAGGTTGTAGGCGGCCAGCGCGGCGGTGACCTCATCGGCGTCGACGGCGAGCACGTCGAGGCCGATTCCGGCGAGGGCGAGCGCGTCGCCGCCGATGCCGCAGCCGAGGTCGGCGACGCGTGCGACGCCCGCATCGCGGAAGCGCCCGGCGTGCCGCGCGCCGATCTCGAGGCGCGTCGCCTGTTCGAGCCCCGCGCGGGTGAAGAGCATCCGGTCGGCGAACGCGCCGAACTTCTGCCGCGCCCGGGTGCGCAGCCGCGCCTGACCGACCGCCGCCGAGACCAGCTCGGGGGCGAGGCCCGCCGCGCGCAGTCGCGACACCGCCGTGGCGACGCCGTCGGTCGACTCGATCGCGCCCAACTCGTCGACGAGTCGCAATCCTTCGGGGGTCAGGAGCGCGGTGAGCTCGGCGAGTTCCATCCGGCCAGCCTACGGGCGCGTGGCCTGCGCCCATCGACGGTGTCGCGCGGCTGGCACTCGCGTTGCACGAGTGCCAGCCGCGCTCTAGACTTGCCATTAGCACTCCACCCCGGTGGGTGCTAATCAGTCTTTTCATGTCAACGGCATAACGCCCACGCCAGAAAGAGGTAAACCGTGTCGGTTTCCATCAAGCCGCTCGAGGACCGCATCGTCATTCAGCAGGTCGAGGCCGAGCAGGTCACGTCCAGCGGTCTCGTCATCCCCGACACCGCCAAGGAGAAGCCCCAGGAGGGCGAGGTCGTGGCGGTCGGCCCCGGCCGCATCGACGACAACGGCAACCGCGTGCCGCTCGACGTCGCCGTCGGCGACCGCGTGATCTACAGCAAGTACGGCGGCACCGAGGTCAAGTTCGGCGCCGACGAGTACCTCGTGCTCTCGGCCCGCGACGTGCTCGCGGTCGTCGTTCGCTGAGACGCCCCCACACGTACCTCGAAGGGTCCGGATGCCATGGCATCCGGACCCTTCGTCGTTCCTCTGACCCTCTCTCGGAGCGGCCGAAGGATGTGCACGTCGGGTCGCGGCGGAGTTCTACGATCGGAGTATGCCCCGGTTCGATCTCCCGCTGTCCGAGCTCGTCGACTACCGCCCGGAGATCGCGATACCGGCCGATTTCGACGATTTCTGGCGACGGACGCTCGCCGAGGCGCGCGCTCTCGGCGGCGCCCCGATCATCGAGCGGGCCTCGACGCCGCTGACCACGGTCGAGGTGTACGACGTCACCTTTCCCGGGTTCGGCGGCGACCCGATCAAGGCCTGGTACATGGTCCCGGCGGGCACGTCGGGCCGGTTGCCCACCGTCGTCGAGTTCAACGGTTACGGCGGGGGTCGGGGCTTTCCCGAGGAGCGTCTCGCCTTCGTCTCGAGCGGCTACGGATACCTCGTGATGGACACCCGCGGTCAGGGCTCGCACTGGGGCGGGGGCGGCGAGACCGCCGACCCGCACGGCACCGGACCGTCGGTGTCGGGCTTCATGACGCGCGGCATCGAAGACCCGCACGACTACTACTACCGCCGCGTGTTCACGGATGCCGTGCGCGCCGTCGACGCCGTCCGCACGTTCGACCGGGTCGACCCCGAGCGCGTCGCGGTGTGCGGCGGCAGCCAGGGCGGCGGCATCACCCTCGCCGCCGGGGCGCTGTGCGACGGCCTCGTCGCCGTCATGCCCGACGTGCCGTTCCTGTGCCACTTCGAGCGCGCCGTCGGGATGACCGGCGCCGAGCCGTACGGAGAGCTGGTGCGGTACCTCTCGATCCATCGGGGGAGCGAGGAGCGCACCTTCCGCACGCTGTCGTACTTCGACGGCGCGGCGATGGCGACACGGGCATCCGCCCCCGCGCTCTTCTCCGTCGCGCTGATGGACCCGATCTGCCCGCCGTCGACCGTCTTCGCCGCCTACAACCGATACGCCGGCGCCGACAAGCACCTCGAGGTCTACCCCTTCAACGAGCACGAGGGCGGCCAGGGCTACCAGTGGCGCGCGCAGGCCGCCTTTCTCGCCGCGCGGGTGTGACCTCGCGGCTCTTCTCGTTCCTTTTCCCCTTTCTCACCTCGGATGAGTCGAGGGGGAGTGGCGGGGATCGGTGGGTGTGTGGCAGTCCTCGTGAAGCGCGGGATGTCAGGACCGTTCTAGGCTTTGTCCCATGACACCCGACGAGGCCGCCCGCAAGGAGGAGACCCTCGGCGGCGTGTACGCGTTCGTCGCGTACTTCCTGTGGGGCTTCATGCCCCTCTACTTCTTGACGCTCGCCCCGATCGGCCCGTGGGAGATCGTCGTCTGGCGCATCCTCTTCTCGCTGCTGTTCTGCGGCATCCTGCTCACCGTCACGCGCACGTGGGGCAAGCTCTTCGCGATCCTGCGCGATCGCCGCCTGGTGTTCTGGACGGTCATCGCCGGCCTGCTGATCTACGTCAACTGGCAGGTGTTCCTCATCGGCATCCTCACCGGACACGTCATCGAAGGCAGTCTCGGTTACTTCATCAACCCGATCGTCACGGTGCTGCTCGGGGTGATCGTGCTGAAGGAGCGCCTGCGCCCCGCGCAATGGACCGCGATCGGGGTGGCGGTGGCGGCAGTCGTGGTCATCGTCGTCGCCTACGGCTCGTTTCCGTGGATCGCCCTCACCCTCGCGGCGAGCTTCGGCATCTACGGGCTGGTGAAGAAGCAGATCGGTCCCCGCGTCGACGCCATCAGCGGACTGACGCTCGAATCCCTCTGGCTCACACCCATCGCCCTCATCCAGCTCGTCGTCGTGGCGAGCACGACCGGCCTCGCGATCGGCAGCCAGGGTGCGGGGCTCGCGGTGCTCGTGACCCTCGCGGGCGTCATCACGGCCGTGCCGTTGCTGCTGTTCGCCGCGGGCGCCCGCCGCGCCCCCCTCACCGTGATCGGTCTGCTGCAGTTCGTCGCCCCGATCCTGCAGTTCATCACGGGCGCGTGGATCCTGCACGAGCCGATGCCGATCGAGCGCTGGATCGGGTTCGGCCTCGTCTGGCTCGCCCTCGTCGTCCTCACGGTCGACTCGCTCGTCGCGGCGCGTCGCACACGCGGCGCATCGGAGGTCGTCGACCTCGTCTGAGCCATTCCCACAGGCCCCGCCACGGCATCCGCGCCGTTCATAACGATTGAGCCGCGGTGCTTTTCTTCGATGCGCGCGCGAAACATCCTGGTGACACAGCAGGTTTAGCGTTCAAGCCAGACCGCGGAGCCCGTGCACCGCGCGATGTCATCGAAGAAAGGGAAGAACCTATGGTTCACCGCAACAAGGCGCTCGTCGCCGTGATTGCGCTCGCGGGCGCGGCGTCGCTCGCTCTCGCAGGATGCTCGAGCTCGGGCGGGGGCGGTTCCACATCGGCCCCCACCTCCACGGCCACGGGTTCCAGCGCGGCCGACCCGGCCGCGGCCTGCAAGCCCGGAACGCCCGCGACCGGTCCGCTCACGGTCGCGACGATCCTGCCGCAGACCGGATCGCTGGCCTACCTCAACCCGCCCGCCGAGGCCGGCTACGGTCTCGCCGTCGAAGACATCAACGCCGCCGGCGGTGTGCTCGACCAGCCCGTCAAGGTCGGCCCGATCACCGACTCCGGTGCGTCCTCCGACCTGTCGGTCTCGACCTCGTCGGCCGCGCAGATCGCCTCGTCCGACGCGCAGGTCGTGCTCGGCGCCGAGTCCTCCAGCGTCAGCCTGAACTTCGTCGACACGATCGTCTCGAAGTGCAAGGTGCAGATCTCGCCGGCCAACACGGCCACGAAGCTCTCCGGCTACTCCAGCTACTACTTCCGCACCGCTCCGCCGGACACCGTGCAGGGCTCGGCGCTCGGCAACCTCGTCGTCGGCGACGGCGTGCAGAAGGTCGCCTTCATCGTCTTCAACGACGCGTACGGCACGGGCCTGCGCGACGTCGTCGAAGACACCGTCACCAAGGCGGGCGGCGAGGTCGTCTACGGCGGCAAGGGCAAGGGCCAGGAGTTCGCTCCCGGTCAGAAGACCTTCTCGTCCGAGGTCTCCGCGGCGCTCGCCGCGAAGCCCGACGCGATCGTGATCCTCGCGTTCGACGAGACCAAGCAGATCGTCCCCGAGCTGAAGGCCCAGGGCTTCGACCTGTCCAAGACCTACCTCGTCGACGGCAACACCGCCGACTACGGCAAGGACTTCGAAGCCGGCACCATGACCGGCGCCCAAGGCACCATCCCCGGCGCCCAGCCCGACCCCGAGTTCAAGCAGCGTCTCGTCGACTTCTACAAGAAGACCGCGAACGCCGACCTGAAGGACTTCTCGTACGCCCCCGAGTCCTACGACGCGATCGTGCTGTCCGCGCTCGCCGCCGAGAAGGGCAAGGGCACCGACGGCCCCACCATCCAGGCGAACCTCGCCGCGGTGTCGGGTGTCGGCAACGGTGAGAAGTGCTCCGACTACGCCGCGTGCCTCGCCCTGCTGAAGAGCGGCAAGGACATCACGTACACCGGCAAGGCCGGCATCGGCCCGTTCAACAGCCAGAACGACCCGTCGAGCGCCTACATCGGCATCTACAAGTTCGACCAGAACAACGCTCCCGTCTTCCAGAAGTCCATCCAGGGTTCTGTGGGCTGACGATCGCGTACGAACGAAGGGGCGGATGCCACGGCATCCGCCCCTTCTTTCGTACCCACCGGGCGGGGCGGTTGTGGTGCGCATTCGTGCCAGCTGGTGCTCGCCGCATGGCACGTACTCCGCAGTCTGTCGCGTACTCCGCATCCGTCCGCGGCATCGGGTGCGGAGTACGTGAGATTCTGCGGAGTTCGTGCGGGCCGAGGCGGTGGATGCCGTGGCATCCGCCCCTCTTGTTTGCGCGCAGTCCCGTGGGCGCGCTCGAGCCCCTTCGCGCGCATCGCGGTGCGCGCCGCCCTCGTCGACGTTGATGTGCGCGCTGGATGCCGCGATCGCTGCTCACGTACTCCGCAGCTTGTCACCAACTCCGCACACGTCTAGGGCATTGGGTGCGGAGTACGTGAGATTCTGCGGAGTTCGCGCGGCCGAGACAGCGGATTCTGCGGAGTTCGTGCGGGCCGAGACAGCGGATGCCGCGGCATCCGCCCGCACGTGCGCCGGATGCCACGGGGCGCCCGCCCCACCCATCACCCCAACCACGGCGTACGGAAGAGGCCCCGCCTCACGGCGGATCCCCCTGCCTCGCGCGGTGCGAGCGATCAGTCCGTGTGCGACGCCTCGACGTCGGCGGCGAGCGTGCCGAGGTAGAGCTGGATCACCTTCGGATCCTTCGCGAGCTCGCGGCCGGGGCCCTCGTAGGCGTTGCGTCCCTGGTCGAGCACGTAGGCGCGGTCGCAGATCTGCAGGCAACGGCGCGCGTTCTGCTCGACCATGATGATCGTCACGCCCGTCTTGTTGATCTCGCGAGTGCGGATGAAGGTCTCGTCCTGGCGGACGGGCGAGAGGCCTGCGCTCGGCTCGTCGAGCAGCAGCACCTTCGGCTTCATCATGAGCGCCCGGGCCATCGCGACGGACTGTCGCTCACCGCCCGACAGCGACCCGGCGCGCTGCTTGCGGCGCTCGCCCAGCACCGGGAACAGCTCCCAGATCTCCGCGACGCGGGTCTGGAACTCCTTCGGCCGCAGGAACATGCCCATCTGCATGTTCTCTTCGATCGTCAGTGAGGGGAACACGTTGTTCGTCTGCGGGACGAAGCCGATGCCCGCCTGCACGAGCTGGTTCGCCTTCTGGTTGGTGATGTCCTCTCCCTCGAGCGTGACGGCGCCCGAGCGCACGTTCACCAGGCCGAAGAGGGCCTTCAGCAGCGTCGACTTGCCGGCGCCGTTCGGGCCGATGATCCCGACGAGCTCGCCGGGGAAGGC
The DNA here is from genome assembly GCF_016907295.1 of Microbacterium dextranolyticum. Classification (NCBI taxonomy): domain Bacteria; kingdom Bacillati; phylum Actinomycetota; class Actinomycetes; order Micrococcales; family Microbacteriaceae; genus Microbacterium; species Microbacterium dextranolyticum. The sequence continues at coordinate 667,430 of NZ_JAFBBR010000001.1, forward strand.
CTCGAGGGTGCAGCCGTTCAGGATGTTGACGCCGGGCAGGTATCCGGCGACGAGATCATCGGCCTTGACGACGGGCGTCGCCGCGACGGGCGTGGCCGCGACGGGAGCATCCGCGGATGCGGGGGATGGCGTGCTCATCGTTCTTCGTCCTCCTGCTCGGCTTCGGCCTCGACCTTGGCCTCGATCTGGGTGATCAGACCGGTCGTGACGGCGGAGTCGTCGCCGAGATCGGTGTCGTGGTACGCGCCGAGGTAGGCGTCGATGACGGCGGGGTTCTTCATGACCCGCTCGGGATCGCCCTCGGCGACCACCTCGCCCTGGGCCATGACGACGACCCAGTCGGAGATGTGGCGCACCATGTGCATGTCGTGCTCGACGAACAGCACGGTCGTGCCGTCGTTGCGGAGCGCTTGGATGTGCTCGAGCAGGCTCTGCGTGAGTGCCGGGTTGACGCCCGCCATCGGCTCGTCGAGCATGATCATCTTCGGGTCGCTCATGAGGGCGCGCGCCATCTCGAGCAGCTTCTTCTGCCCGCCCGAGAGGCTGCCGGCCATGTCGTCGCGCTTCGCGTCGAGCTTGAAGCGCTGCAGCAGCTCTTCGGCCTTCGCGATGTTCGCCTTCTCGGCCGCGGCCCACAGCGGCTTGATCAGGCCCGCGGCGAGATTCTCACCCGGGTTGCCCTTCGCGCCGATGAGCATGTTGTCGAGCACCGTCATGCGCGAGAGCGCCTTCGTCAGCTGGAACGTGCGCACCATGCCGGCGCGCGCGACCTTCGAGGCGGCGGTGCTGCCCAGGGTCTTGCCGTCGAACGACCACTTCGCGGCCTCGTCGGCGGAGGGCCCGCCGAACAGCTTCTTGGCCGACGACGGCTTGTCGAACCCCGTGATCAGGTTGAAGAACGTCGTCTTGCCGGCGCCGTTCGGCCCGATGAGCGCGGTGATCGCGCCGCGCTGCACCTCGAGGTGCTTGACGTTCACCGCGGTCATGCCGCCGAAGCGGCGCTCGATGTTGTCGACGACGAGGATCGGGTCGGGCTTCTCCGACCCTGGAACCTCTTCGGCGGCGGCGAGGGTCATGCGGATCGCCTTGGTCACCTCCCCCGGCGGGGTCGCGACCGGGATGACGGGCTCTGCGGTCTGGTCAGGCATTGAAGCTCAACTCCTTCTTATTGCCGAGGATGCCTTGTGGCCGGAAGATCACCAGCAGCATCAGCGCCACACCGATCAGCACCCACGACAGCCACTGCGTCTGCTGCGTGTTGAGGATCGAGTCGGGGATGTACTCGCCGGCGATCTGCACGATGGCGATGCGCACGACGAAGAAGATGATCGCACCCAGCAGCGGGCCGAAGATCGTCGCAGCGCCGCCCAGCAGCATGATCGTCCACAGGTTGAAGGTGAGGGGGCGTCCGAATCCATCGGGCTGCACGGATGCCGGGAGCACGACCAGGATGCCGGCGATGCCGCCCAGCACGCCGCCGATGACGAGCGCCTGCATCTTGTAGGAGTAGGAGCTCTTGCCGAGGCTGCGGACCGCGTCCTCGTCTTCGCGGATGCCCTTGAGCACTCGGCCCCAGGGGCTGCGCATCGCCAGCCACGTGAACAGGATCGCGATGCCGACCGCTCCCCAGGCGACCAGACGGGTCCACCAGTCGTTGCCCGAGCCCGGGTCGGTGTTGGGGTACGAGAACCACAGGATCTGCGTCGTGCCCGGCGGCAGGAACGACAGCTGCGTGAACGGTCCGCGGTACTCCGGGCCGACGAGGCCGGTCGAACCGCCCGTCACGTCGACGAGGGCGGCGAGGCGCCCGACCATGCGGACGATCTCTGCCGCACAGATCGTCACGATCGCGAGGTAGTCGCCGCGCAGTCGCAGGGTCGGGATGCCGAGAACGAAGGCGAACACGACGCAGGCGAGGATGGCGACGAGTACACCCAGCCAGAAGCCGCCGCCGTGGATGACGGTGATCGCGAAGCCGTACGCGCCCAGCAGCATGAAGCCCGCCTGGCCCATGTTCATGAGGCCCGTGAAGCCGAAGTGGATGTTGAGGCCGATCGCGGCGATGACGTACGCCGCCGTGACGGGTGCGATCGCCGTTTCGGTGAGCTGCTGCAGCAGCGTGATCCAGAAGTCCATGGCCCTCTCCCTTAGCCGACTCGCTCGGCGCGGCCGAAGATGCCCTGCGGCCGGAACAGCAGGATGACGATGAGCAGTGCCAGTGCGGTGGCGTACTTGAGGTCGCCCGGCAGCCAGATGTTGGTGAGCTCGACGATGAGGCCGATCACCATCGCGCCGGCGAAGGCGCCGAACGCGGTGCCGAGCCCGCCGAGGGTGACGGCGGCGAACAGCAGCAGCAGGAGCTGACCGCCCGTCTCCCAGCCGACGCCGTTGAGCACGAGGCCGAGCAGCACGCCGGCGAGACCCGCGAGACCCGAGGCGAGGATCCACACGCCGCGGATCACCTTGTCGACGTCGATGCCCGAGGCGGATGCCAGTGACGGGTTGTCCGAGACGGCGCGCGTCGCGCGGCCGAACCTCGTGTACATGAGGCCGAGGCCGACGGCGGCGATCGCCACGATCGCGATGCCCATCGCGACATAGGACTGGATCGTCAGGGTGACCCCGAGGATCGTCACCGTCGCGGGGTTCGACTTGTCGATGCGCACCGTGCCGGCGCCGATCCACAGCTGCACCACGTACTGCAGCGCGATCGACAGACCGATCGAGACGATCATCATCTGCGTCAGGCTGAGTCTGCGCCGTCGCAGAGGCCGCCACAGACCGGCATCCTGCACCCACCCCAGCGCCGCCATCGCCACGACGGCGAGGGCGCCGCCGAGCCACAGGTTGCCCGTGACGGTTGTCAGGAACCACGCGAGCACGCCGCCGATCGTGACCAGCTCGCCGTGCGCGAAGTTGCTGAGGCCCGTGGTCCCGAAGATCAGCGACAGACCGAGCGAGGCGAGGGCCAGCAGCAGGCCGAGACGGATGCCTTGTGCCGACTGCTGCCAGAAGCGCTGCCAGTCGAACGAACTCGCTCCGGCTGCGGAACCGTCGGGGCTGTTGGAGAGCTTGAAGATCGCCGACACGTCCGAGTGCAGCGTGACCGCCACACCGCGCGAGTCCGACCCGTCGACGTACTGACCGTCGGCGAGGGTCGTGGCGTCGAGCTTCACCGTGTAGGTGCCCTCCTTGGTGACGGAGAACACCCACTTGCCGGAGCTGTCCGTCTTGGTGGTGGGGCTGGCTCCGACGCCCGGGCCCGAGATGGTCAGCGCCACCCCGACGGCCGGTGCACCGTCGCTCTGGCGGATCGTTCCCTGAACGCACGCGGTCGAGGCGTCCGCCGAGCAGGCATCCGCCGCTGCGGCCGGCTGAGCGGGCAGCAGCACCGCGAGCAGGGCGACAGCGGCGAACAGAAGGGATACGAGGACCGCGACTCTGCGACGCGCGGAGACCTCGAGTCTCGCTGAGGGCACGAGCATGGCACTCCAGTCTGAAAATTTCGGCGGCCATCCATGCGGTCGCCCATCGGTGGGTTGAGGTTACGACCCACATGTGTCGCGCGTGTTTCGCCCAGGGACGCCGAAACTCCCGCGTTGGAGCCTCGTCGAGGTGCGCATCGTCGCGTGACCGAAACGCTCCCTCAGATGGCGTCCCACGTCAAGAGAGGATGCCTGCGCGGGCGCTGCGGCGGGCGCTGGCACGTCGCCGGGACGCGCTCGCGGCGGGCCTGCGCCGGCCCGGACGCAGCGCATCGGAATGCGGGATCGCGCCCGCGACTTACAATCGGTACGCGCGCGAATCGCGCGCGTGGGAGCGCGAACCAGGAGAGCACGTGGAGCACAACGACCCGTTCGGATTCGTCGGACTGACCTATGACGACGTGCTGCTCCTCCCGGGGCACACCGACGTCATCCCCTCCGAAGCCGACACGTCGTCTCGGGTCACCCGCCGCATCACCGTCGCCACGCCGCTGCTGTCGGCGGCGATGGACACGGTCAGCGAGGCACGTATGGCGATCGCCATGGCGCGCGAGGGCGGTCTGGGCATCCTGCATCGCAACCTCGCGATCGCCGAGCAGGCCGCGATGGTCGACCAGGTCAAGCGCAGCGAGTCGGGCATGATCACCGACCCGATCACCACGACCCCCGACGCGACGATCGAAGAGGTCGACACCCTGTGCGGCCAGTACCGCATCTCGGGTCTTCCGGTGGTCGACGACGACGGACGCCTGCTCGGCATCATCACGAACCGCGACATGCGGTTCGTGTCGGGCTTCGAACGTCAGACGACCAAGGTGCGCGACGTGATGACGAGCGAGGGCCTGGTCACGGGCCGCGTCGGCATCGGAGCGAACGAGGTCATCGCCCTGTTCGCGCAGCACCGCGTCGAGAAGCTGCCCCTCATCGACGACGAGGGCAAGCTCGCGGGCCTCATCACCATCAAGGACTTCGACAAGAGCGAGAAATACCCCCTCGCCACCAAGGACGACCAGGGGCGCCTGCGCGTCGGCGCCGCCATCGGCTTCTTCGGCGACGCGTGGGAGCGCGCCGAGGCCCTCCGCGACGCTGGTGTCGACGTCATCGTCGTCGACACGGCGAACGGACAGTCTCAGGGCGTCATCGACATGGTCCGCCGGCTGAAGGCCGACGAGTCGTTCGCCCACATCGACGTCATCGGCGGCAACGTCGCCACGCGCGAGGGTGCCCAGGCGCTCATCGAAGCCGGGGTGGATGCCGTGAAGGTCGGCGTCGGCCCGGGCTCGATCTGCACGACGCGCATCGTCGCCGGCGTCGGCGTGCCGCAGGTGACCGCGATCTGGGAGGCCTATCAGGCGGCCCGCGAGGCCGGGATCCCCGTCATCGCCGACGGCGGCCTGCAGTACTCGGGCGACATCGCCAAGGCCCTCGTCGCTGGCGCCGACACCGTCATGCTCGGCTCGCTCCTCGCCGGCACCGATGAGTCGCCGGGAGAGATCGTCTTCCAGGGCGGCAAGCAGTTCAAGCTCTACCGCGGTATGGGTTCGCTCGGCGCGATGCAGACCCGCGGCAAGAAGACCTCGTACTCGAAGGACCGCTACTTCCAGGCCGACATCCCCTCGGATGACAAGCTGATCCCCGAAGGCATCGAGGGCCAGGTCGCCTACCGTGGCCCCGTCTCGGCGGTCGCGTATCAGCTCGTCGGCGGCCTGCGGCAGTCGATGTTCTACGTCGGCGCCCGCACGATCGAGGAGCTCAAGGCGCGCGGCAAGTTCGTGCGCATCACCGCCGCCGGCCTCAAGGAGAGCCACCCCCACGACGTGCAGATCGTCGTCGAGGCCCCCAACTACAAGAAGTAGGGCCGTGCGGCTGCGGCTGCGGCTGCGGCTGCGGCTGTGGCTGTGGTGCGACCGTGGCCGTGGTATCCCGGGTCGCCTGCCGTGTGCGGGACGAACTCCGCATGATGTGACGAACTCCGCATGCCCTCGTGTGATTGGGTGCGGAGTTCGTGGCTTTCTGCGGAGTTCGTGCGGTGGTGGTGTTGCTGAGGTGAGGGTCCGCGACGTGAGGCGTCATCCTGGCATCCCGCTGGCGTGCGGCGTGACGAACTCCGCATGATGTGACGTGCTCCGCATCTTTTCGTGTGATCGGGTGCGGAGTTCGCGGCTTTCTGCGGAGCTCGTCTCCTCCTCCCCAGGCGGCGAGTGGCGCGGGTTGTCCACGGATGGCGCGGTTGCGGCATCCGTGAGCGCGACGAGTCGACAGGATGCCCGTATGCACCTCGTCCCCGTCGCCGATCGCCTACGCGGCACGGCCGCGCATCGCGGGCAGCTGCGGGACGAGGGATACCGTGATGCCTCGCTACGAGCGGCGGTTCGTGACGGCGCGATCGAGGTGCATCGCCGTTCCTGGTTCGTCTCGGCGGACGCGCCCGCCGATCTGCGCGAAGCGGCGCGCCGCGGCGGCAGGATCACCTGCACGACGCTCGCGCGGATGCGCGGGTGGTGGATGCCGGACGGTGTCGGCGACGACGTGCATCTGCACTTTCCGCCAGGATCGACGGGCCCGCGCACACCATGGGGCGGGGTTGCGCACTGGTCCCGCCCCGTCGCGCCGGTCGGACGGGCACTCATCGCGACCGTCGAGGACGCCCTCGCGCACATCGCTGTGTGCCGCCCTCCGGCAGAGGCACTCGTGCTGTGGGAATCCGCGGCCCGGATGGAGCGGCTGGCGCCGGAGGCGCTGCGCGCGATCTCGTGGCCGTCGCGTGCGGCCGTCGAGCTTGCAGCGCAGGTCACCGGGCTCGCGGACTCGGGGCTCGAGGTGCTCGTCTGCCGCCCCTTGCGGCGGTTGCGGGTGCAGGTCCGGCAACAGGCCGTGGTGGCCGGAAAGCCCGTCGATGTGCTCGTCGGGGAGTGGCTCGTCGTCCAGATCGACGGCTGGGCGCATCATTCCTCGTCGGCGCAGCGCTCGAAGGACATCGCCCACGACGCGGAGCTGCGGCTGCGCGGCTACACCGTTCTGCGCTTCTCGTACGCGCAGGTGGTGCATGACGCGCTCGAGGTCGAGCGCACGATCCGCCGCGCTCTCGCCGCGGGGCTGCACGCGCGGCCATCCTGAGCTCGGGGGCGATGTGTGCGGCGTGCCCGGTCGGGTGGGCGGCGCCGCAGGATGTCGCGTACTCCGCATCCGATCGGGGGGAGGGGTGCGGAGTACGCGACGATCCGCGGAGTTCGTGCGGGTCAGGTCTGCGCCGCGGCGGCTCAGTCCGTGACGGGCGTGGCGGATGCCGTGGCGCGCCCCGACGGCAGCAGGAGGGCCGCCACGACTCCGACGAACAGGACAGCCGCTCCGGTGAAGACGGCGGGGCGCGCGGCATCCACGTACATGTCGGGTCGCAGCTGTCCGCCGGCGCCCACGAAGATCGCCGTCATCACGGCCGTGCCGAGGGCGAGTCCGATCTCGCGCACGGTGGAGTTGACCCCGGATGCCTTGGCGTGGTCGACCACGCCGAGGGTCGCGAGCAGCGCCGTCGCCATCGGCGCGAAGACGAGTCCCATGCCGACCCCGGACAGGACGAACGGCGCGATGAGGGAGGGGTAATCGAGGTCGGTCGACATCGCGAGGCCGATCCAGAGCAGCCCCACACCCTGCAGCAGCAGCCCGACGGTGAGCAGGGCGCGGGTGCCGACGCGCGGCGCGATCAGGCCGGCGACCGGTGCGACGAACATCGGCGCGAGGGTCCACGGCGTCGTCTGCAGGGCGGCCTCGAGCGGCGTGGATCCCTGCACCACCTGCAGGTACTGGATGAGCAGGAAGATGGCGCCCATCGCCCCGAAGCTGAAGAGGAAGCCGACGATGTTCGTGAGCGAGAACGAGCGGTCTCGGAACAGGCGCAGCGGCACGAGAGGGGCCCGCCCCCGCGCCTGCCATGCGATGAATCCGACGAGCAGGAGGGTTCCGGCCACGAGTTCGCCCACCACCGAGAGCGACGACCACCCATCGTCGTTGCCGCGGACGATCGCGTGGACGATGGCGAGGACTCCGCCGGCCGTCAGGATCGCCCCGAGGACGTCGATGCGGGTGCGCTCACCGAACTGATTGCGCAGCGCGAAGAAGGCGAGGGGCATCGCGACGATCGCGATCGGCACGTTGATCCAGAAGATCGCCTGCCAGTTCCACCCCTGCATGATCGCGCCGCCGACGAGAGGACCGGCGGCGACCCCGAGCCCTGCGATGCCTCCCCAGAGGCCGATCGCCAGGGGACGCCGGGCCGGGGCAACGCCGCCCGAGATGAGCGCGAGCGACAGGGGCATGACACCGGCCCCGCCGAATCCCTGTACGGCGCGGGCGGCGATGAGCTGCCCCGGATCAGTGCTGAGGGCGGCGAGCACGGAGCCGACGCCGAAGATCGCGATGCCGGCGAGGAACACGGTGCGTCGCCCGAAGCGGTCGCCCAGCGCGGAGGCCACGAGGATCATCGACGCGAACGCGAGCGTGTAGGCGTTCACGAACCACTGCAGCTGCTCGACGCTCGCGCCGAGTGTCTCGTGCAGCACGGGCAGCGCATTGGTCATGACGAGGTTGTCGAGGGTGGCCATGAACATGGGCACGGATGCCGCGGCGACGACGAGCCCGAAGGGGCGGCGGGGCATCGTGGCCGAGGCATCGGGCGGCGGCGCATCCGATCGTATGGACGTCGTCGCAGTGAGCGTCTCGGTCATCGCCGAGCTCCCTTCGCTTGGTTGTAATCGAATGATTACTTGTCGAAGGCGACTGTAGTAATCGACTGATAACATGTCAACATGAGTCCGATCGAGGCGACGGCGCCCGAGACCGCGCGGCGTATGAGTTCCGACGAGCGCCGCGAGCAGATCATCGAGGCGGCCCTCGCGGTGTTCGGCGCGCGCGGCTATGAGGGAACGACGACCGACGAGGTCGCCCGCCGCGCCGGCGTCAGCCAGCCCTACGTCGTGCGCCTGTTCGGATCGAAGGAGAGCCTCTTCCTCTCGGCGCTGCAGCGGGCGATCGATGAAATGATGGACGCGTTCCGCGAGGCCCTGGCCGACGAGGCATCCGGCGAGCCCATCGCGCGGCGGGTCGGGGATGCCTACATCGGCCTCTTGCGGGTGCGCGGGCTGCATCAGACGCTCTCTCACGCGTGGCTGCTGGGGTCGCACCCCGTGATCGGCCCGGCCGGACGTCAGGGATTCGCGCGGGTGTGGCGGATGTTCCGCGACGAAGCCGGCATGAGCGCCGAGGAGGCGCGAGTGTTCCTGGCCGAGGGCATGCTCATCAACGTCATGATCGGCATGCGCATCGTCGACGACTACGGTTCCGATTCCGACATCACCGAACTCTTCCACTCGTGCTTCCCGACGAGCCTGCCCGAGGTGCTCGAGGTCGTGCCGCGCGGCGACGAACCGTGGTGAGCTGAGCGCGCGATAGTCTGGTCGGCTCTGCGCCGCCGTGGCCGGGGCGGAAGGACCCGCCGTGGGCTACATCGACATCGCCGCCGTCTCGTTCGTCCTGCCGGACGGGCGACCTCTGCTCGACGAGGTGACCTTCCGCGTGGCGGACGGCAAGACCACCGCTCTGATCGGCCAGAACGGCGCGGGCAAGACGACCCTGCTGAAGATCGTCCGAGGCGAGCTCTCACCGCGGTCGGGGACCGTCACGATCGACGGCGGGCTCGGCGTCATGGACCAGTTCATCGGTCACGGCGAGGCCGGTCAGACCGTGCACGACCTGCTGATCGCTGTCGCACCGGGCCGCGTCGGCGCCGCCGCGCGGGAACTCGAGGATGCCGAGGCCGCCATCATCGAGCACGACGACCTCGACACGCAGATGCGCTACGCCGCCGCGCTGGCCGACTACGCCGAAGCCGGGGGATACGAGTACGAGACCGTCTGGGACACGTGCACGGTCGCCGCCCTCGGCATCCCTTTCGCGCGGGCACGGTTCCGCGACCTCGGCACCCTTTCCGGGGGAGAGCAGAAGCGACTCGCACTCGAGGCGCTCCTGCGCGGCCCCGATCAGGTGTTGCTGCTCGACGAGCCCGACAATTACCTCGACGTGCCCGGCAAGCGCTGGCTCGAGGAACGACTGCGCGAAACATCCAAGACCGTCCTCCTCGTCTCGCACGATCGCGAGCTGCTCGCACGGGCCGCCGATCGCATCGTCACGCTCGAGACGGGCGGCGCCGGGAGCACCGCCTGGGTGCACGGCGGAGGATTCGGCACCTACCACGCCGCGCGCGACGACCGGATGGCGCGACTCGACGAACTGCGCCGGCGGTGGGATGAGGAGCACGCCAAGCTCATCCGCTTCGTCGCCGACATGAAGGCGAAGGCCGCCGCCAGCGACGAGTTCGCGTCGCGCTATCGGGCGGCCCAGACTCGGCTGCGCCGGTTCGAAGAGGCCGGCCCGCCCGAGGAGCGTCCCCCCGCGCAGACCCTCGACGTGCGCCTGCGCGGCGCACGCACCGGCAAGCGCGCCGTCGTCGCCGAGCGGCTCGAGCTTACCGGGCTCATGCAGCCGTTCGACCTCGAGGTGTGGTTCGGCGATCGCATCGCCGTGCTCGGATCGAACGGGTCGGGTAAATCGCACTTCCTGCGGCTGCTCGCCCGCGGTGGCACCGACCCCGACGGGCTGCTCGGCCACGTCACCGACATCGGTGCGGCGCTCGATCCCGTCGCGCACACGGGGCGGGCCGTGCTCGGCGCACGGGTTGCTCCCGGCTGGTTCGCGCAGACCCACCGGCATCCGGAATACACCGGGCGCTCGCTCCTGGACATCCTGCACCGCGGCGACGACCGGAGGCCCGGCATGCCGCGGGATGCGGCCAGCTCGGCCCTCGACCGCTACGGCCTCGTCCGGCAGGCCGAGCAGGCCTTCGACAGTCTGTCGGGCGGGCAGCAGGCCCGGTTCCAGGTGCTGCTGCTCGAGCTCTCCGGGGCGACGCTGCTGCTGCTCGACGAGCCCACCGACAACCTCGACCTCGTCTCGGCCGAGGCGCTGGAGGATGCGCTGCAGCGCTTCGAGGGGACCGTCCTCGCGGTGACCCACGACCGGTGGTTCGCGCGCTCGTTCGATCGCTTCATCGTGTTCGGCTCGGACGGACGCGTCGTCGAGACCGACGAGCCCGTGTGGGACGAGAAGCGGGTCACCCGGGCCCGGTGAGCAGGCCGCGCTGAGCGGGCGTGGGTGCGCGCGTGTTCGTGTGTCGGGCGGCGGGTTGGGGGTCGCGTACTCCGCAGAATGTGACGAACTCCGCACCTGAAGCGGCGAACGGGTGCGGAGTACGTGGAATTCTGCGGAGCTGGTGACGTGTGCCGGGGCTCGTGGGGCATGGCCGCGCGGGTATCGGTGCGGGTGCGGGCGTGGCTGAGCGGATGTGGAGGTCGCGGTGTGGGCGGGTCGCGTACTCCGCAGGATGTGACGAACTCCGCACCTGAAGCGGCGGACGGGTGCGGAGTACGTGGAATTCTACGGACTCGGTGACGTGCGCCGGGGCTTGTGGGTCGGTCAGACAGACAGTCCGCACTCGTCGGACGACCGCGCGACCGAGAGCGTCAGACGGATGCCAGGCGGAACGCCTCGGCGGCCCGCGCCGACGGGTCGAGCGCGAGCGCGGCGAGCGTCGCGCCGACACCGGGCGCGAACTTGAAGCCCTGGCCCGAGAACCCCGCGCCCACGACGATGCGCTCCACCCGGTCGAGCACGAACGCCTCGGTCGGCGTCGACGTGTACGTGCACGAGATCGGCACCGCCGTGTCGGGGTCGAGCCCGGGCATCCACTCCCGCACGTAGTCGCGCAGCTCATGCTGCAGCACCGGCCGGTGCGGACGGCGGTCGGGATCGACCTCGTCGCCGATGCCGTGGAAGCCGACCTTGATCCCCTCGCCGGGCGTCGGCATGCCGTACACGTTCGACGGTTGCGAGCCGGGTGTGACGAAATGGTTGAACGACAGCCACGGGCCGGCGACGAACGGCGTGAAGTGCGCCGGCGTCTCTTCCGTCACGCGAAGCGGCGGCAGAGGGATGCCCGGTCCCGAGCCCGATCCGAGCGCCGGTCCCAGCAGTGACGAGGTCCACGCGCCCGCGGTCACGACGACCACGTCGGCGCGGAGCGTCCCGGCATCCGTCACGACATCGACGCCGTCTGCGTCGGGGGACAGGGCGCGCGCCGGGATGCTCCACCGGACCTCGCCGCCGCCGGCCGTGATGCGGCGCTCGAGCTCGCGGATCGCCGCGGCGGCGCGGGCGACCCCGGCGTCGGGGGAGTGGAGGACGGTGTCTTCGAAGCGCATGCCCGGCCAGCGTCGCGCGGCGTCGGCTCCGGTGAGCAGCTCGGCGGGGATGCCGCGGGCGGTCAACCCGTCGGCGATCCCGGCGAGGCTCGTGGCCGAGCCGCTGCCGAGCGCCGCGCCCCCGCCGTGCGAGACGAGACCGTGCAGACGCAGCAGCGGCTCGCCGTCGACGTCGCCGAGGGCATCCCAACCTTCGCGCGCGAGCGCGAGCAGGTCGAGGTAGTGCGCCTCGCCGTAAGCGTTGTTGAAGTTGCGCGTCTCGCCGTGGGACGCGCCCTCGTGGTGGCCGCGCGCGAACCGGTCGATCACGACGGGGCGTTCTCCTCGTCGAACGAGCTGCCATGCCGCGGCAAGCCCCATGATCCCGCCGCCGATGACCACGATGCGCTGGGCCATCCGTCCTCCTCCGTCGAACCCATCCTGCCGTCTTACGTCGGCGTCGGGTCAGCGCCGGTCATACGGCGACGCACGCGGGAGATCTGCGCAGGCGGCGCGGCGCGGCGCAGGCGTCCGAGGTTGCGCGCCGGCCGCATACGCAGGCCGCACTCGGCGGCTCCCTCGAGAAACCGTCGCCGTCGCGAGAAACGCGCGCCGCGGTGGTTTCTCGCGGTGGATGTGGTTTCTCGCGCTCATGGTCGCGGACTTCCGGGTCGGCGCGGGCGGCTTGGCCGGCTTGGCCGGCTCGCGCGGCTCGGGGTACGGGGTGGTGCACGTGAGAAACCATCGCCGTCGCGAGAAACACGTGCCGCGGTGGTTTCTCGCGGTGGATGTGGTTTCTCGCGCGTGCCCGCCCTCGCCCCGCACCGCCGCCGGGGTGTTCTGCGGGCGGTGCGGGGGCGGCGGGTAGGCTGGAGGGGTGACCATGGAGATCGAGCTCGGCCGCGCCAAGCGCGCCCGCCGCGCCTATTCGTTCGACGACATCGCGGTGGTGCCCTCGCGGCGCACCCGCAACCCCGAGGACATTTCGACGGCATGGTCGATCGACGCGTTCGGATTCGAGATCCCCGTGCTGGGCGCTCCGATGGACTCGGTCATGAGTCCGGCGACGGCCATCATGCTCGGCCAGCTCGGCGGCCTCGGCGTGCTCGACCTCGAAGGCGTCTGGACTCGCTACGACGACCCCGAGCCGCTGCTCGCCGAGATCGCGTCGCTGCCGGCCGACGAGGCGACGCTGCGGATGCAGGAGCTCTACTCCGAGCCGATCAAACCCGAGCTCGTGCGTGACCGTCTCGCCGAGATCCGCGCGGGCGGCGTCACCGTCGCCGGATCGCTCACCCCGCAGCGCACGCAGGACCTCTACGAGACCGTCGTCGCCGCCGGCGTCGACCTCTTCGTCATCCGTGGAACCACGGTCTCGGCCGAGCACGTGTCGTCGGATGCCGCGCCGCTCAACCTCAAGAAGTTCATCTACGACCTCGACGTGCCCGTCATCGTGGGCGGCGCCTCCACGTACACCGCGGCGCTCCACCTCATGCGCACCGGAGCCGCCGGCGTGCTCGTCGGCTTCGGCGGAGGAGCGGCGTCGACCACGCGGGCGACCCTCGGCATCCACGCCCCCATGGCGACCGCCGTGGCCGACGTCGCCGGCGCACGCCGCGACTACCTCGACGAGTCGGGCGGACGGTACGTGCACGTCATCGCCGACGGCGGCGTGGGAACCTCCGGCGACATCGTCAAGGCGCTCGCGATGGGCGCCGATGCCGTCATGCTCGGCGTCGCCCTCGCGCGCGCCACGGATGCCCCCGGTCGCGGCTACCACTGGGGCCCCGAAGCGCACCACGCGAAGCTTCCCCGCGGCAAGCGGGTCGAGGTCGGCCAGGTCGGTCCCCTCGAGCAGATCCTGTACGGCCCCGCACCGGTGGCCGACGGCACGGCGAACCTTATCGGCGCGCTGAAGAAGTCGATGGCCACGACCGGGTATTCCGACCTCAAGGAGTTCCAGCGCGTCGAGGTCGTCGTCGCGCCGTACCGCGTCTGATGGCTGACGGCGACTCCTCGGCCCCTGCAGTGGCCGGGTCGGCCTCCGCAGGGGCGCCCAGCGTGGCCCCCGCCGAGGTCTTCGCGCCGACGCTGCGCGAAGTCATGCTGCGCCCGTGGTGGATCGGGATGCTGCTGTTCGCTTTGGCCGTCGCTGCCGTGTTCGCGTGGCTCGGCCAGTGGCAGCTCGGACGCTCGATCGACACGAACCCGCCGCCTCCGGGCATCACCGAGACGGTGAAGCCCATCGTCGAGGCGCTTCCGCCGGGGCAGTACCTGCCCGAACCGCTGGTCGGCCAGCGTGTCGACGTCGTCGGTTCGTTCGTCGCCGACGATTTCGCGGTCGTCTCGTCGCGCTTCAACGACGGCGTCGAGGGGTACTGGGTGACCGCTCAGTTGCGCCTCGACTCGGCCGGCCTGCCGGTGCCGACATCCATCGCGACGGCGGTCGGGTGGACGGCGAACCGGGCGACGGCTGACGCCGCGGCATCCGCGCTCGACGCGCTCGCCGGTTCGGCCGTGAGCCTCACGGGCCGGCTGATCTCGGATGAAGGCCCCGCCCTGCCTCCCCGCGGAGGAGCCGTGACCGACATGTCGCGGATGTCTCCCGCGGCGCTTCTGGGGATGTGGCACGACACGACCGACCTGAACGTCTACCGGCCGTACCTCGTCGCCGACGGCGGCGATTCGCTCGCCGGCATCGTCGCGGCATCCGGTCTCGCCGGGATCGACTCGCCGGCGCCCGCACAGGGGTCCAACGTCAACTGGTTGAACGTCTTCTACGCCGTCGAGTGGGCGATCTTCGCGGGTTTCGCGTTCTACATGTGGTACCGCCTGGCGCGGGATGCCTGGGAGAAGGAGGTCGAGGCGCTCGAAGAGGCCGCCGGCTCCACCCCACAGGAGGTCGAAACGTAGGCGCCGAGCCGCAGGGTGCCGAGCCGCAGGGCGCCGAGCGCCCCGGTGCTGACCGTCCCACACTGCAGGACCAGGCGTGACAGGAGTGACTCCTGACCGCTCCACGACCGGGTTCTGCGGACGTTCCTCCTGCAGATTGCGTCGCCCGCACGCCCAGTAGACTGGAACCCATGCCCCAGCCCAAGCTCGCCACCTTCCCGGCGATCCGCGGAGCGCTGCGCTTCTACCAGATCGCCTCGGTCGTCACGGGTGTCATGCTGCTGTCGCTGTGCGCCGAGATGATCATCAAGTACGGCCTCGGCTACGAGCTGTTCTTCGGCGGAACAGGTGGATTCCTCCACTTCGCCCCGGTGGTCGAGACGGCGACGGGCCACGAGTCGACCGGCGACGGCGTCAACCTGTCGCTCGGCATCCTCATCGCCCACGGCTGGTTCTACGTCGTCTACCTCTTCGCGTGCTTCCGCGTGTGGAGCCTCATGCGCTGGGGCTTCCTGCGGTTCATCATGCTCGCCCTCGGCGGCATCGTGCCGCTGCTGTCGTTCTTCATGGAGGCGCGCGTCGCCCGCGAGGTCAAGGCCTACCTCGCCGAGCGCGAAGCCTCTGAGGCATCCGTTCCTCCTCTCCCCGCCACGGAAGGCACCCGGTGACCACCCAGACCGAGACCGCCCAGCGTCCCGTCCTCGTCGTCGATTTCGGCGCGCAATATGCCCAGTTGATCGCGCGCCGCGTCCGCGAGGCCGGCGTCTACAGCGAGATCGTCCCGCACACCGCGACGGCCGCCGAGGTCGCCGCGAAGAATCCCGTCGCCCTTGTGCTGTCGGGTGGGCCCTCCTCGGTGTACGAGCCGGGCGCGCCCTCGCTCGACCCGGGCATCCTGCAGCTCGGGGTGCCGACCCTCGGCATCTGCTACGGCTTCCAGGTGATGGCTCAGCAGCTCGGCGGCACGGTCGCCAACACGGGCCTGCGCGAGTACGGCGCGACGGATGCCACCCTCGCCGGCGACGGCGGGGTGCTGCTGGGTGGCCAGCCCGCCGAGCAGAACGTCTGGATGAGCCACGGAGACCAGGTCGCCGAGGCCCCCGAAGGCTTCGAGGTGCTCGCCTCGACCGCGGCGACGCCCGTGGCCGCGTTCGGCAACGCCGAGAAGTGCTTCTACGGTGTGCAGTGGCACCCCGAGGTGAAGCACTCGGACTACGGCCAGGACGTGCTCGTGAACTTCCTGCACAAGGCGGCGGGCCTTCCCGCCGACTGGAACAGCGGCAACGTCATCGCCGAGCAGGTCGCGCGCATCCGCGAGCAGGTCGGCACGGGGCGGGTGCTCTCGGCTCTGTCCGGCGGCGTCGACTCCGCCGTCTCGACGGCGCTCGTGCACGAAGCGGTCGGCGACCAGCTCGTCGCCGTGTTCATCGACCATGGCCTCCTCCGCAAGGGCGAGCGCGAACAGGTCGAGAACGACTACGTGGCATCCACCGGCGTCCGTCTCATCACCGTCGACGCGCGGGAGACGTTCCTGAACGCGCTTGCCGGCGTGAGCGACCCGGAGCAGAAGCGCAAGATCATCGGGCGCGAATTCATCCGTGCGTTCGAGAAGGTTCAGCAGGACCTGATCGCCGAGGCCGCGGCCGAGGGCGACCCGATCCGCTTCCTCGTGCAGGGCACGCTCTACCCCGACGTCGTCGAGTCCGGCGGCGGCACGGGCACCGCGAACATCAAGAGCCACCACAACGTGGGCGGCCTTCCCGAAGACCTCCAGTTCGAGCTCGTCGAGCCGTTGCGGACGCTCTTCAAGGACGAGGTGCGCCAGATCGGACGCGACCTCGGGCTGCCGGCCGAGATCGTCGGACGCCAGCCGTTTCCGGGGCCCGGCCTCGGCATCCGGATCGTGGGTGAGGTCACCGCTGACCGCCTCGAGATCCTGCGTGACGCCGACGCCATCGCCCGCGAGGAGCTGACCAAGGCGGGCCTCGACGGCGAGATTTGGCAGTGCCCCGTCGTGCTGCTGGCGGATGTCCGCTCGGTGGGTGTGCAGGGAGATGGCCGCACCTACGGGCATCCGATCGTGCTGCGTCCGGTCTCTTCGGAGGATGCTATGACGGCGGACTGGACCCGTCTGCCCTACGACGTGCTGTCGAAGATCTCGAACCGCATCACGAACGAGGTGCGCGAGGTCAACCGGGTCGTGCTCGACGTCACGTCGAAGCCCCCGGGGACCATCGAGTGGGAGTGAACTGACCGGATGCCGGGGCCGCGCGCCCCGGCATCCGTCGTTTGTGGCGAGGGCGGTGCGGTGGTGGTGGTGCGCTGGTGCTGGCGTGGGCGGTGCGGGTGCGGGTAGCGTGCGGTGCGATTCGAGCCGTGTCCCACTTTCTGTCGCTACGCCGGCCTGCAAGCGACACTTTGTGGGACATGGGGCACCGAGAGTGGGACGTGCCCTGCAGTAGAACGCCCGGGTCCTGCGGCTGCCGCTGTCCCATCCGGATGCCTGCCGTGTCCCACTTTCTGTCGTTGCGGGGTCTGTGGGCGACGCATTGTGGGACATGGGGCACCGAGAGTGGGACATGCCCTGCCGAAAGTGGGACATGGGAGTTTCGCGGAGCGCGTGTCGGGCGGACGCGGGATGCACAGGCACGAAGCGGGTGCCGGATGCCTGCCGCGTCCCACTTTCTGTCGTTGCGGGGGTCTTCGGGCGACGCTTTGTGGGACATGGGTCGCTGGAAGTGGGACACACCCTGCCGAAAGTGGGACACCCCACCCAGAGACCGGGACATGCACCGCAGAAAGCGGGACACGCACACGCAGAAAGTGGGACATGCCCCGTCGGGAGAGCCGGCAGAGCGCGGCAGGCGGGGGAGAAAGGCAGACGGGGAGAAGAGGCAGACGGGGATGAAAGGCAGAAAGGCCCGCCCGGCGTGCGCCGGACGGGCCTTCTGGAGGCGGGAGCGTCAGTTGTTGCCGCGGAGGATCGCGATGAGGCGCAGGATCTCGACGTAGAGCCATACGACCGTGACCATGATGCCGAAGGCGCCGAGCCAGGCGTACTGACGGGGCGCGCCGTTACGGACGCCCTGCTGGATCGAGTCGAAGTCGAGCACGAGCGAGTACGCGGCCATGATGACGACGAGGATGCCGATGATGACACCCAGCGGGATGCCCATGATCTTGACGTCCGACAGCATGCCGAACGGGCCACCGCTGCCGGCGGGGAATGCACCGAACATCATCATGACGACGTTGATGAGCGAGAAGACCAGGTAGCCGATCATCGCGATCATGAAGACCTTGGTGGCCTTCGCCGAGGCGCGGACCTTGCCGCTGGCGAACAGCGCGAGCGTCACGCCGACCACCGACAGGGTCGCGATCGTGGCCTGGACGACGATGCCGGGCCACATGAACTCGAAGAACGCCGAGATGCCACCGATGAACAAGCCCTCGAAGGCGGCGTAGCCGAGGATGAGGCCGGGGCGGATCTTCTTGCGCGACGTGAAGCTCACGATCATCGCGAGGACGAAGCCGCCGAGCGCGCCGATCATCCACGGCACGATCGTGGGGGCGGGGTTCGACACGGAGACGGGCGCCATCGTCCAGATCCAGCCGACGACGGCGGTGACCAGCAGGACGGCGAAGAGGCCCACGGTCTTGACGACGGTGTCTTCGACCGTCATGCGACCGGTCTGCGCCGCGCCGGCGGACGGTGCGGCGAACGCGCCCTCGAGCTGCGCCTGCGCAGCGAGGTCGGCGGCCTGCGCGGACGAGGCGGCGTACTGGGTCTGGGCAGCCGGCGGGGTCAGCCCGGGCCGCTGCTCCTGGAAGGCGGGGTTGCTGAAAGCGGGATTGCTGCTCGAGGCCATGGTGGTCTCTCTCCAATGCGAAGGGTGCCGCGGGGCATTCCCGCGGAATTCCAGCGTATCGGACGCCTGCGGAGCGGGGCAGGTGCTGTGCTGTGAGCACGCTTGGAACGCTCCGAGCGTCGGCCGCCCGTCGCGCTAGCCTGGCAGCATGACCCGTCGCGCCCCGCTCGTGATCGGACACCGCGGTGCGCCGGGGTATCGCCCCGAGCACACGCGTTCGTCGTACCTGCTTGCGCTCTCGTTCGGCGTCGATGCCGTCGAGCCGGACGTCGTCTTCACCTCGGACGGCGTCGCCGTCGTGCGCCACGAGAACGAGATCGGCTCGACGACCGATGTCGAACGACACCCGGAGTTCGCCGCACGTCGAGCGACGAAGCGCATCGACGGGGTCGAGCACACCGGCTGGTTCACCGAGGACTTCACGTGGGCCGAGCTCTCGACTCTGCGGTGCCGCGAGCGGCTGCCGATGCTGCGGCCGGCCAGTGCGGCGCACGACGACACCGAGCCTCCGCTGCGACTGCGCGACCTGCTCGACGTCGTGCGACGGGCATCCGCCGATCAGGCCCGCCCGATCGGCGTGGTCCTCGAGATCAAGCACGCGACCTACTTCGCCCGGCTCGGCGTCGACGTCGCGGCCGCGATCGCGCGCGAGCTGTGCGCAGCGGGCTGGGCGCAGGAGCGGACGGAGGGCGAGCCGCCGCTGTTCATCGAGTCGTTCGAGCAGACCGTGCTCTCCGAGGTGCGCGCCCATGGCATCCGTGCGACGTACGTTTACCTCGTCGAAGCGAGCGGGAGCGCGTTCGACCTCATCGCCGCGCACGGCTCCGACGCCCCGACCTACGCCGCGCAGGTGTCGGCGCGCGGCCTCGATCGCCTCGCGGACGGTGTCGACGGCATCAGCGTCGACAAGGCGATGATCCTCGCGGGAACCGCCGGGCGAGACGGGCCGGTCGGCGCCCCCGGGCGGGAAGACCCCGCGCCGGGCATCGTCGCCGACGCCCATGCCCGTGGGCTGCTCGTGTTCACGTGGACCTGCCGGCCCGAGAACGCCTTTCTCTCCGCCCCGTTCCGCAGCGGGGGCGACGACGGGGACTTCGGCGACTATGCCGCCGAATGGCGCGTGATTGCGGATGCCGGTGTCGACGGCGTCTTCGTCGATCACCCCGATCTCGGCGTCGACGTCTTCCGCTGAGCGCAGCCGATCCACGCCCACGGGCGACCGATCGGCCGCTGACGGTGCGCCGATCACAGCTCCGGGACGCCTCCCCGGCTTCGCGGAATGTACATCGCAGGGAGGACGCGTGCAGTCATAGGCTCCGCCTAGGGTGGGGCCCATGACCTCCCCCGGAATCGTCGCCACGGGCGTGCGCCGCTCGTTCGGGAACGTGCACGCCGTCCGCGACGTCACTCTCCAAGCCCGCGCCGGCGCCGTCACCGGGCTCGTCGGCCCGAACGGGTCGGGCAAGACGACGCTGCTGCTGATGCTGGCCTCGCTGCTCGCTCCCGACGGGGGGACGTTGCGGATCGGCGGCATCGACCCGATGGCCGACCCGGCAGGCGTTCGGGGGATCGTGGGGTGGATGCCCGACGCCCTCGGTGCGTGGCCGTCGCTCACGGCGCGCGAGACGCTCGAGATGACGGGGCGCCTGTACGGCCTCGATGCGGCCCGTTCCCGGCAGGGCGCGGAACGTCTGCTCGCCGAGGTGGCTCTGGCCGACCTCGCCGACACCCCGGCGCGTGTCTTCTCGCGCGGTCAGAAGCAGCGGCTCGGGCTCGCCCGCGCGCTGGTCCACGACCCGAGCGTGCTGCTGCTCGACGAACCGGCCTCGGGTCTCGACCCCCAGGCCCGGATCGACCTGAGAGTCCTCCTGCGCCGGCTCGCCGCCGACGGGCGCACGGTCCTCATCTCCAGCCACATCCTGTCGGAGCTCGAAGAGGTCGTCGACGATGCCGTCTTCCTCCTCGACGGCGCGACGGTCAGCGCGGAACGCGTCGACGCGGCCGCCCGTCGCGGCCGCACGTGGCGCATCCGTCTCGCCGACCGCGACGCGACGGCATCCGTGCTGCCGATCGCGCAGACGCTCGGCCTCGACGCGGCGCTCGTGCCGATCGATCGACGTGACGTGCTCGTCGCCTTCACGTCGGATGCCACCGCGGCATCCGCCCTCGCCGCATTGACCGCCGCAGGGCTCCCGGTGGCCGAGTTCGCCGCCACGACCGGCCTGATCGAACACACCTTCCTCGACCTCGAAGGAGGACGCTCGTGAACCTCGTTCGCCTCTGGACCATCGCCCGCCTCGAACTGCTGCAGCGGGTGCGCACGGTGTCGTGGTACGTGCTGCTCGGTCTCTTCGGCCTCGCCCTGCTGGGCGTGACGGCCCTCTCCTTCCTCTCCTACGGCGGGTGGGGGACGGGAGGCGCCGGCGTCTACTCCGTCGTCGTGTGCGTCACCCTGCTGCTCGTGCTGCTGGTCTCGCCGACGCTCAGCGGAAACAGCATCAACGGCGATCGCGACGCCGCCACGCTCGCTCCGGTGCAGGTGACCCTCGCCACGACCGCCGAGATCCTGTTCGGCAAGTTCCTCGCGGCCTGGATCACCGGGCTCGCCTTCGCGCTGGTCGCGGCGCCCTTCCTCGTCGTCGCGACCCTTGCGGGCGACGTGAACCCGCTCACCGTCGTCGTCTCGCTGGCGATCCTCGTAGTCGAGACCGGGATCATCTCAGGCATCGGGGTCGCGCTCTCAGGCATCCTCGCGCGCCCGCTCTTCTCCGTGGTCGCGACCTATCTCGTCGTCGCGGCGCTCGCCGTCGGCAGCCTCATCGGGTTCGGGCTGCTCGGCTCGGCCATGTCGAGCGAAGGCATCAGCCACAACCGATCGCTCGCCTACGACGAGCACGGCAACGTCATCTGCACCGACGGGTCGAAGCGCTGCTATGACGATCCCGAGGCGATGGTCTGTGCGGACTGGGTCACGAACACGTACCGGGTGCCGCGGTTCGATCGCGTGTGGTGGATGCTGTCTGCGAACCCCTTCGTGATCCTCGCCGACGCCGCGCCCACGCGATTCGACGCCCGCGGCAACCCCGACGACGCGTTCGGGTGGATGAAATCGAGCGTCCGGTCGGCCCAGATCGCTCCCACGCTCGAATCCAGCTGGGACGAATGCGATCCGGCCAACTACCGCGGCGACGTCGACGGGAGGTCGGGCTACAAGACGCCCGAGCAGATCATCGCTCAGACGGTGCCGAGCTGGTTCGTCGGACTCGCCGTCCAACTCGCGCTGACGGGGTTGCTGCTCTGGTGGGCCTGGGCGCGGACGCGCACCCCCGCGCGCACGCTCCCGCCGGGAACGCGCATCGCCTGAGGAAACTCAGTCCCAGTCGAGGTAGTCCTCGATGAACCACGAGGTCTCGCCCGGGTGGGTGAGGGGGAAGAGGTGTCCGGCCCCCTCGACGCGCTTGAGGCTGGCGAGGGCCGGGGCAGAGGCGACGAGGGCCTCGCTCTCGGCGATCGGGGTCTCGTCGTCGTCGGTGCCGTGGATCACGAGCACCGGGATGTCGGCCGCGATCGGCAGGTCGCTCGGCGCAGGGGCGAGCAGCAGCACGCCGTTGACGTGGTCGTGGTGGTCGAGCGATGCCGCGCGTGCGACCGTGCCGCCGGCGCCGTGGCCGCCGATCCAGGCGTGGTCGATGCCGAGCTCTGAGAGCAGCGCCATCACCGAGGATGCCAGGGCGCGGGCATCCTCACCGGTCTCGAGCGACACCAGGCGCACGACGCGGAAGTCCTCCTCGACGAGAATGCTCGCGAGTGTGCCGAGGGACCCCGTGGGCTGTCCCGTTTCGGGAATGAGGACGACGGCGGGGCCGGTACCCTCGTCGACGTAGGGCAGGTCCCGACCATCGTGGGCGAACGTCGGCAGCGAGGCGGTCGTCATGGATCCAGTCTCTCCTCTCGCGCCGAGGCGCGCCAATCGGATGCGGCCGGGGGTATTCGCGCCCGGTTCACGCGGGGTCGTGGAGGAACTCGGCACGCACCTCGGCGACGTCATCGAGTTCTTCTCGCAGAAGCCCGAGGAGGCGTATGCCCTCGTCGTACCAACCGGTCGGCACCGGTGCGTCGAGACCGCGCGCCGACCACACCTCGTTCCATCCGCGCAGTTCCTCACCGAGTGCAGGGGAGAGAGTGAGGTCTGCGGGTGTCAGATGGTAATGATCGGAGAAGCTCTCCCAGAGCGGCCACCCTTCCGTCCACTCCGGGAACATCCGGATGAGCCGGCGGCCGTTCGGGAGGTGCAGCGCCAACCCACGCCGACGGCGTTCGGCGAGATAGCGGTTCTGCATCCGCGCGCGTTGCGCACGCTCCATCGCCGAATCGGGAGGGTCGTTGTAGTCCATGCCCGACAGCCAGA
The DNA here is from genome assembly GCF_016907295.1 of Microbacterium dextranolyticum. NCBI lineage: Bacteria > Bacillati > Actinomycetota > Actinomycetes > Micrococcales > Microbacteriaceae > Microbacterium > Microbacterium dextranolyticum. The sequence continues at coordinate 690,372 of NZ_JAFBBR010000001.1, forward strand.
CGAGGCCTCGCAGCCCGCGGGCATCCGTCTCGACGAGTGCGAGCGACCACAGCCGCTCGTCGCGCCCGGACAGATCGCGGGCAGCATCCAGTGCCTCATCGAGTGTCGTCTCGACGAGGTCCACTGTCGTCACGGCGTTGTCAGGGCCGTCGAACACGTACACCCGATATCGGGCGTCGGTCCGCTCCCAGGCCGAGTCGCGTTCGTCGGAACTGATCGCGCGCATGGACCCACGCTATCCCCGCCCCGGCGGGTTCCGCGGTGTGCCGAACACTCCGGTCAGATCGTGGCCACAGAACCCGAGTCGACGCGGTAGTTCGATCCGTTGACGAACGACGCGCGGTCGGAGCACAGGAACGCGATGACGGCCGCGACCTCGGTGGGTTCACCTCGGCGCCCGAGCTCCATGTAGGGGCGTTCCTCGGAGAGGAAGGAGTCGATCGCTTCGTCGAAGCCCTCGCCGCGCTCGTCGGCGCGCTTGCGCATCATCGCGTCGGTCATCGGGGTGTGGATGAAAGCCGGCGAGACGGCGTTGACGAGCAGTCCTTCTTTCGCATAGCTGCGCGACAGCCCCTTCATGAGCGCGAGGATGCCGGCTTTGGCCGAGCAGTAGGGGATCTCGTCGTCGTACGGCTGCACACCGTCCTCGGAGGCGAGGAAGACGAGGCGGCCCCATCCGCCGACGCGGAGGTCGGCGAGGAACTCGCGGACGACGCGGACGGGCCCGAGCAGATCGGTCTCGATCGTCGACGTCCAGCCCTCGTCGTCGATCTCGTGGAACAGGCCCTGCGCACCGGTGATCCCCGCCGACTGCACGAGGATGTCGATCTTGCCGACCGTCGCGCGCACGCGGCGACCGAGCTCGGCCACGCTCGCGACGTCGGTGATGTCGGCGGCGGCGTAGTGGAGTCGGCCCTCGGCCGCCGTGAGGCGCCCGGCGGCCTCGGCGAGGGAATCCGCGTCGAGGTCGGTGAGGAAGACCGTCGCGCCCTCGTCGAGGAGGAGCCGTGCGCTCTCCCAGCCGATGCCGGAGTCTCCGCCGGTGATGAGCGCAGTGCGTCCTGCGAGTCCGAGGTCCATGTCGTGTCCTTTCATGGGGTGCCTGTGGGCTGTCGGTGGGGTGTTCGGGCCTGCGGTGAGGTCAGAAGGTCGCGCGGGCCCTGAAGGTGTGCGGCGGGTATCCGCGCGCCCCGACATCGAGGGCGAAGATCGCGCCGCTGCGGGGATGGGCCACGAGCTGCTCCTCAGTGAGGTTCTCGCGTGCGGTGCCGACGAACAGCGTCGACAGATCCGGGCCGCCGAATGCCACCGACGTGACATTCGGCGCGGGAAGCCCGATGCGCGCCGTCTCGGTGCCGGAGGCATCCCACCGGATCACGGCGCCCTCGCCGTACAGCCCGTTCCAGAATCCGCCGTCCCGCGCGCGGGCGAGACCGTCGGACGGGCGGCCGACGAAGAACGGCTCCAGATCGCCGAGGGGCCGGGGACCGGCGCCGTAGGGCGCGCGGTAGACTGTCTGCACGGAGGTGTCGGTGAGGTACATCGTGCCGCCGGCATCCGACCACTCGAATCCGTTGGCAACGGCGAAGCCGCCGCGCAGCACGTCGACGAGCCCGTCGGCCCCGATCGCGCGAACCGTCGCGTCGGGATCGCCGGTGGTGAGGTCCATCGCTCCCACGACGAACCGCCCGAACGGATCGACCTTGCCTTCGTTGTTGCGGATGCCGTCGTGGGAATGCGTAGTCTCGGCGACCTCGCGCACGATGCGCCCCTCGGCATCCAACAGCACGATGCGATCGCGCAGAGCCGCGACGAACCCGCCGTCCGCTGCGGGCTGCACCGCGCTGAGCGGGGGCGGCAGCTGCGCGACGCGGTCCTCGCGACCGTCGGCGGACCCGTCGAGGCGCCCACGGTGGAGGGTGCCCGCCGTGATGTCGACCCAGACCAGCTCGTCGGTCCGCTCATCCCAGAAGATGCTCTCCACGAGGATTGCCGGGGCGCTGCGGAAGACGCGCGGTTCAGAGGTCACGGAGCATCTCCGTCGGGGCGACGTCGAGGATCGTCAACGCCGCGCCCACGACGGCGAGGTGACTGAGCGCCTGGGGAAGGTTGCCCCAGAACGACCCGTCCTGTGCCGAGATCATCTCGCTGTAGATGCCGACGTCGTTCGCCTGACCGACGAGCGCGGTCATCGCCGCGATCGCCTCGTCGTGGCGGCCGACGCAGGCGAGTGCGTTCGCGCGCCAGAACGCGCAGGCTGTGAACGTGTGCTCCTCGTCCGGCATGCCGCTGTAGCGATACAGCAGGTGGTCGCGCCCGAGCGCCTCGGTGAGGGCATCGATCGTGCGCGACATGCGCTCGCCACGGTCGAACCCGCTCTCGGCGTGCAGCAGCACCGACGCGTCGAGCGCCGGCGAACCCGGGAACATCGTGTACGCGCCGGCATCCTCCGACCAGCATTCGGCCTCGACCCACGCGGCGATCCGGTCGCGTTCGGCCGCCCACCGCTCCGAGGGGCCGGGGATCATCCCGGCATCCGACAGATGCACGGCGTCGCGCAACGCTTGCCAGCACCCCATCTTCGATGACGTGTGGTGCTCGAGGGAGGGAAGCTCCCACATGCCCGAGTCGCGGCTGCGCCACCGGTCGCACACGACGTCGGCGAGCCGGGCGAGGAGCGCTCCCGTCCCGACATCGAGGATGTTCCCCGCATCGACGTAGGTGCGGCAGATCGCGAACAGGTCGCCGTAGACGCCGAGCTGCAGCTGATCGGTCGCGGGATTGCCCGCGACGACCGGGCCGATGCCCGCCCATCCGGGCGCGTCGAACTCTTGCGCTCCGTCGACGAGGTCGCCGCGCAGCGTGTACATCACGTGGGGATCGCCGCCGTGCCGCTGGATCGTCGTCAGCAACCACGACAGGGCGGCATGGGTCTCTTCGCGCAAGCCGAATCGCACGAGCGCGTGCGCGGTGTAGGCGAGGTCGCGCACCCACGCGAAGCGGTAGTCCCAGTTCTTGCCGCCCGCGGGGTTCTCCGGCAGCGATGTGGTCGCCGCGGCGGCGATCGCACCCGTCGGCGCATACACGAGGAGCTTCAAGGCGAGCGCGCTGCGCTGCACGGCATCGGCCCACGGCCCGTCGTACGAGAACTCGCGCGACCACTCCCGCCACCCCGTGATCGTCCGCTCGATGCTGGCATCGAGGTGGCCGGGGTCGGGGATGTGCAGCGGCTCGCCGTCGGTTGCGACGACCGCGAGAAGGTGGCGTGAACCGGATGCCGTGGTGAACGCCCCGCCGAGTGCGGGAAGGCCCGAGTCCGCGGAATCCTCGATGCGGGTGCGGCCGATGTGCTCACCCACGACGGCGAGGGTGGTGCCGTCGACCCGGAGCAGGTGGTGGCCGTCCGCGCGGACGATCCAGGGCGATGCGGTGCGCAGGCGCGTGCCGGGGCGCACGGCCCAGCGCAGTCGCACGTCGCCATCGAGTCCCTCGACCCGGCGCACGAGCTGCGCCCACGGCAGACGCCCGGCGACCCCGGTGACCAGAGCATCGGTCACCCGCACCGCACCCGACGCGGTGCGGAACGTCGTCTGCAGGACGTTCGTGCCGGCGAGGTAGCGGCGCCGGACCGTGTACTCCTCGTCGGGGGCGAGCTCGAGGCATCCGCCGTCTGCGTCGTCGAGGATTCGTGCGAAGACGGGGGTGGAGTCGAGTTGGGGGAGCGGCAGCCAGTCGATCCCGCCGTCACCGGCGACGAGGGCGACCGTGCGTCCGTCGCCGATCGGCGCATACGTCCGCAGGTCGCCGCGGTCAGCGACGGTCACCATGCGCGTTGCGGCATGGTGAGCCTCCGGGCCGCGGCGTGCGAGGTGCTCACGTCAGCGGCATCCCGCCCGTCACGGCGATCGTCTCGCCGACGACGTAGCTCGACTCCTGCGAGGCGAGGAAGACGTAGGCCGGGGCGAGCTCGACCGGCTGACCCGCGCGACCGATCGGGGTCTGCTCGCCGAAGTGCTCGATCTTCTCGTTCGGCACGAACGCCGGCTGCAGCGGCGTCCAGATCGGTCCGGGCGCGACGCCGTTGACGCGGATGCCCCGCTCGATGAGCTGCTGCGCCGTCGCCCGCGTCCAGTTGGCGATCCCTGCCTTCGATACCGCGTACTCCGCGAGGGACGGCGACGGGTCGAAGCCTTGGATGCTCGAGGTCGTGATGATCGACGCCCCCGGCGTCAGGTGGGGCGATGCCGCCTTCGTCAGCCAGAAGAGCGGGTAGATGTTGACCTTGACGACGTGGTCGAGGGTCTTGGTCTCGAAATCGTCGATGCTGTCGACGGTGGGCATCGTGCCGGCGTTGATGACGAGGATGTCGAGACCGCCCAGTCCTTCGATCGCCTTCTCGACCGCGTCGATGTTGGTCTGCTCGTCCTGCAGATCTCCCGGGATCAGGACGGCGGTGCGCCCCTCGGCGCGGATGAGAGCGGCGACCTCCTCCGCCTCCTCCTGCTCTTCGGGAAGGTAGGACAGCGCGACGTCGGCGCCCTCGCGGGCATAGGCGATCGCCACGGCCCGACCGATGCCCGAGTCGGCGCCGGTCACGAGCGCCTTGCGGCCGGGCAGACGACCGAAGCCGATGTAGGTCTTCTCGCCGTGGTCGGGCGCGGGGTCCATTTTGTGGGTGTCGCCGGGGCCCGACTGCTGCTGGGGCGGGAACGGGGGGCGCGGGTACTGCGTCGTCGGATCCTGTGCCGTGTACATGTCGGTCATGGATGCCACGGTACGGACCGCCGCCGCGGCGGCATGCCCCCTTGCCGCCGGGCCGACGGGGTGTTACCGCGCCGGCTTGAGGCGAGGCGCCGAGTGGACGCGACGGCGGGAGTCGAAACTTCGGTTGCGCAGATTTCGGTGCTGCCGGAGAAGCGCGGAATCACGCGGGTTGGGCCGTCGTGCCGCGGAAAATCAAGGGATTTCGGGCTCTGATCGCGTCTCGTGTCGTTCGGTTCTGATCAGCGGGGTCGGTCTGGATCTGCGCGGATTGTGTCCACATGGTGTCCACGGCAGGGAGCGTCGGCCCCGCATCGGTCATGTCGTTGTGACGGCAAGACAACTTTCCGAGACACATAGCGCCACGGGATCATGCGGACGCCGACAGTCGCTCAGAGCGAGGCGACGATGTCTCAAAAAGCTGTTGTATTTTGCGACGTGTCGATGCATCTGTCTGGTGTGCGGCGAGGCGACCCAAGTCCTGGAGCTAAGTCAGAGCGTCTATGCGACAGGGTTTGAAGCAGGCGGGAGGCAGCGGGATGAGCTCCACTGTGCTCTGGATCTTTCCCGTTCACTGACGGAGGCCGATTCGGCGGCAGATAGCAGTACGTCGAGCACATGGAAGCCGAGTTCTCCGGAGGCCATGTGCGGGCGATCTTCGGCGATCGCGCCGACCATGTTCAAACCCCAAGCCCGCGGCCGACTTAGACCTCCTCGTGATCGCGCTGTGTTCGTCGGTGTGAGTCTCCGATGAGTCACTGTTTTGTCGATGATCGGGGGGTCAGCGATCTGCTACCACGTCCACGATGTCGGCGTGAGCTGAGTTCTCGATGGATCTAGGTGATACGGCGCCGCAGTTCGCGGGCGGTCTGCTCATCAAGGATGAGCTGCGTGATTATTCCCGCGCGAAGAGCCGCCAGTAGAGGGATGACCTTGTTTTCTCCGGCGACGGCGCACACGCGACGCGGTATGCGCGTGAGCTCCGCTGGCGTGGGACCGGTTGCACGTAGGTTCAAGGCAAGGTCCTCGTACGTCCCATCGGCTCGGAGGAACACCGTGCAAACGTCGCCGACCACTCCGGCCGACTCGAGCACACGAATGTCGTCTGGTTCGAGGTACCCCGCCGAGTAGACATGGCTAGGCACCTGGCCAGTCACGGCACCGATCGAGAACAGGGCGATGTCCGCCTGCCGCTGCACCTCGAGCACCCGCGCGATGGAGCGCTCACGCCACATCGCGTGTCGCGTGCTGGCATAGTCGAAGAAGGCAGGCACCGGAAACGACTGCACCCGCGCATCGAACGCCTCACCGAATCGAGAGATCAGGTTGTCCACATAGTCGACGCCCGACGTGCGGTTGTTCGCACCCCCGTTGAGCTGAACGATGACGCTTCCGCGCGTCGGCTTCTTCGTGAGATGCTGCGACACCGCGCCGAGAGTTCTTCCCCACGCGATCCCGAGGATCATGTCTGAATCGAACCAGTCGGTCACCATCTTGGCTGTGGCGGTGGCCACCTGATCCAGACGCTCCTGCATCGATGCGGAGTCGCTGACGGGCACCACATAGGCCTCGACGCCGAATTGCTCCGCGATGAGGTGGGCAACCTCCGGGGCATGTGAGGGGGTCGGGCGCAGCGTCACGCTGACGAGCCCTGACGACCGGGCTTCTTTGAGAAGTCGTGACACGGTCGATCTCGACATGTGCAACCGCTGAGCGATCGTCTCCATTTTGATGTCCTGGAGGTAGTACATCGAGGCCGCCGCCAGGATCATTTCGTCCCTACTCATAACTCTTCTGCACATTCGTGCAGGATCCATGCGCGATTTGGCATCATACGTCCCAAGGCTAATACGCTTCAGGCTGTCCGCGGGAGATTCCTCCGGTCCTCAAGAACGGAACGCCATGCTCGACACTCGCCTCACGAAGGAATCCCGCGACCGCGCCCTCGCGCGTCTATCCGAGAGCTCACGGCCGGGGCGAGAGCTCGATGTCCTGGTGATTGGAGGCGGCATCACCGGTGCCGGCATCGCCCTCGATGCGGCGAGTAGGGGTCTCGAGACCGTGGTAGTCGAGGCGCAGGACTGGGGCGCGGGAACATCGTCTCGCTCGAGCAAGCTCGTGCACGGGGGTCTCCGCTACCTGCAGATGCTCGACTTCAAGCTGGTGTTCGAGGCATTAGCCGAGCGCGACCTCCTCCTGACCACCGTGGCCCCTCACCTAGTGCGCCCCGTGCCGTTCCTCTACCCATTGCGCCACCGGGTATGGGAGCGTGCCTTCGTGGGCGCGGGCATCGCCCTCTACGACATGCTCGCGACCCTCCGACGGGGAAAGCGCGCCCTCCCCTGGCATCGCCACCTCAGCCGTGCCGACCTCGACCGGGTCTTCCCGGACCTCAGCGCGCGGGCGGCCGTCGGGGCGATCGAGTACTGGGACGCGACGGTGGACGACGCGAGATACGTCACGACACTCGTGCGCACCGCGGCGGGGTACGGGGCACAGGCGGCCACGCGCATACAGGTGGTGGAGCTGACCAAGAACGGCGCCGGTGTCGTCGACGGGGCGCTGCTGCGCGACCTCGAGACGGATCGCGTGATCGCCGTCAAGGCGCGCCATGTCATCAGCTCAACCGGTGTCTGGACCGAGCAGTCTCAGGCTCTCGCCGGCGAGACCGGCGAGACCGGCGGGCTGCGGGTGCTGGCCTCCAAGGGCATCCACATCGTCGTCCCCCGCGACCGGATCGAGGGCGACGCGGGTCTGATCCTGCAGACGAAGAAGAGCGTCCTCTTCGTGATCCCGTGGTCGCGGTACTGGGTCATCGGCACGACCGACACCCCCTGGACTGAAGACCTCGTCAATCCCGCCGCACACGCCCGCGACATCAACTACGTGCTCGAAGAGGCGAATGCGGTGCTGGAAAAGGCGCTCACACACGACGACATCATCGGCACGTGGGCCGGGCTGCGCCCGCTGCTGCAGCCGGGCACCAAGGTCGGCACCGCATCAGAGAAGGTGTCGCGCGAGCACACGGTCGCCTCGCCCGTCCCGGGGTTGACCGTCATCGCCGGCGGCAAGTTCACCACGTACCGGATCATGGCGCGGGATGCCGTCGACTTCGCCTTAGGCGCCGAAGCGGCCGCCCCGCGACCATCGATCACACAGACCCTCCCGCTCGTGGGCGGGCGCCCTTTGACCGACGGCGCCCCGGGCGCCCTCGCACGCCAGTTCGGCTGGGACGCGGCGATGGTCGATCACCTGCTGCACCGGTACGGCTCCGACATCCGCGACATCGCCGAGATCTGCGACCGCGACGAGACCATGTCCCGCCCGCTTGAGCATGCGCCCGCCTATCTGCGCGCGGAAATCGCGTACGCCGTCAGCCATGAGGGTGCGCTGCACCTGGAGGATGTGATGCACCGTCGCACCCGCATGGTCTACGAGTACGCCGACGAAGCGCTGGCGGCCCTTCCCGAGGTCGCCCGTATCGTCGCCGGCGAAATGGGCTGGTCAGACGCGCGGCGCGACGAGGAGGTCGCGGCGTATACCGCCGTGGCCGACGCGGTCGCCGCTGCGGCGCGCACGAGCGATGACGCCGCGGCCGCGCGCGCCAGGGCGGCCGCCCCCGGAGTCGCCGCCATGTCGCCGCGTCCCTGATCGCCGATCCCCCCCCATCCCACCCCTCACACGCTTCGATGGAGAGCACCCCGTGACACGATACGTATTGTCGATCGACCAGGGCACGACGAGCACTCGCGCGATCGTGTTCGACCACTCGGCGTCGATCGTGGCCAGTGGACAGCTCGAGCATCTCCAGCACTTCCCCCGGGCGGGATGGGTCGAGCACGACGCCATCGAGATCTGGGACAACGTGCGCGAGGCCGTGGGACTCGCGCTCACCCGCGCGAACCTGACGCACGGCGACATTGCCGCGGTCGGACTCACGAATCAGCGCGAGACCACCATCGTCTGGAACCGCCACACCGGAGTCCCCGTGTGCCGGGCCATCGTCTGGCAGGACACGAGGACGCAGCGGATCGTCGAGGACCTCTCGCGCGAGCACGGGGTCGATCGGTACAAGGCGAGCGTCGGCCTGCCGCTGGCGACCTACTTCGCTGGCCCCAAGGTGAAGTGGATCCTGGACAACGTCGTCGGCGCCCGTCAGGCCGCCGACGACGGCGACCTGCTCTTCGGCACGGTGGACACCTGGGTCCTCTGGAACCTCACCGGCGGCGTGGAGGGCGGCATCCATGTCACCGACGTCACCAACGCCTCCCGCACGATGCTGATGAACCTCGACACTCTGGCCTGGGACGAGCAGATCGTGGCGGACATGGGTATCCCGATGTCGATGCTCCCGCAGATCCGGTCCTCGTCTGAGGTTTACGGTGTCGGTCGCGAGCACGGGATGCTCCCCGGAGTCCCGATCGCCGGAGTTCTGGGGGACCAGCAGGCAGCGATGTTCGGTCAGGCCTGCTTCAGCGCGGGCATGGCCAAGAACACCTACGGAACGGGGAACTTCCTGCTGCTGAACACGGGCCCCACGCGCGTGCACTCTGAGAACGGACTGCTCACTACCGTCTGCTACAAGATCGGGGACGCCCCGGCCGTCTACGCGCTCGAGGGATCGATCGCCGTCACAGGCTCCCTCGTGCAATGGCTGCGGGACAACCTCGGCATGTTCTCGGACGCGTCAGAGATCGAGCCGCTGGCCCGTGAGGTCGAAGACAACGGCGGCGCGTACTTCGTGCCGGCGTTCTCCGGACTGTTCGCCCCGTACTGGCGGCCGGATGCCCGTGGTGCTCTGCTCGGGCTCACCCGCTACGTCACGAGGCAGCACATCGCCCGTGCGGCCCTGGAGGCCACCGCTTATCAGACGCGCGAGGTAGTCGAGGCGATGAACGCGGATTCGGGCATCGCGCTGGCCGAGCTTCGCGTCGACGGCGGGATGGTAGCCAACGAGCTGCTCATGCAGTTCCAGGCGGATCAGCTCGGTGTAGATGTGCTGCGCCCCGAGATCCTCGAGACCACCGCCCTCGGTGCGGCCTACGCCGCCGGCATTGCTGTCGGATTTTGGGGCGGTCAGGACTCCGTCACCGAGAACTGGGGCGAGGCCGAGCGCTGGAACCCCTCGATGCCGCTGCTCGAGCGCGAGCAGCTCTTCCGCAACTGGAAGAAAGCGGTCACCAAGACCATGGGTTGGGTGGACGGTGACGTGGACACCTGACCCCCGACACTCGCTCAGACCGAAACCCAACCGATACCCACGAAGGAGTAGGGATCTCATGAAAGCAACCTTCCTGAAAAGGAACCCATTCTGGCTCGCGCTGTCATTGGTGCTGATGCTGATGTCAGCGATAGTCGCATCTGCGGTACAGACGAACGCCGGGACCGTCGCGGTAAAGGACATGCGGTGGGAGACGTCGTCGGGCCAGATGATCAGCGCCCTTCTGTTCAAGCCCGACGCGGTGACCGCCGACTCGCAGGCCCCTGCCATCATCGTGTCGCACGGCTGGTGGAACAACCGCGAGATGCAGGACGCCAACTTTGTTGAACTCGCTCGTCGCGGGTACGTCGTGGTGTCCATCGACATGTACGGGCACGGCAACTCATCTCCGCTGGTCAACGACCAAGTACAACTGGGCGGCACCGGCATGTACGACGTCGTGAAGCTCGTCGCCGATCTGCCATATGTGGACCCCGACATGATCGGCGTCTCCGGACACTCCAACGGCGCGCGGGCCGCGAACTTCTCGGTGGCCCTGGACAACGAGGCCGACGAGCAGCTCATCGATGCAGTCTTCCTCGTCGACAACGACCCGGTCTACACGGACGCCGACGGCGCGTACACGAACATCTACGGCACGCGCGACGTCGGTCTCGTCGCCGACCAGTACGACGAGTTCTTCTTCCGCAGCTACAGCCCGGAGGGTGTCGCACTGACCCCGCCGCGCGATTACATCTCGACCCCTAACGCGCAGTCCTTCCTGAACTTCGGCGCCGACCCGGCCGAAGGCGACCCGCGCTCGGCCGGTGAGTTCTACGCAGAGGGGGATGCCGATCGCATCGTCTACACCCCTGCCGAGACGCACCCGTGGGGCACGATCTCGAAGACGACCGTGGGTAGTCAGGTCGAGTTCTGGGAGCGCGTGTTCCCCGCCCCGAACGCGATCGATCCGGGCACCCAGGTGTGGCAGGTCAAAGAGACGGCGACCGCGTTCGGTCTCATCGGCTTCGGCATCTTCCTCGTCGCCTTCGCGCGTGCGCTCCTCGGCACGCGCGCCTTCGCGGGCCTCCGGGTCACCGACCCCGCCCCGCTCGCGGCCACGAGCCGCAAGGGCCTGGCCTGGTTCTGGGGCGGCCTGGTCGTCTCGGCGCTGTTCTCGGGCTGGAGCTACGTCTGGCTGAGCCAGCAGCCTGTGATGCAGGGCATTGCTTTCAATGCCGTGCCGACGATCTTCACCCAGGGCGCCGTGTTCTTCATCGCCACTTGGGCGGCGATCAACGGCGTCGCGGGGCTGATCATCATGACGGTCTCCTACTTCGCGTTCGGCAAGAAGAACAGCGTCGACCTGCGGGCCGCTGGGGTTCTGCCCGGCTGGAGGAAGTTCTTCCACGGCATCGGCCTCGGAGCGGTCGTCGTCGCGGCCGGATTCGGCATCGTCTTCGTGCTCGACTACTTCTTCAAGACCGACTTCCGGTTCTGGGTCGTGGCCGTCAAGGCGTTCGGAGCGGACAAGCTGTGGATCGGCCTGCTCTACGTGCCGTTCTTCCTCGTGTACTTCCTCGCGAACTCGGTGGCAATCAACGGCTTCAACCGGTTCACGCTGCGCGGCAAGGAATGGCTCAATACGCTGGTGCTCGCCCTGGCAAACGCGATCGCACCGATCGTACTCGTGATCGCCCAGTATGCGACGTTCTTCATCACCGGTGAGACCATCCCCGGCTTCGGCGGCATCTTCAGCATCTGGCTGTTCCCGGTCATCCTCATCCTGGCGGTCTCGGCCGTGATCTCGCGCAAAATTTACCGTGCGACGAACAACCCGTATATCGGGGGCTTCATCAACGCCGCCGTCGTGACGATCATTTCGGTCTCCAACACGCTAACCGTCGTGTACTGACCAGTCTCACCGAGTCGGACAGAGGGAGCGCTTCCGCCTTGAGGCGGGGGCGCTTCCTCTGTCGCGTCAAGGGGTCAGGCGAAGCCGGCACTGAACCACTTCGCGATCGCATTCGAAAGCCGGATCACCTGATGACCGCCAGATCAGATCCACCGTTATCGGACAGACCCAGTCGAGCTATCCGTGCGCCGACCAGCTGCCCGACCGTGCTGCGAATTTGGTGCCACGCGGGATGACGGTGTGACGCAGGTTCAGCGCAGGATGCCGCGTTGTCTGGCTGCGGAGACGGCTGCGGTTCGTGAGGTGACGGCGAGTTTCGTGAAGATGTGGGCGAGGTGGGATTTGACGGTGGTCTCGCTGACGAAGAGTTCGGTTGCGATGTCGGTATTGGAGTGGCCGGCCGCGACGAGCTCAAGCACCTGCATCTCGCGACTACTGAGGCTTGCTTCGGGGGCTCGCATGCGGCTCAGAAGCCTTGAGGCGATGACGGGAGCGAGGGCGCTTTCCCCTGCGGCGGCGGCCCGGACGGCTGCGGCGAGCTCGTGGGGCGGGGCGTCTTTGAGGAGGTAGCCGCTGGCGCCGGCTTCGACGGCTCCCAGGATGTCGGCGTCGGAGTCGTAATTGGTGAGTACGAGCACGTAGGGGGCTGCGTCGAGGGCACGGATCCGCCGTGTCGCGTCGGCTCCGGTCATTGCGGCGTGAGCGCCGAACTGGAGATCCATCAGTACGACGTCAGGGTTGCTGTGTTCTGCGGCGGAAACCGCTTCGTCGGGTGTGGCAGCTTCCGCGATGACGTCTATGTCCCCCTCGAGGGCGAAGAGTGCTACCAGTCCGGCGCGGACGATGGGATGGTCATCGGCGATCAGAAGCCGGATCATGCGAACTTCTCCAAAGTGAGCTCGACGGTCAGTTGCGTTCCTCCGCCGGGGTGGGTGTCGATGGTGAGGCTGCCACCGAGTTGTTCTGCGCGTTCGCGAATCGCTTGGAGCCCGAACGAATCTGAGCGCCCGCGCGACCCGATGGTCGCGATGTGGGGGTCGAAGCCTTCACCGTCGTCGGCGATGGTGAACTGAAGTCGCTCGTGATCGGCGGCGAGAGTGATGGTCGCGGTGGTGGCATGCGCGTGCTGGATGGCGTTGGCGATGGCTCCCTGCGCGATTCGCAGGAGCGCCGTCTGGACCTGCATGGGCAGATCGACCGTGTCGGATACACGCACGTTGACGTGGAGTCCTTGCGCTGCCCATTGGGAGTCGGCGAGCCTCCGCAGTGCCCCGCCGAGTCCCCGGTCGTCAAGGTCGGGTGGGGTGAGTTCGCGGATGAACCGGCGTGCATCGGCAAGATTGCCGGCTGCCGTCTCTCGGGCGAGGCGGATGTGTTCGGCGCCAGGGCGATCAGGGTCGGCTCTTTCGGCGGCGTAGAGGAGCATCTGGATGCTGGAGAGGCCCTGCGCGACGGTGTCGTGAATTTCGCGGGCCAGCCGGGCGCGTTCGGCGAGGACTCCGGATTCGTGTTCGGTTGCGGCGAGCTGTCCTCGGGTGGCGAGCAGCTCGCCCATGAGGGTCTCGCGTTGTTGCGCCTCGCGGGCCAGAGCCTGGTAGCCGAGACCGATCAGGAGGGCGACTCCTGCGCCGATTAGTGGGCCGACGACTCCCGCGAGACTCCATCCGTTGTGGATGCCAAGCGCACAGATGGCAGTCACGGTAGCGACGACGATCGCGGCAGCGCCCCACCAGGGGCCGAGGAGATGGAGGTAGAGGAAGAACAGGGGGAACACGAGGTACGCGGCCTCGGGTGTCAGCCACAAAAGGACCACCCACTCGAGCGTGAGCGCCGCCAACCACAGCAGGCGCAGGGCGCGGGCACTCTGACCTGTGGTCCTGGTCTTTACCGCCCCGACCCCGTATGTGGCGATCATCACCAGCGTGAGGACGATCGCGGCGACGCTGCTCTCCGTGGGTGAGATCACCGCGCGGACGATGACCAGAACGGCGAGAGCAGCGAAAAGTACATGCAGCCCGGTGCGCAGACCCACGAATACGGGGGTGAGAGCTGTGTGGGGCATGGACCGAATCCTACGCATCGATAGGGCGACGGCATCGTCCGAAAGGATGACTTCTCCAGCCACCCTTCAGTCGGCAAAGTCTGTGCGGGCGGGCGATGAGATCGCAGGTCAAGAAAGGAAAAGTGGTACGTGTCCCCAGCTCGGGTGACCGGAAAGGAATCTCATGTTCGTCGCGCTCCGCGACCTACGCTTCGCCCGCGGCCGATTCGTCTTGATCGGTTCGGTCGTTGCCCTCATCACCGTTCTCGTCGGGTTCCTCAGCGGCCTGACCGGCGGCCTTGCCACCCAGAACATCTCCGCCGTCCTGTCGATCCCAGCCGATCGGGTCGTCTTCTCTGCGCTCACCACGGACGGCGCGGACGCAAGCTTCTCCGACTCCACCATCACCGAACAGCAGACCACCGACTGGGACACAGCGGCCGGCGTCACCTCGGCAGAACCGATCGGGATCAGCCAGACCCGGGCAGAGGCCGGCGACGCCCGCATCGCGATCGCCATCTTCGGTGTGCAACCCGGATTCAACGCCACCGCCCCCTCCCAGGACGGTCGGGTGAGCCTCTCCGCTCCCGCAGCCAAAGACCTCGCCGTCGCTACCGGAGATGACGTGACAATCGCCGGGACAACGTACACGGTCGAAACGATCGCTGGCGATGCCTGGTACAGCCACACCCCCGTAGTGGAGATGACCCTGTCCGACTGGCAGGCCTACTCGGCAGCCACTGGCAACCCCGATGCTTACGCGACGGTTCTCGCTGTCACCGGTTCCCCGGACTGGGAGACCGTGGACACCGCGACCTCGACCGTCTCCCACACCGTCCTGGGGTCGTTGACCGCGCTCAGCGCGTTCCGCTCCGAGATCGGGTCCCTCCTGTTGATGGTCACCATGCTGTTCGGCATCTCGGGTCTGGTCATCGGCGCGTTCTTCACCGTCTGGACCATGCAACGCAAGGGCGACATCGCCGTGCTCAAAGCACTCGGCGCCAGCACCTCCTCGCTGGTCCGGGACGCGCTGGGTCAGGCGCTGATCGTGCTGCTTCTGGGGATAGGGATCGGGTTGGGTCTGGTCACCCTCTTCGGCGCCCTCGCCGGCACAGCCCTGCCGTTCCTCCTGAACCCGTTCACGACACTGCTGCCCGGCGTGATCATGATCACGCTCGGCCTCGCTGGAGCCGCATTCGCGCTCCGCTCCGTGACCTCCGCCGACCCCCTCACCGCCCTCGGGAGCAACCGATGATCCGCCTCGACAACATCACCCTCACCTTTCCCGACGGCGACAATCGCGTCACCGCCGTCAACCAGGTCAGCCTCACCGCTCACCCAGGAACCGTCACCGGCATCACCGGCCCCAGCGGCTCCGGCAAATCCAGCCTCCTCGCCGTGGCGGCGACCCTCATCCGCCCCGACAGCGGGCAGGTCATCATCGACGACATCGACGCCACCCGCCTCACTCCCGGCGAAGCGACTGAGACCCGCCGGGACAAAATCGGCATCGTCTTCCAGCAGTCCAACCTCATCCCGTCCCTGACCGCGCTCGAGCAGCTGTCCGTCATGAACGAGCTCGGTGCACGCCACTCCCGCCGAAACCGTGGCCAGGCGGCCAAACGAGCCGAGACGCTTCTAGACGCGGTCGGACTCGCCGACCACCGAGACAAACGACCCCACCAGCTCTCCGGAGGGCAACGTCAGCGAGTGAACATCGCCCGCGCCCTGATGAACGACCCCAGCGCGCTTCTCGTCGACGAACCCACCAGTGCGCTCGACCAGGAACGCGGCGCCAGCATCATCGAACTCATCCTGCGCCTCACCGACGAGCTGAACACCTCGACGCTGCTCGTCACCCACGACCTCGTCCACCTTCCCCGGATGCACGGCGTCGTCAACCTCGTCGACGGCACACTCGTCGACACCGTCTCTGCCGCCGCCTAACTACCCGCCGCCCCCAGCAAAGGAATCTTCTTGGACCTTCTGTTCGGCATCCTGCACGTCGCCACCGCGGTCTTCATCATCGGCCCGATCGCCATCATCCCCATGACCGGACTGCGCGCGCTGCGCACCGGAGACGCCGCCCGCGCCACGGCCTCAGCGAAAAGCGTCCGCCTCCTCACCTACCTGTCCGTGCTGGTGGTTGTCACCGGATTCGGTGTGATGGGCATGGCAGACCCGAAATACGACCTCTCCATCACCACCCCGTGGGTTCTGGGCTCCCTCATCCTTTATGTGATCGCCGTTGCCCTCACACTCGGGATCGTCATCCCCACCTACCTGCACCCGGAACGGCGTGAACCGAAGCAGCGCTACATCCGCGCTGCGGCGAGCTCGGGCATCGCAACCATCAGCCTGGTCGCAATAGTCGTCCTCATGGTGTGGAAGCCGTAGCGCCGCATGGACATCGAATCACCGGTACGGATTACTCGTGCCGGCCCCTACCACAGGGCCGGTGGCCGGGCATGATGAACGGGTCAGTTCGAGCGCCGCGAGAGCACCCGTTATAGGGGCCGACACGGGCTGACTAGAACGGTCAATTGATCGAATTGCACCGTAGCGTCAGCGGGGTCTAGCGCCCCGGCCTCGACCTGGCTGACGATGTCCGCGAACGCGGCGCGTTCTGCCGTGTAACGACGATCTGATGGTTCTTGCTGGGCATCCAGCGCTGCGACCACGCGTAAGCCCGCATGTACGGCGGAGATGGTCCATCGTGGTTTCATTATCCGCTCCATTGGTGTGACGGAAAAGCGGGGGTGACGTGCGGTGGGTGCTGGTTACGCATCCGCGCCTGACACTCCGGCAACGATGCGGTGTGGGCAAAGAGCTGTAGCGCCGGATGCGGCTCACCCCGCGTGTGCTGCGGCCTCGCGGATCATCCGTAGTGCTTCTCTGTGCATGATCAGCCGGGCCGTGACGTGCCGCAGCTGTTCGGTAGCCACCTCAGGACTCACCCGCCGTTGTTCGACATCCCTGACGATGCGTGCCAGGAGCGAACGCGCGTCGGCGTAGATCCCGACTGTACGAAACGGAAGCGAGTCGAGTGCCTCGTGTGCGCAGAGGCGCGCGCTCATCGCCGGAGGTGTCCACACGGACGAGAGCGTCGGCGTCCTGCCGAGTCGGTCTGGGACGGTCGCGCCGCCGTCGTCCTCCCAGCGGTGAACCTGCTTGACCGTGGGGGTGCGGTCTGAGACGACCTTGCGGTCGTCTCCTGGGCTGCGGACGAAACGGTCGCCCGGGCGCGCACTCAAGCGGTGACGGGTCTGCCCCGGGTTTGGTTGACATCTGAACTGTGAGGATTCGTCCTCGCTGGAAGGATGTTCTTGTGGCAAAGCCCTATCCCCGAGAGTTCCGCGATGATGTCGTGGCCGTGGCCCGGAAGGGTCAAGCGCCGCTGGCACAGATCGCGAAAGACTTCGGTATCTCCGAAGGCTCATTGAGCAACTGGATGAAGCAGGCCGACGTCGAGGACGGCAAGCGTGCCGGCCTGACCGACGACGAGCGCAAGCAGCTGCGTGAGGCGAACAAGCGGATCCGGCTGTTGGAGCAGGAGAACGAGGTGCTGCGGCGGGCCGCGGCGTATCTGTCGCAGGCGAACCTGCCGGGAAAATAGTCTTCCCGCTCGTCCACGAGATGGCTGCGGCCGGTGCTCCCGTGAGGGTGCCGGTCGCGGTGGCGTTGCGGGTCCTCGGCCTGTCCAGGCAGGGGTACTACCAGTGGCTCAAAGACCCGGTCTCCCAGCCGGACTGGGACGACGCGCACCTGATCGATGCGCTCTACGACCTCCATGCCGACGACGTCACGCTCGGCTACAGGTTCCTCACCGACGAGCTCGAGAGCGAGCACGGGATCTCCGCGAGCGAGAACCGGGTGCACCGACTCTGCCGGATCGCGGGGATCCACGCGTCCCACCACCGCAAGCGCAGCAAACCCGGCAGCACGGGACCTGCGCCGCACGATGACCTGCTCGCGGTCGTCGACGAGCACGGCGTCATCCGGCACGAGTTCATCGCCGACGGGGCGAACAAGGTCTGGCTCTGGGACATCTCGGAACACCCGACCAGAGAAGGCAAGCTCTACATCTGCGCGATCAAAGATGTCTGGTCGAACAAGATCGTCGGTTACTCCATCGACACCCGCATGAAGTCATCTCTCGCCCGCGCGGCGATGCGCAACGCGATCGCGTTGCGCTCACCTGACGGCACGATCTGCCACTCCGACAGAGGCGGCCAGTTCCGCGCGAAACGCACCCAGAACCTGCTCCGCAACAACGGGCTCGTCGGCTCCATGGGCAGGTCTTACGGGGCCGGAGACAACGCGAGCATGGAGAGCTTTTTCAGCCTGCTCCAGAAGAACGTGCTGAACACGAGGCGCTGGGACACCCGCGCCGACCTTCGCCTCGCGATGGTCACCTGGATCGAAACGAAGTACAACCGCCGGCGCCGTCAACGCGGCCTCGGCAGACTCACCCCCATAGAGTTTGAGATGATCTACAAGGACGCAGAAGCGGCCTGATCACCCCAACCCCCGACTGTCAACAAGACTCGGGGCAGACCCCTTGAACGTCTCCACGGTGTCGATACTTCCGTATGAGTCGCTCGCTCGCGAAGTCTTAAGCGCTCTCCCAACCCTCACGCGACTGATGCGCCCGGCGGTGAAAGCTACGCGCCGGCGGGCCTACCAACGTTCGACGTCATCCCGACCAGCCAGCCAGCGGCCCTGGCCTTCTGGACCCAATCCGATGCGGTCCGCTCGGGAACATCCAACTCGAGGGCGATGAGCTTCACCGGTGGGAGGTCTGCCAGTGCGGCCGTGCCGTAGAGAATCTCGATGACCTCCCATCGCTCGCCCTTCATCCCTCGTTTCACGACGGCCTGCGCCATCCAGGGCGGGATGATGCGGCCCTCCGCGGTCGTGAGATCGGCGACTGTCGTCCACGACGCATTCGGATCATCGTCGAGCTGAAGTGCGACGCAGTGGGGGATCGCGACCTGCAGAATCGCCTGCGGTGCTGCGTGCTTCAAACGGTCTTCGTTGAAGTCGTCAGCGATCGCCCGGTTGACGATCGTGGTGATGATGTAGCGGCCGCGGCTCGCGCTGTAATGCGCTTCGATCGTCGTCTCGACGCCGGTCGACTCATCCACCGCGGTCGCGACGAACGCGGGAGCGATGCGCAGTGTCGACCCGACTGATTCCGAGGCGGCGGATGCCGACATCGCCTGGCCATCGATTGTCCGCACGTCGACCTTCACCCCCTCATCATGTCCTACTCGACACGAGTTCTGCAGAAGCCCTTGACTAAGGATACGACTTAGGCGTGTACTGCTGTTAAACGTCAAACCGAATCCGCATGAGGAGGCGTGTTCCATGACGACAGCGATGAATTCTGAGACTGCCGGTCTCAGTCATGTCTTCCTGAGTCCGGACGAGCTTGCCGCGGCCCTGCCGGGCGTCACCAAGAGCACGCTCGCGATGTGGCGGTATGAGGGAAAAGGCCCGCGGTACCGAAAGCTCGGACGCATCGTCGTCTACGCGCTCGATGAGGTCGAGAAGTGGATCGAAGACGGCGCGAGGGAGGGCGGCTCCCATGCTCATTGACACCGCGCCCCACGATCCTCGATCAACGGAGCACGTCGTCTCCGTCTACACAACGGGACCGGAGTGCATCCGGTGCGTTCTCACGAAGCGCGTGCTGACCGAGAAAGGCGTCCGATTCCTCGAGGTCGACATCCGAAGCAACGACGCCGCACGCGAGTATGTCGTAGAGGATCTCGGATACACCGAGGCACCGGTCGTTGTCGTCACCGACGAAGACCACTGGTGCGGCTTTCGTCCCGACAAACTCAGCGCACTTGCCGACCAGCGTCGGAGCCTCTGATGAACGCGGTTGCAGCGGGTGCCGAGGGGGAGAGCATCGCGGAAGCGGGGGAGCGGATTCGCCGTACAGCGCCCATCCTCGGAGGTCGCGCAACCGACGAGGACTGCCGCATCCGACGTGCGCTGATCGACGAAGCACTGGCAGTCCGCGGCATCCATCCGGGTGCGCACGAGTGGCACACTGCCCAACTCATCGACGGACATGTCGCCGGCGTCTGGGCGAACTCGGTCGAGGAAGCCGAGCTCGATCTCACGGTCTGGTGGGGCGTCCGATGCCATTGGGTCACCGCTGACCCGCAGTGCCTGCTCTTCCACGAGTACTTCCCGAGAGGCAAGCGTTCGGCGGCAGAGGCCGATCGACGCTTCCCGCTCGCGCCTCCGCGCACGCTGCGCGACCGCTTCGCGTCCGCCGAGTCGCTTCTCGACGGCATCTGGCCGCCGACGGCATCCGCCACGTCGGTCGCGAGGTGATCACTGTGGTCGACGATGCTGAACGGCTCGAGCGAGCGAACGAGGACCTTCGCCTTCAGATCGCGCATGCTCGCGCTGTCCTATACGAGAGGGAGAAGCAGCGGAGGGAGCGGCGCCGCGAGTATGCGCGCGAGTACTACGCGGCACATCGCGACGAGTACCTCGACTATCAGCGCCAGTACCGGGCAGAGCAGCGCGAGAAAGACCCCGAGGCGTATCGGGCGGGCAAGCGCGAGCGCAACCAGCGCTGGCGCGATTCGCACAAGGATCAGGTCAATGCGCGGCTGCGCGACAAGTATCGCGACAACGCCGAGAAGCACCGCGAGCGCCGACGCGAGTACTACGCGGAGCATGCTGAGGAACAGCGTGCGCGCCGCCGCGAGTACTACGCCCGCAACAAGGAGAAGCAGAATGCCTCCCATCGTGCGTGGCGCGACCGCGAAAAGCGGCGCCGAGCGGCCGGCCTGCCGACGCAGCGTCTCCATCGCGTACCCCGCGACGAGCGCAAAGCCAACCGCGTCGCTGCCGACGCCTTCTTCTCACGAACCTGGACCGAAGAGGAACTCATGACCATGATGGAGATCTTTGCCACGCCGCCGGAGCTGCTGGCGGCGTGGAAGCGAGACTGCCTCAAGGCGCGCGCGACCTACACGCTGGCTGAGCAGCAGGAGGAGCTCGCGCGCCTGCAGAAGGAACTGAATCGTGTGGCTCCCGGCCCCAAGCCGAAGCCGACCCTGACGCCGCAGCAGATCGAGGAGGCACGGATGGATGCCATCGCGAAGCAAGTCAACGATCGCCTCCGCCACCGCGAGGAGCCGCGGCGCGTTCATCATCTGGACCCCGCTGCCCCGCATCCGACGCTGCATCGGCCCAACACGACAGGACTGAGCCGATGAGCGCCATCGGCCGAGGCCGCGCCGAGAAGGTGCTTTACCGCACCGCCATCAGCGCGTTCATGTACTACCCCGACAAGCCCGACAACGAGCCGGGGTATGACGTCGAAGAGGACGTGGCGTGGTGCGTTGCGCCGCTTGATCGACAGTTGCCGATGCCGGATGTCGATATCTTCCGCGGAGTCATCCGGATGCTAATCACTGAACCGCTCGCGGACCGACGGCCCTTGATCCAGAAGCTTGCTGAGCTCTCGGGGGAGTAGGAGGCGGATCCGTCCCGGCGGCCGATCGTAGCGACCTCCGGCGTGCTCCGTTCCGGCCCTGCGGCATATCCTCCCTCGCTGCGCTCAGTCCGGCAATCCTCGGGCTCGGCACTGCGCGCGCCTGCGGTCGCGTTGTGAGCCACTACCAGGAGGATCCGGGAGGAGTGGACGATGCGCGGTGATCTGAGTCAGCGCGAGATGCCGCCTCGCTCGGGGCCGCGAGGAGTGACGACGGGTGCGGCGAGATCGATGACCTCCTCGCGCGGTAGCGCGCGCCGCAGTTCGTCCAGTCTGACTACCGTCTTCTGCTCGATCGCGCTGATGAACTTGCCGTCGCTGGGCACGTGCAGTTCGGGGATCACCTCGCGGAGGGCGATCTCGTGCAGTTCGACGAGGAGCTCAATGGCCCCGCCGGGAAGGTCTCGGCGCGTCATCGCGAAGTCGGTCAGGTGGTGAAGCTCGCTGAGCCACTGGGTGGAGTCGAACCGACTCAAATGGGCGGATTGCCCAGCCTCGAGTGCCGCTCCGGCGTCGCGGAACACCTCGTCGCCGTCAGCGCGCACCGCGTCGAATTCGAGGTCGCCGGCGCGTCCGATCACCGTCAGTCGGTCGACGGATGCCGAGTGCGCTGCCTTTGCCGCGAGAGCGCGAGTCGCCTCAAGTGCGCGGTCGTGAGCGTCTCGGCTGACGAACCGCGCAAGCTTCCCGGCGCGGACGTTGCTCAAGTAGAGGGATGCCGCGGAAAGCAGGCTCTCGGCTCTCCGCGATGCGACGATCACGAGGCGCGTCTGAAAGCCCGCCGCCCCGAAACGCTCCGCTATTCCAACCGCTAGTGCGGGGTCCTGAAACGCTCCCTCGACCAGCACCGAACGACTGTTCTCTCGAGCGAAGCGGATACAGTCTCGGAGCCACCCCGCTGTCGCTCGAGCGACGCCCTCGAGCGCTTCCGGGGCGCCGGCGGTGACAAGGTCGGGGAAATTAGGGTGGAATGCGCGAAGCTCGTCAGCGCTCACAGTCGCGAGATGGTCGGGATGCTGGCGGACCAGCGAACCAGCAGCGCTGGAGTGGCGCGATCCCGGTTGGCCCGCCAGAAGAATCAAGATGGGCGGCTCCTCGGTCGGGGGTGCGTCTGGGAAGACGAGAGGAAGGACGACCCGTCTGAGGATCTCGTCGCGCTCGGAATCCGTGAGTTCCCACTCGATCATGGCTGGGAGTCTCTGAGCTGCACGATTCGGCGCTCGATGCTCTTGGCCAGACGGGAAACCTCAGCACGGTCATCGCTGTCCGTCTTGAGCACGCTTTCACGCAACTTTGTGACTTCGTCGATCGCGCCCGACAAAGTCTGCCGTCCATCGGTCGATCCGTGTAACAGCAACGCAGTGAGCATGGTCGCCGACTCGCGCATCGCTTCGAACGCGACGACGTCGTTGACGCGCCAGGCCGAGATGTCCGCCAAACCATACCTCCCGACGTCATCGTAGTCTCAGCGCAGCGAAGCGCTCGGTGGTGGTCGGCCCTGCGTCGGCGCCGAGAGACGTCGCGCCTCGGTGGATCTCAAACCGAGGACGTCCGATGGGCAGCTCGCGGCTGGGAGCCTGGGCGTAGGGGCTAAGCCTCGCAGTGAGCTCGAAGCGCGGTCAGCGCATGGGGTCGCTGCGTTCGACAACCGCGATCGCGTCAACGAAAGCGAGGTTGCAGGAGTTGCAAACGTATCCCCGTCTCGCGTCCCGGAGCACGGTTCCGCATTCCGGGCAGTGAGGCTGCTGAGGTCCAGCGAACGGGTCCACCGGCATGACGCTACGCCTAGCTACGAAGACGCGCGAGCGGTATCGGCCATGACCCTCGTATCAACGATGCCCTTGCGGGCGCTGCGCGAAAGCGGGACTCTTCCGGGCATCGCGCGTTGACGGAACCCGACTAGCGCGGAGGGTAGTTCACCAGCACCGGCAACAGCGCCGTCGTGCCGTCCTCGAGCCGGATCTTCCCCGGCGGGAACCACGGGTCGCACTGCGCCGCATCACCCGCCGCCCAGGCCAAACGGTCCGCGGGATCGACGGGGCGATGCTCGGGCCTCAGCCTCGCGACGTTGTCACGAAACCAGCGGATCGAGCCCTCCCAACCAACCCGCTCCGCGATCACCGTCGCCGGCATCTGCGGATGCTCCGCCAACAGCGACCGCACCCGCGCCTCGAACGGCGTGAACAACGTCGGCCGCGGCGACCGCTCATACTTCCGCGGCCCGTCGGAGGGCACCGCCTTGATCACGGTCGTCCGCGAGATCCCCAGCCGCGCCGCGATCTGCGCTTTCGGAACCCCGTCCGAAGCCAGCCTCCTGATCAGCGCCCAGTCTTCCAAAGTGATCACTCTCCAATCGTTGAGTGTCCACTTTTCGAACGTCGCTATCGACCAGTTCTCAAGCGCCGCCGACACACGCCGGGCGCCTCCTGCACCGGCACGGTTCTTACCAGAGGTCGCTTAGTCCTTCGAGGGTCACTCTCGGGACGCTCAGTTCGCTACTATTTGCGGTCTGATAGGTCACAAGCCGTGCCGAACCGTCGCGCTCCTCCCTGTTGAAGAAGTATCCGGTGGACACCTCGTGATTCGGGCCCGGTTGAAGTGTGAAGATCGGCAGCAGCGGCAATGGCACGGCCGCGCCTTCCTTGCCAATAAAGAGGCCTCCCGTGTCAAGCATCGATCCGTAGGAGAGAGTGCCCCTGACGAATGGAGCTCGAGAGCCTGTCAGGACCTCGACGTCGTGCTCGAATGTGCTGCCATGCTTGGAGGCCTTGCCTGCTCGAATCAAGGGAAGCTCCCGCCACGCGTCACCCACAAGCCCACGAAGCTCCGTGAGCGTCTCGAGCAGGTGCGCGAGCTGGGCCTCTGACTCCGCTGTGCTGAGTGAGCCTGAGTGTCCGTCCCATTGATTGCGGCGGAGGTTCGCCGTCTCCAGCAGTGCCACAGCGGCCGGCGCAGTCAGCCTTTCCAGAGCAGCTGTGCTTGCACCCCCGAACAGAGCCTCCATCCGCGCAGCTTCCTCGGAATCAGCCGCCTGGAATCGCTTGCGGAAGACGCTGGCGAGACGCTGACACACGGTGATCCATGTGCCAAATGACGGTCGCTTGAGTGTCTGATGAACGCTCTCCAGGGCTGCCCGAAGACGCGGAGACTCTTCATCCCAAAGTTCGTGGTCGTTCCTCAGCGCTGACAAGAGGACGGTCGCAAGGTAGGCACTGTATGCCTCTAGGGTCAGTATCGCCTGCTTGTGCTTCGCCTCCGTCGTGGCCTTCGTCTCAAGAGTCCAGAGCGCCCCCGCAATAGGGAAGGGGAGAGTCTCGGTCCAGCCTGTGAGACTCTCATCCCCAAGGTTCGCGAATCGGGAAACGATCATCGAAGCCTGATCCGGCTTCGACCAGAGTTCGCTGACGGCCTCGCGCAGGGTCTGCTGTGCGCGGTGGAGATCCGCTGATGCTTGCGCCACTGTCAGTTGTAGCTCCGGCCGGCCAACGGGTACGACGATTGCATCGAGCAGAGCCACCAGCTCAGCTGGTCGATTGTGGACCAGCGCTTGTCTCCACTGTCCACCGAACTGAGACCGGGCAACTCGAACGGACTCCCGCCCAAGTTCGCTGCGAAGCCAGTTGTTGAGAAAGTCCGGATTGGCCAGTGACGCATCAACCACGGCGTGGAGATCCGCGTCCTCACCCCCCAAGGCCTCATCATCGTCACGATGCACGATCAGTTCTGCGCCTACCGGGAGATAGTTCTGATCAGCTACCGGCTTGATGGGGCTAAGGAGAAGCGCCGACAACCTTGTTCGCTGCCACCCCGCCTGAGACAACCGAGACTCGACATTGCGCTGTGCCGACCCAAACGCGGCTGTCGTTTCGAAAACGTATGCGTCTCGCTGCGCCGACTCCCATGTGATTGCGGTCCCCGGGTAGCGAGCTTCGAACCAGACCTCCGCGTTGACGTCACCCGGGATCTCCACGCTCCAGCTCGCAGAACTGTCCTGCGCGGCTCGTCGCGCGGTGTAGCGTCGTCGGCGGAAGTGGCTCTGATCGACCGTTCGAGAGATCGGTCCGTTGCGCTCTGTTGCCATTGCGGAGCGTAGAAGCTCTGCCGCCGCGGGGCTGAGTGAACGTGCGGATGACGTACCGCGCGAGGAAGTGAATTGAGCGCGCAGGTCCACCAACTGGACTCGTCCTTGTCGCTCAGTCACCTTGGCCGAGTCGAGAACCATCGCGAATAGCGGAACCGACGAGTGCGGCGTGAGCCCCGAGGGCAAGGCGATGATTGTGTCAACGAGATCCTGGTCGAGGAGATCACGACGAACTTCCGCAGCTCCCTCACTGAGGAGCGCGTTCGAGGTGAGGTAGACGAGCGCCCGACCGCCACCGTCTGCGGGCGTGTAGAACTTGTCGCTCATTCGGCGGGCAAACAGCCACTGGGAGTCGGCCACGTTCGGCAGCGGTCCAGTGAACTGGCTTTGGATCGTGTCGCGATAGTGCCTCCAGCTAAGCCCCCACGGAGGTTGCGAGACAGCGAGTCCTACCTTGCGGTCGGCGAACCGGTCCGCGACAAGCGAGTCTCCGTCCTCCACTACTCCTGTCGCCCCGCTGACGTAGAAGTTGGCGCGAGCGAGAGAAGCCACGCGCTTGTCGATCTCCTGCGCAAGGACCTCGCGCCTCGACGCGGAGGTGGTGGTTGCAGCCCACAACCGGGCAAGCGTTCCGCCGACTCCCGCCGCAGGGTCGTACAGTTCAGTTCCACCAAGTTCGCGATTCGTCGAGAGCAACGCGGTCTCGGCAACCGTGTCCAGGGCCCTACTGGTTACGTGTTCGCCCCAGGAGTCGCTGCTCGCTGCCAGCACGAGTTCCGACACGTGACCAGCAAGCTCGTCCTCCTGCGCCGCCTCCAGCCACCTCCTGTGCTCGTCGACGGCACTCGAAGGCAGCTGGATGTCCAGCTCCCGAGCCCAGGCCGGCGCGTTCGGGTCCGATTCCGCTTTCCATGCGGCCGCATGGAAAGCGAGTCGCTCGGCAGCTATCTGCGCTGGGAGGTCTCCCCGCAAACCCTCCAGCAAGCGAATCACAACGTTCGTCGCCATGTCGTCAAGATCTCCAGTGGTTCTCGGTGCGCATTCAGCCAACTGCGTCCGGCCGGGCTCTCAGGTACTCGTACAGCATCGCCGGGAGCGCCTTCCCCAGTTCGGAGTACAGCCCGCTGTCGTTGAACAGGTCGTCGATGAACGCGGGGGTCTCGTCACGCACGCCGAGCAGCGCCTTCGTGAACGCCTTGGGCAGCGCAGGTGACTCAGCAAACTGCTGTGGCGAATTCACCGCGGCCTGGTTCGCGAGCTCCACGTCGAGCGCGAGTTTGCCGACGATGTGGTTCATCTGGAGGTCGATGACGCCGACGCCGTACTTGTCGCCGAGGCGTTCGTTGAGCTTGTGGATGATCTCCTCGAGCGCGCTGCGGTGCTTCTCGTGGATCGCGCCCGACCCGATCGCGGTGATCGGGTCCAGGCCCGGCCCCTGCTCCAGGTTCAGCTTGACCGCTTCGCCGGCGCTGATCTTGTAGCCGACGAGTGTCACGTCCGAGATATCGACCCGTTCCAGGATCGTTGCGGTCGACAGTTGGGGGAGGATGCGGCGGAAGAAGTAGTGCCGGCGGGGTAGGTCGGTGTCTTCGAGGTTGCGGGCCTGGGAGATGAAGTCGTAGAACTTCACGAAGTTCCCCACGTCCGCCTTGAACAGCCGCAGCTCGTCCTGCTCGGCCTTGTCGTCGTCCAAGACAGCGGCGACCCATCGTTTCTGGAACCGGTCCACCGCCGGCGCAGTAGCCGCCGACACCTTCGAGTTGACGTTCACCCCACCGGCCAGGGCGGCATCGAACGCGTGCTCGACCTCGGACATGTCGTAGATCCCCGCTGAGTCGAGCTTCACCACGAGGTCGTAGATCAGATTCGGGTCGGTCGTCGCGGTCAGGAACGCTTTGCGGTAGTAGACGTTGAACGCCTCGAGCACGTCCTCCGGGTCGTTGACGAAGTCGAGTACGAAGGTCTTGTCCTTGCCCGGGTAGGTGCGGTTGAGTCGGGAGAGGGTCTGCACAGCCTGGACGCCGCCGAGCTTCTTGTCGACGTACATCGCGACCAGGCGGGGCTGGTCGAACCCGGTCTGGAACTTCTCGGCCACGATCATCACGTTGTACGTGGCCGGCTTGAACGCCTCCGCGAGATCCGACTGGACACCCGGGTTCTGCGTCCGCTCCGTCAGCCCCTCACCCACGTCGTCCGGGTCATCGACAGTTCCCGAGAATGCGACCAGGGACCGCACGTTCTGCACTCCGGCGTCGGCGATGTAGGTGTCGAGGTACTTCTTCCACCGCACTGCCTCAACACGCGACCCGGTGACGACCATCGCCTTCGCCTTGCCGTCCAGCAGGGGCTGTACGAAGGTGCGGAAGTGGTCGACGACGATCTTCGCCTTCTGGCTGATGTTCGTCGGATGCAGGCGCACGTACTGCACGAGCGCCTTCACCGCGGTCGACTCGTCGACCTCTCCTGCGCCGTCGTAGTCGGAGTCGGGATGCTGCAGCTTCCACGCCACTTTGTATGGCGTGTAGTTCTGCAGCACGTCCAGGATGAATCCCTCCTCGATCGCCTGCTGCATCGAATACAGGTCGAACGGCTCCGGCGTAGCATCCGGCCCCGCACCCTCCGGGACCCGCCCGAACAACTCCAGGGTCTTGGCCTTCGGGGTTGCGGTGAACGCGAAGTAGGAGATGTTCGGGGCCGAGGCGGTGACTTCCATCGCCCACTGCAGGTACGCCTCGGAGTTGATCGGTGCGCCTTCCGCGACCGCGGCCTGCTCGTCTGGGGACAGCACCTTCGTCAACGCGCCCGCCGTCGACCCGGTCTGCGACGAGTGCGCCTCGTCCGCGATCACCGCGAACCGGCGTCCCTGCAGTTCCGGGAGCGTTTGGATCGCGGTGATCAGTGCCTCGAACGACTGGATCGTCACGATCACGATGTTCTTGCCGCCTGTCAGTGCCGCGGCGAGCTGTTTCGACTTCGACTCGCCCGCATCCTTTGTGATCGACTGCACCACCCCGGCCTGCTTCTCGAACTGCGAGATCGCGTCCTGTAGCTGCTTGTCCAGCACCGTCCGGTCCGTGACCACCACGACCGTGTCGAACACCCGCACGTTCTGGTCGTCGTGCAATTGGGAGAGGCGGTGCGCGAGCCACGAGATCGAGTTCGTCTTCCCCGACCCCGCCGAATGCTGCACCAAGTACCGGTTCCCCGGCCCCTCCACCCGCGCCGCCTCGACCAGCCGGGTCACAGCCCGCCACTGGTGATACCGCGGGAACAGCACCTTCTCCGACTTCGTCTTCTTGCCCGTGTCGGGATCCACATCGACCTCGACCTGCAGGTGCACGAACGACCCCAACAGCTGCAGCCAGGTATCGCGCTGCAGGATCTCCTCCCAGAAGTACGAGGATGCCGACCCGTCCGGGTACACCGGGTTCCCCGCTCCCTCGTCCGCACCCTTATTGAACGGCAGGAACCGCGTCCTCGGCCCGGCGAGTTTCGTCGTCATCCGCACCTCGGAGTTCGACACCACGAAATGCACCAGCGACCGCTTCGCGAACCCGAACAGCGGCTCACCTGCCGGCGACCGGTCGAACCGGTACTGGTTCACCGCGTTCCCGATCGACTGTGTGAAGTCCGTCTTCAACTCGACCGTCGCGACCGGGATGCCGTTCACGAACAGCACCAGATCCAACGCCTTGTTCGGATGCTTCGCCGAGTAGTGCACCTGACGCATCACCCGCACCCGCATCTTCGCGTACGCCTCGAGCGTCTCAGGGTTGTTCCTCGTCGCCGGCCGGAACTGCGCCAACCGGAACTTCACCGCACCCCCATGCAGCGGCACCATCGAGAAGCCCTCATGCAGAATCCGGATCGTCCCACCGTTCTTCAACGGATCCAGATCCAGCGACTTCGCCAGACGACTCAGGATGCCGCGAGCCGCCGCGTCACGCTGGGCGTCGGTGTCGGTGGGGCGGACGACCTTCGCGAACTCGGTCGGCTGCGAATCCTCCAACCAGCCGAGCACGTCCTCGGGGAACAGCGCGAGCTCACGGTCGTAGCCGGCGTCGGTCGGCGAGTACAACCAGTCGTTCGCCGCGAGATGCTCAGCGATCTCGTTCTCCAGCACCGACTCCAGATGCGCCCCAGCAACACTCACACCGACACCCCCACATCGATCTTCCCCGTCACCGCAGCCGAAATCAGCGCGGCACGTCGCTCACGCGCAAGCTCGACACTTCCTTGCGCCACCGCGACGGCCGCGTCGATCCGAGAAGATGCTTCCTCGATATGCTTCACGATCTCGCGTTGCTCCGAGAGAGGCGGAACAGGCATCTCGATCCGCCCGAGTTTGTCGCCGGACACGTTCGGGATCGTCGCGAATGCACTGAGCGCTTCATAGTGCCCGAGTCGCCTAACGTGCTGGAGCCAGTAATTCAGGAATCGTCCGTCATGGCCCGGTCGAGATCGCAAGCGGATCACATGATTCTGGAACACCCACCCCGGCAGATCTTGGGCGAGGTAGTCGGATCTGCCGTATCCTCCGCCGCCTTCGACGAATACGACGTCCCCGGATTGGAGTGTGAGGGCACGACGGTCTGCGGCGGTCGCTTTCATCTCTTTCACGTCGCTCAGGTCGAGCCCCTCGGGCTGAATGTTCGCGGCCCGCACGTACGGTACCGGGTCGCCCTCAGACTTCGATTCGTTGAGCATCTTGCCCACCACGACTGAGTACGCGCTCTTGATGGGCTGCACGCTCCAAGCGGCTGGCACCGCACCGATCCAATCGGGACCCTTTGCAGAGAGTTCGACACCTTCGCTAATCCCTCGCGTCACTGCGCCACCGATAACGGAAGCGCGGCGTTCGGTGAGGAGGGTGATGAGTTCCTCGTTCTTCGCGATGAACGAGTCGATCTGCGCCGTCTCCCGATCCAGATAGTCCGCAATCGCCCGCTGCTCGTCGAGCTCCGGGTACGGCAATGGGATCAGGGTGAACTGCCCGTAGCGGATCGACTGCCCGTCGCGGAGTTGATCGGTCGTGGTCTGGAGAGCCTGAACATAGAGGTCACTCTTGAACAGGTACTTGAAGAATCGCGGCTCTAGCGCGACCTTCGGCTTCAGCACCGTGTACGCCGCGCTCACCTTGCCTGGGATGCCTGCGAACTCGAGTCCACCCTGAAAGCTTCGAAGATGGCTGACGTAGTCGCCCGCCTCGACGTGACGCATGTTGTCAGCGCCTGAGAGGTTCAGAACCACCTTGTTGCCGGTGATCTCCATGTACTCGGCCTGCGGCAGCACAC
The DNA here is from genome assembly GCF_016907295.1 of Microbacterium dextranolyticum. Lineage (NCBI taxonomy): Bacteria > Bacillati > Actinomycetota > Actinomycetes > Micrococcales > Microbacteriaceae > Microbacterium > Microbacterium dextranolyticum. The sequence continues at coordinate 721,189 of NZ_JAFBBR010000001.1, forward strand.
CGTACTTCTGGGAGGGCGTCAGGTGCACGTCGATCGCGGAGCTCTTCTGTTTGCGTTCGCCGAAGAGCGCGCGCGCAGGGACAACGGACCAGGCCGCCGGAGTATCCCCGAGCCACCCCACTCCGGAGTCACGGAGTTCTCTTGTCATGCTTCGACCGCCGTGAGCATCGCCCGGAGGTCATCCATGACGGCGTCGAGGTCGCGGTCGATCTCTTCGAGCGGGCGGGGCGGGACGTACTGGTAGAAGTGGCGGGTGAAGGGGATCTCGGCGCCTTCCTTGGTCTTTGAGTGGTCGACCCACGCGTCGGGTGCGTACGGGAGGACTTCGCGGGCGACGTAGGCGTCGACATCCTCGCCCCACGGCACGTTCTCGGTGTCGCGGAGTGACGCATCCGCCTCCGGGTTGCCCTTCGCGTCGGTGCAGGTGTCGGCGGTGTCGTCCTGCTCACCGAGCTCGGTGGTCACGGTCTTGAGGAGCGGTGCGGGGAGGGTGAGGCCTTCGGCTTTCGCGGCATCCTTCAGCGCCTTCTGGAACGCGGTGCGGTTCTTCCATACGGTGTCGGTGCCGAGCCGGTCGAGGGCGGCACGTAGGGCTGTGGCATCCGTCTCGTTCAGCTTCTGGATGGCCTTGGCGTCGAAGACGGCGTCGATGCGTTCGGGCGTCGCGTGCCAGTTGAGTTTGAGGGGGCGTTCGACGGTGATGGTGCGGTAGAGGAAGTCCTCGTTGCGGAAGATCTTCGAGTGCTCGCCGTCTTCAAACCCGGCGTACAGGCCGACGATGGTTTCGATGTTCTTCGGGGAGAGTTCGTTGCGCTTGGAGCCGAGGCCCTTGCGGAGCTTGGTGAACATCTCGCGCCCGTCGATGAGTTGCACCCGGCCCTTGCGGTTCTCGTCTTTGCGGTTGGTGAGCACCCAAACGTAGGTGGAGATGCCGGTGTTGTAGAACATGTCCTTCGGCAGTCCGATGATCGCCTCGACGAGGTCGTTGTCGAGCAGCCACTTGCGGATGTTCGACTCGCCTCCGCCGGCGCCGCCGGAGAACAGCGGTGACCCGTTGAGGACGATCGCCATGCGAGAGCCGCCGTCTTCGGGTTTGCGCATCTTCGACACCAGGTGAAGGAGGAAAAGCATCGCCCCGTCGCTGACGGCTGGGGTGCCGGGCCCGAAGCGGCCGTTGAAGCCGAGCTTCGAATGTTCGTCGTCGACGTAGGTGCGCTGGTCTTTCCAGTCGACCCCGAACGGAGGGTTGGAGAGGCCGTAGTCGAACTTCTTGTCGTCGAAGTGGTCTTCGGTGAGGGTGTCGCCGAGGGCGATGTTGTCGACGTCCTGGCCCTTGATGACCATGTCGGCCTTGCAGATCGCGTACGACGCGTCGTTGTAGTCCTGCCCGTACAGGCTGAGCTGGATACTCGGGTTCAGGGTGTGCAGGTACTCGTCGGCGACGGAGAGCATGCCGCCGGTGCCGGCGGTCGGGTCGTAGATGGACCGCACGACACCCGACTTCGACAGGGCGTCGTCGTCGAGCGCGAACAGCAGCTCGACCATGAGCTTGATGACCTCGCGTGGGGTGTAGTGGTCGCCCGCGGTCTCGTTCGACTTCTCGTTCGCGAACCGGATCAGCTCCTCGAACACGAGGCCCATCTGGATGTTGGAGACGGTGCGGGGGTGGAAGTCGGCCTGCGCGAACTTCTCCGTCACCGCGAAGAGCTTGTTCTTCTCCGCCAGCTTGTTCAGCGTCTTGTCGAACTCGAACCGCTCGAAGATGTCCCGCACATTCGGCGAGAACCCGGCGAGGTAGGAAGAGAGGTTCGCGCGGAGGTCGGCGGGATCGGCGACGAGCTTGGCGAAGTCGAACGGCGAGGTGTTGTAGAACTGGTGCCCCGACGCCTCGGTCAGCTTGATCGTCTGTAGCATCTCGGGGAGCGACTCGACTCCCTTCGCCGCTTCGAGCACGGCGGGCTTCGTGTCCGCCAGCACGGCGTCGAGGCGGCGGAGCACCGTGAACGGCAGGACCACCGATCCGTACTCGGAGGGCTTGAACGGGCCGCGAAGGGACTCGGCGATGTTCCAGATGAAGGCGACGTGATTCACCACGGATGGGCACTCCTGCTGTAGAGCAACGAACAAGCGGCAACGACGCCGCGAACCCTCCCATCCTGGCCCATGGCGGCGACACAACGTGGGCGAAGCGATGGTGGCGCCCAAATTGCTGAGCTGTTCTTGTGCAGGCTAACCTCGCCTCCCTGTTCTCTTGGGGCATCGGGGGCCTTCGATACTCTCTCCAGTCGAGTTCAGTCGTCTTCAGGTTTCGTGGTTGATCTTTCGGTCCGTAGCGATGGATCGCTTGCTGATTCGTGGCAGGGGGAAGTCAGCGGACCATTTGTGCAGAAGGGATCCTCCGCAGCCGCATGGGCATGGCTCTTCGGTCCACATGTTGCGCAGGTAGGGCGACCCTACGAGATCCACGGCCCTGGAAGTGAGTGTGAAGTCCGCAGGCAGCTTGAATGCAAGAGGAAGCAGTTCGAGAAGAATGTCCGCGCACAGGATCCATGTGTCCGCGATGAGTCGCGGAAACTCGTTGACCGCCACGTCGAATGAATCGTGGCCTTCGTCATCCGAAGTCGTCACGATCGGGCTATACGAGAAAAGGGTCTCCGCCTTTCCGTGACTCTCGTGCATGAATGTCACGCTCGAGTAGAGCGTCCGTGCATACGCCGAAGGGTGCGCTGCATCCGACAGTTTGTCGTACCAGTCCGTGACGACCGGCGCCTGGGCATCCCTCGCCAGTCTCTCGATCCAGGTGAGGACGTTTGGGGCGCGCAAGAACTCCGGGCTCTCCTTCAACCGGGTTCCCCGAAACGCCTTCAGAAGGCGAGGGTTCAGCTCTTGACGTACGCGGACTGGACGATCGTCGCCGCCAGGGAGTTTCTTGGCCCTCCTCCAGGCGCCGCAGAGTTGACGAGTTTCGTACCAAAAGGCTGCAACCGATTCGAGAAGCGACCGAGTCAGAGTCGATGCCGATGCAAGGGACCATCCGCGAATCGCGTCCCGGCTTGCTAGGGCGAGTTCTAGCGAGGACCACGCATGCGTGAGGCACCATGCCCAGAGGCGCGAGTCCAGCTCCGGATAGATGACTGCAGCGACGGGGCGCAAACGACCGAGCGCAGAAAAGTCGTCGGTGGCGAGGACTGACCCGTCTGTGAACTTAACGACCAGCCACTCCTCGTCGGTACTGGTCGTGGACTGCAACTTCTCAAGAGTTGTGCGTGGAAGCTCCCACTCTCTGAGGCTGACCGGCTCGAGGCGCTGAACCCAAGTACGAAGAGTTGGAACACTCGCTTCGAGTAGTCGCGATCTCTCCGCGCCAAGCACAGTTTCCCAAGAGGATCTACGGACGGCTCGCACGCCGCCCACACTAATCGGTACTGCGCCGCGCTGGACCCTCTCGTTACCAGCGGCGAGGTATACACGCTTGCTCACCGCTCGGACCGGCCACCGCGGGCCTGTCGGACCGGCGTGCTAGTTTGGGGCCACCGAGACCCGCCGTCCGAATAGTCGCCCTCTGGGTGTGTGCGTGCCTCACGAATAGGCTCAGGGCGGCGGGTCGACCTCAGATGGTGAGCAGCTCGGGACGCGGCCGGAAGTGCCAGCACGAGCCGCGAGGCTGATAGGTCCTCCGCGCGAAGGTGGTCAGGTGCGCGGCTGAGCCCGGCCGATCCGTCCTAACCCGCCGGTTGATCGCGCCTGCGACCATGTCGGCGAGTTGGATAGGGCGACTGACGCTCGAATCGACGTGGCGAATCTCTGAGAGCGTGCCCGGAGACTCTCGGTTCACGATCCTCATGAGGTAGTCACTGTCCTGCATCCCGAATGCTCGGGTGTCCTGGCCGTCGATGAAAAGCTTCGCATCGCGGATCTGGCCGTGGTTCTTCGTCATGAGCATCCGGATTGCGTAGCTCTTGAGAGCAGCCGGGTGCGACCGCAGGTGGTCGCTATAGATGAGGCGCTTCTCGATGATGATCGTCCGCACGTCGAAGGTCGCAGGGGCGATGCACCGAAAGAAGCAGTCCTTGACTCGGTCCTTGGTCTTCGAGTACTTAAACTCCCGCGTCTGCCGGTTGTGACGCGAGCACTCCTCAATCAGATCCACTGCCGTCGTGATGTGCGCGGGATCGCGGAAGATGCACGCCGCCATGACCAGATGACTCGTTGAGCCCTGGCCGAACTTGAAGCCCCCGTCACCGGAGTCGTCGAGGTACACGTGCACCCTCCGAGCCTAGGCGGGCGGGCCGACACCTGACGTCTGCGGCACATCGTCGGATGTACTCCCGGATGTTCGAGTACAACACCGCCAACGAGACGGGACCGCTCGCCCTCGATATCGACGTCGAGCCCGGCACACTCGTCACTCTGATTCCCCACGACTTCGATTTCGCTAGCGCCACGCTTCCACTGCAGCTCCTCACCGTTCTCCCCGCAGACAAAGAACCCGAGAGGGTCGGCACCGACGGGGGTCAGAGGTGCACACCAACTCAGAGTCCGAAGAGGACAAATGATTTGCGCGTCTGCTGAACGCTCCCTCGTTGGATCACGCATGGCTCCGGAGCCGTTGCTGGCAACGCCTGTCTCGCCACCAGGGGATCTGCGCGGTCATCGCACGCATCGCGGTCCCGTCGCGAGCATCGGTCACCGTGACATTGCCGTCTCCAGACTCCTTGAAAGAACGCGTCTCACATGATCCGCCCGCTCCGATGCGCGATCGACGCATGCGATGCGGACGCGCCCATCAGCGTCGTCCGCGATCCGATGACTAAGCCGATCAAGCGAGGAGAGCAATGCACGCAGGCACTTTCTGTGGAACTAGTATCGAGTTATACATATTCCGGCTAGACTCAGCCCATGCGCGGAGGCCTGGAGCGCTGGAAACGGGGCGTCGGATCGCAAGGGGTTCGACAGGCGCTCGCGTACGCATTCCAGGGATCCTGTGATTCCCACCTTCGATCCACCGCCGGCGCTGAGGCGCTCGCCTCCTACAGTGCGGCTGGCGGCGGGGGCGTCACGCGCTTCGTCGTCGAAGACGGGGCCATTAACGCGGACACACTCGACGAAGAGCAACTTCGTCGCTGGGTCGACGGTCGCGACCCTGCGACCGACGAGCGTCGTGGTCGCGACCTGACGTCGCCTGACGCTGACCTCATCCTCGACGGCACGATCAATGCGCCAAAGTCCTACAGCATCGCGGCGATGCTCAACGCAGACCTCGCGGCAGAGTTCGAGGCGCTCCAAGATCGACTCCGCGACCGCATCCTCACGACGTGGCAGACAGAACTGAATGCGCGCCGAGGCGCAGGCGGCCGCATTCGCGAGTTGCTCCGCCGGGTCGAGGTGGTCGAGCTCCAGCATCGCCGGTCGCGCGCTCTCGATCCGCACATCCACCGCCATCTGTGGCTCAACGTCAAGGTGCTCGGCCAAGACGGCAAGTGGTCGAACGTCGACTCCCGAGTGGCGATGAAGATGCAGACGGTCATCAACGCCGAGGGGGAACTCGCGGCGCGCACCGATCCGCAGTGGCTCGATGCTCTCGCTCGGCACGGGCTGACCCTCGACGCCGGCGGCGAGATCGCGGAGCTCGCGCACGCCGTCCGCCCGCTCTCCCGTCGTTCGACGCAGATCGAGGCGACCCGTGCGGTGCTCCTCGCCTCCTGGCACGGCGACCACCCCGGCCTCGAGCCGAGCCCCGACGAGCTGCATCGCATCGATCGGCTCGCCTGGGCGAGAGCGCGACCGAACAAGCCGGGTGACGTCGATGAAGGAGCCTGGGAGCAACTGATCGCCGACGAACTTGCGGCGATCGACCCCGCCATACTGCGCGACCGGGACGCCGTGCCGGCAGACAGGATGCCGATCGACAAGCTCGACCGAGACCTGCTGGCTGCGCAAGCCGTCGTGGAAGCCGATGCCCGTTCAGCATGCTGTGGCGGACGATTCAGCCTCTTCGATGTCAGAGCGGGCGCGACGCGGGCTGTCGCGGCATCCGGCGTCGTCGCTCAGCGCGAGCACCTGCAGCCGGTTATCGACGACGTCATCGTTCGCGCGCTCACGCAGACCGTCGACATGCTTGAGGGCGAGCCCGACCGCCCCGCGCACATCAAGGGGTACATGGCCTCGAGCACCGCGGCGGCGAAGGTCGAGCTCGCTGCTCGTTTCGACGAGCTCGCCATCGGTGGCGCTTCGGCGGATCAGGCGGAGGTCTTGACCGCCGCCTCTGCGGTTCTGCAGAACGGAATCCAGCTCGAGGGACGCCAGGTCGAGGCTGCGGCAGCGATCGCTGGCACCGACCGGTTGGTCTCGATCACGGGGCCTGCGGGAGCGGGCAAGACGACGATGCTGCGGGCAGCGAGGGCGGCGCTCGCTCATCGCGGACGCCGTATGGTCGTCGTTGCTCCCACCAAGAAGGCGGCATCCGTCGCCGGCCGCGAGATCGGCACATCGGCATCCAGCCTGCACGCGCTGCTCAGCGACCACGGGTTCAGGTGGGGGCGTGACCCCGCGGGGGCGGAGATCTGGACGCGGCTGACGATTGGAGAGATCGACCCCGCAACCGGTTTCGCCTATGCGGGACCCTCGCGGTACCGGCTCGCTCCCGGCGATCGAGTCGTCGTGGACGAGGCCGGAATGGTCGACCTCTACGCGGCGAACGCGCTCGCGGCGATCGCCGCGGAGTCTGGCGCTGGCATCGCGATGGTCGGCGACCACATGCAAGCGCGCCCCGTCGGACATTCGGGGGCCATGGCCACGATGACTCGGCGTGCGACGGCCGTCGTGGAGCTGACAGCGGTGCACCGCTTCACCGATCCCGGCTATGCCGTGCTCACGCTGAGGATGCGGGAGCCGGCGTCGAAGGATGCCGCGCTCGCCGTGGCGACCGACCTCGCCGAACGAGGGCTCATACACCGCGTGGTCGACCACGTCCAAGCGCGCGATGTGATGGTGGAGTCGTACCTCCGCTGGGCAGCCGGTCAGCGCCGTGTGGCTCTCGTGACCAGCACCAACGAGGAGGCGGATGCCATCAACGAGGCCATCCAGCAACGACGTGTCGATCGCGGCGAGCTGGCCCTCTCCCGGATCGCAGTCGGGCAGGGCGAGCAGCGACTCCTCGAAGGTGACGTGGTTCAGACTCGCCGCAACGACCGCTCGACCGGCGTGGAGAATCGCGCGGTATGGACTGTTCACCGGATCACATCAGCAGGCCTCGAGCTACGCGGCGTCAACGATGCGATCGACACCCGCGTCGTGAGCCTCGAGTACGCGGCCGAGCACGTGCACCTCGCGTACGCGTCGACGGTGCACGGCATCCAGGGCGAGACGACGGATTCCTCTATCGTCGGACCAGGGGTCGACGCGTCGGGTCTGTACGTCGGCATGACGCGTGGGCGTGCGCACAACGAGGCGATCGCGATCGCTCGAACGGATGCCGTGGCGCGTGATCAGATCGCGGACAGCATGATGCGCGGCATCCCCGAGGTCAGTATCGACGACTCGGTGCGCGCGGCGCGGAGCGAGCTCGCGAGGGCGGCACGGTCGCCAGGGGGCACCGCGGGCGACGAGCTGCGCGAACTGAGCGGATGGATGCGGGACGCTCGGCGTAAATTGCTCGAGCTCGATAGCCAGATCAGCGGCTTCGTGGCCAACCAGCACGGCCGTCGTTCAGATGGCGGCGCACTCCGAGGCCTGAAAGAAGATCGGATCAAGCTCGGCGCTCGGTACGCCGCGACGGAGAACCGCTACGACGAGTTGCTGCGCCAGGTTCGTGACTCGACTCACGCGGCCGGCGAGATTAGAGATCAGGACCTGGCCGCGCCTATTGCGTTCCCGAGCGCGCAGGGCCGCGTCGGATTACGGTAGGCGCCTAACGCCTCACCTCACTCGCCTCGCACGTCGCGCACCAGTGCGGCGACTCCCGGCGGCAGGTGAATCCGACCTTGAGGAGCGGCCTTCAGCCCTGCGACCTTTAGGTGCGCGATGCTCAGCCGCGCCCGCTCACCGGGGGTGAAGGTGTGGACGAGGGAGAATCGCATCCAGGTGCGCCCTCGCCGTTCTGTGACCGGATCTTCGCCTCGCCAGTATCGGCGGTACTCCGCCGCTCGCTCGAAGGGCAACCCTCGCTCGAGGACGACGCATTCGTGAGTGATCGCGCTCCGCGGCGCAGCGCCGTAGAGGTAGACGGTGTCGCCGAGCCGGATCTTGACGTGCGTCTCCGTCCAGAGGATGTCGTCGTGGTCGCGAAAAGCAGACTCTGAGTCGTAGGTCTTCGCGTTCGAGTGGACCGACCACTCGGTTGATGAGGTCGGGTGCGTCACCTGGCAAATGGTACGCCGCACCTGCGGGTGTGACTTCTCGATATCGACGGTGATAATCGCGCCGCGTGGTCGACGGTGCGCCGAAGAATAATGTGAGAGCGGACTCGCAATTTGCGTCGTCGTGGGACGACGTCAGCGATCAGCGAGAACGAAGCACACCTGGGGAGGATTCGCCGTTGAGCGCAACAGAATCGTCAATGATGTTCGCCGATCTGAAAGCGCGTCACCGGCGTGAGCGGGATGCCGAGCCGGCGGCACTTTCGCTGCGCGTGCACCGCGCGTTGAGCTGGCTCGGCCGCGCGGAGCAATCGGCTGACGACCGCGATGTCCAGTTCGTCCTGCTCTGGGTTGCGTTCAACGCGGCGTACGCTCAGGACCTCGCGATCGACATCTCGCAATCGGAGCGGGAACGGCTGCACGCATTCCTGGGTCAGCTGTGTCGAGTGGACGAGAAGCGCTTCGAGAACCTGTTGTGGCACGAGTTCTCCGGCAGCGTGCGGATGCTGCTCGAGAACCGATACGTCTTCCAGCCGTTCTGGGACTGGCGCAACGGGCGCATCAGCGAGGCCGATTTCCAGCGTCAGTTCGATGGCGCGCGCCGGGCCGCCGAACGCGCTTTGGGCGCCGGCGACACCAACGTCGTCCTCCAGATCGTTTTTCATCGGCTCTACACGCTGCGCAACCAGCTCGTCCACGGCGGCGCGACCTGGAACGGTGACATCAACCGCGAACAGGTCCGCGACTGCGCAACCATCCTCGGGCGCTTCGTGCCGCTGATCATCGCGACGCTGATGGATTACCCCGGCGAAGAGTGGGGCCCCGTCCACTATCCCGTCGTCAGCTGACGGTCGCAGCCAGTCAAGCCTCCGGTAGGTGCGAAACGACGAACCGACCGACGGCGACCTGGCTGCTGGCGAATCGAGTTGCAGCCCTGAGAGACGCCGCCGCGAACGCGGCGTCAAGATCGTCTGTGACCGGCCCTTCGCCATCTCTGTAGTGCATGACGACCGCCCCTCGCTTTCCTCGAGCGGTCACCTCCCGCAGCTCTGCTGGCGAGAGATAGGACGCGGTCCCGCCCAGCGCCAGCACGCTGTCAAAGTGGGTGCCACACAGCACCCGCTTCTCGTGAGCGTCGCTCCAGGTCATCGCGTGGATGCCTGCTGTGACCGCGTGCTTTGCCACGAGCGCGTTGAGCATCGCTGTTGAGTGGTCGATGCCGACGTAGCGGACCGGGTCCACGAGACCGGTTGTCATGGGCCATCCCGTTCCGCATCCGACGTCGAGGGTGCGCCACAGCTGCTCGCCGAAGACATTCTTGATGAACGTCGTCGTACCTTCGATCTCGTCATCCGTGAGACAGTGCTTCTTGTCCCACTCGGACGCGACCACGTCGTATTCTGAGGCCACGCATGACCGGGTGATGGGCATATTCTGGATGCCGTACACGTGCTCCACGCGGCCGCGATTGACGAGAGTTGTCTCGTCAAGGTTGCGATCCATCGTCCAGTGCTTCCAGCCCATCGGGGTGGGCAGATAGATGCGGGTCCATTTGTAGAACTTCATCGGCTCGCCGAATGTCTGGATCACGTGTGCGGCGCGCGCGAAGTCCGCGGCATCCAACCCCTCGGTCCTCGGAGAAGCGACGTACTCGTGCGGGGCGCCCTCCGCATACGTGGTCGCGAATTGCCAGTCGAGCTCAGGCTCGAGGTCGAGCCACCAGTTGAGGTCTGTGCGGGTGATCACCATGTTCTCCGAGTTCCGCACGGCCCACGAAGTCCGTGCAGTGAGAACTCTGCCGCAAGGTGGCGACATCGAGTGACGTCTCCACGAAGTTCTCTCCCCTGCAACGCCCAAGGGGGATGCCGGGCACCAGCGGGGATCGCTATCGAGGATGTACGCGTTGGAGTTCGATTGCCTGCCGAGCGAAGGCCTCGGCGATCTCCTGGTCAGTTGCCTCGTCCCAGCTCTCCCCGAGTGCAATGTGGTCGAAGTCCGAGTATCGCTTGCTCTCCCGGTTCTCATACGCCTTGATGCGAAGGCGAAAGCCGAAGTCGGGACTCCAATCGGTGATCAGCTCGATGGTGTTCCCGCCCCGCAACCTGAATGCCACGCAACTCGTCGGCTCCGTACGGCGACTCTTGGGCCAGAGCCACCGTTCCTCAATCCCTACAGCGTCTTCGATTCGATCCGCGATCGCGAGCTGCAGCGCACTTCGGCGTGTATAGATCTTGTCCGTGGCCCGCTTCTTTGCCATTGCTATCGATCCATCGTCGAGGCCGTACGCGTGGAGCATGGCGTCGATGCCAAGGCGATCCGCCAGAGCGTCAGGTGTTTGGGGAACATCGGCAACGGGCATGTCGGCATCCGCGGCGAACTCAGCGATACGGGGAAAGCGAGCAATAGCCTGATCGAGTAACCACGCCGTGCGGGCGCGGACGAGTGTGGCCATCGCCTGGCCGACTTCCTGTATGCGATCGTGTCTCACGTCCGCGGAAGCACTGGCCACATCGGTCAAGTTGGCCAACTCGTCTCCGAGCATTTCGAACGAGGCCTGGTGGGCAGCATCAATCCCAGCGTGGCGGTCCGGTCCGATCCTTCCTCTTCCATCCGGGTCGCTCACTGCCCACTCTCGAAGCCGAGCGAACTTGTCTCGCGGAGCCATCTCCTGCACGGACCGGTTGGCGCCGGCGTCTAGGAACCAGAAGTTGCCCGGCCAGTTCAGATAGGTGTGCGTGGCCGCGTACCGCCGACCGAAGCCGAGCGGTAGCCGGAAGCGCGACTGGTTGTCGGCTGCCACCACGTGGTCCCAGTCGATCGTGCCCGCTGCAAGAGGAAGCTGCTGTGCCAATGTGACGAGAAGTTCGGGGGGCGCTCCGCGCCACCTCTAACCGCTCGTCGTCTGAAAGTAGTCCCCGGACCAGTTGACGACCGCGCTTCAGCTTCGGATATCTGCCGTGCGCCACTCCGATGATCTCCTCCAACGGGAACTGGCGGCCGGAGGAACCCGCATCGATCGCGACTGCAAACGCATCCCGTCGGAAAGCGTCGCCGAGGACCTGCTGGTAGCCGAAGAGGGACGCGCCCAGCACATAGTCCTCGACCGTGGCGACATCATTGCTCGTCCACTCGCGGTCGGCATCGCTTGCGACCACCCATCCGAACACGTCCTCCCACAGCTGGGTTCGAGTGATCCTCAGGGCGTAGCCGAGTTGCGTGTGCTCGTGGATTGCGGCCGTGAATCGCTGCACGGCGGTCGCGACGTGCGGAGCGCTGAGCTTCATCGATCGCAGGATCGGGTTCTTATTCGCTTTGCTGAGGCGGTCGACGTTGACCGGCACCATGTCGGATAGGCCGATCCCCGCGAGAGACAGGCGAGAAAGGAGGCTGAGCGCCCCGTATACGTCGAGTAATCCGTCCGTGGCGTCAGCAATGCCTTGGAGTGCGGCATGAGCAGACATCTCCCCGGGCGCCGACAGCGCAGGATCGTGCCAGAACGTCTTGACGGCAGCAAAGTAGAGATCGTTGCCGGAAACCGGCGCGCCGCCGCGATTGACTCGGCTGAAGACCTCGAGAACGTCCTCCGGATCCCGCACTGTCGCCGAGATCATCGGAATGCTCCGCCGGAACCACGCCTGCCGGATGGACTCCAGTCGAGTCGCGATCGAGCTCCGAGTGGTTACATCGTCTGGAATGCGGAACTGGGCATCGAGGGCGGAGGTCACACGGTCGAGGCGGGCTTCGTCGATCTCTTCATGGAGCAAGTCGCCCAGCGAATGCCAGTTCGAGAGGTCAAGGTATCGGTCGCGATTGGCGATCGGTTCGGCTTCGCGTTCGTTGAACCCCTCGGCTTCTGGGTCGAGACACGGGTCGAAGCGCCGCCAGAGGATGTATCCGGCGTCTCGTGACGGATCCCGGAAAGCATTCACGTAGAAACGGCCGTAGCCCCGCCCGGTGAAGATCGAGTAGATCGCAAATACGCGTTGCTGGCCGTCGACGAGCTGGGGATTCGCCCTGTCGGTCTGCCTCACCGCCCTCTGGCCTCCGCCAAGAGGAATCGATGCTATCCCCGGTCGATCGATTTGGCAGAAGAGCAGCGACCCGACTGGATATCCCATGATCAACGAGTCCAGAAGCAGCCGGATTCGATCTTCCTTCCACACCTCGTCTCTCTGAACGAGCGCCAGGTCCCACGCGTTGTCCAGCCTTCGCTGGACGATGTCACGGGGAGCGAGTCGGCCGTCTTCGACAGGCTGTTCGAGGTTCGGGCTGGTCACAATGCGAAGCTACCCTTCACTACCGCGCGAGCGCCGCCGGCCGCCGGACGAGATCGAAGATGCCACGGAGATCGCGCTCCTTGTTCAATCTGGGACCGTGAGTCCCAGCTCTTCGAGGTAAGGCGAAGGCCGGAGCGCGCTGTCGAGCAACCGATCGGACAGAACGAATGCGAGGTACTTTCGCGCGCGCGTCGTCGCAACGTAGAACAGGCGACGCTCCTGCTCCCGCTTACGGTCGGTCGTCGCGTGCCGGATGGGCCAGATCTCGTCGTTGGCGTCCAACACGATCACGGCGTCGAACTCGCGACCCTTCGCGCGTAGCGCCGTCATCAAGTGCAAGCGCGCATCGAGTTGCTCATCGTCAACGTCGTCGCTGTCTTCACTTTGTACTTGGGCGAGCCGGTCCATGGCGTCCGAGATATCTCTATAGAAGCCCGCGAAGTCTTCGTCGTACGATTCGGCCAGGCCGGCGAGATAGAAGAACGGTGGGTCGGTATAGAAGATGTCATCATCCGACTTGCCGTAGTCCTGCTGGAGCCCCTGGAAGTCGGTGCTCAACGTTCGGACAGCATCAGACACGGTGCGCGCGGCGACGAAGGACTCGAGAGCCGTTGCGTATGCGTCGGTCATTCGGGCATCGGCGTTGTCGCCTTTCAACGACCCCCGGTATTCCCGGAAGCGCACCAGAGCGTCCGGCATTGATCGCAGACGCGTCTTCGTCATATGCGCAATCAAAGCCGATCGATCCGACTTCGACAGGGGGTATTTCTTGACCTTGTCGCACAGGGAAAGAACCATGTCGACGACCGAAGGGCCGAACGGGGATGCGCTGGCAGCACTGCCGCGGATGAAGAGCATCTGCTTGAGGTCTTCGAACGCCTTGCTGAGGTTGATGTTCAGATCCTCCGCGGCGTAGAAGCCCATTTCCGCGCCAGCAAACGTGATCTGGTATGGAATGATCTGGCTACGCTTGCGGCTCACGAGAGCGACGGAACCGATGTCATCGCGTTCCAGCAGGGCGGCGACAAGAGTCGTGGTGCGTTGGATACACTCCGACACGCTCGGATAACGGAGAACCTCGACTTCCGCCTCGGTATCGAGGTGTGGCCGCACTGATTTCGGCACTCGCCTCGTGTTGTTTGAGATCATCGCCTGCGACATCGCCACGATGTTTGCCGGAGAACGGTAGTTGGTGTCGAGAACGAACGTCTCGAACTCCCCACCCAGGTACTCGTCAGGTCGCAAGATGAACTCCGGGGACGCGCCCCTCCACTCGTAGATCGCTTGATCGTCGTCTCCAGCGAGAGTGATGGTTGAGTCGTTCTGCGTGGCGATCGCGCGAATCAGTCTGAGGTCGAGTGGGTTGATGTCCTGAAACTCATCGACCAGCACATGGTGAGTCCTGGCTGCGCCGGAGAGCTTCTTGGCTCCACGAGTCGTCATCGTCAAATAGGGCCAGTACTTCTGGTCCTCGAACGTGATGAGACCCTGAGCGCGCAGTTGCTCGGTCGCTTCGGACCAGAACGGGATGATGTCATCCATCATCTCGCCTATGAAGCTGCGTCTGTGGAGCAGACTGTTCGGCGTGACCAGCCCGACCTCCTGAAGCGGATCGAGGAGGGCGTCGAGCTGCGACTCCATTCCCGCGTCCTTCAACCATTTGATCTGGCGACGCACGCTCGACTCGGAGACCTGGTCGTGCCTGAAGCCGAGCGACTTCAGTGACTCCATGGTCGCGAACAGTGCGTCGCCTACGCGAAGCTTGTTGCCGCCGGTGAGCGCATCGGCAAGCCTGGGGTACTGCTGCCAGACCGGCTGGAGGGCGTTGTTCATAGCCCGTCTGCGTTCGTTCTTGTTCCCCACGAGCTGGGCGTGAGTGACCAATTGGCGAACCTGGCGGTAGCCCCAGGCGTTGAGTGTGGTTACGCGTACGTTGGCGCTGGCATGCTGCAGGGACGAGTCGCGCTGTAGCCGCGCGTTGAGCTCGTTCTTCGCGGCACGTGTGAAAGTGATGAAGAGGAATCGCTCGTTCGGGGCCTCCTGGCCGATGCGAGCGCATCTCTGCAGGAGGGAGTTGGTCTTGCCCGAGCCTGCTGGAGCTAGCAAACGGATCCGAGCGTTGCCAGCCTTTGTGAAGGCGAGCTGGCTCTCGTCGAGCATCCGAGTCCTTTCGACCGCTTTGTAGATGCTCTCAATGCTAGTCAGCCGGTCCGTCATCGCCTGTCGCGGTTACTGGCGCCGGCGGTCCCCGCGAGAGCGGCGCGGGAGTACGATGACTCCCACGCCGCTCTCCTGTTGCGATGGGTCAGCGAGCAACCCCGACGCCGGTGGTCGAGACCGGCTGGGCTACTGGCCCCGTGGCGGATCTGTCCGCGGCGGGGCCGTTAGCTTTTGGGGTGCGGTCCACCGAGACCGTCGCGAACTTGAGTGACGCTCCGATGTTGTCGGCGACGATGTCGCGCGTCTCACGGGTGTTGCCCGTCTCCTTGTCGGTGTACGTGCCGAACCGCAGGTCGCCGGCGACGATCACACTGTCGCCCTTGCGCAGCGAGTTCGCGACGTTCCGCGACTGCTGGTTGAACACGACGACGCGGTGGAACACCGTGCCGACGTCTTCCCACCGCTTCGTCGTCTCGTTGAGGCGGCGGTCGTTGACGGCGATCGTGAAGCGGGCGTACTCGTTGCCCGACTCGCTCGCGCCGTGCTCGGGGTCACCGGTGAGGTTGCCCTCGATGGTGACCGGGATTCTGGTCGTCATGCTTTCTCCTTCCGATCAGAGACGCCGAGGCGCCTCACTCGGCGTGGGCCCGGCTGGTCCACGCCTCCCATTCCTGCTCGTCGACGACGTCCGTCCACGAGCGAGGCTTGTAGCGGCTGTGTCCACGCGAGCACCCGCCGGCGTACGCCCGACGCAGGCGAGGCAACGCGAGGGTGAGACGCTCGTGCCAGCCGATCGGGCCGAATCCCGAATCGGACGGGTGGAACGCCACCGTGTGCGCGGTGTGGAGCGCGGAGAGCTCCTCGACGAGGTCGCCGTGCTTGAACCAGCACGCCGGCACCACCGACTCCGAGATCTGGTACCGCACCGTGAACCACTCGACCCAGTCGCGCAGCACGATCCATGCCGTCCGTGCGTCGGCATCCGTCAGCGAGCGCCACTTCACGATGTGTGCGCCGATGGGAGCGGACGACCCGGACCTGTCGGGCGGATTGAGTTCGGTCAGGTCGGCCGCGAGAGCATCGTCGAGATCCTCCGGCTCTTGTTCGTACGTCACGTCCCTGCTCCTTTCGCGTGAGTGAGTGTGCGACGCAGGGCGTCGAGGGCGAGCTCGGATGCCACGCGCCGGGTCCGATGCCGTGACAGCACGGCATCCCGGTCGATGAGTCGATGAAGTAGCTCATGGCAGTACGGATGCAGGGGGATGAGATCGCCGTCCAGCTCATGGGCGACCCAGCGGCCGTCTTCGAGCCGCTGGACGCCGGCGTAGTCGAGGTGGTGCAGCTCGAGGTCTCGCTTGTTCGCTGGAATGCCACATGCCGCGCACGCGAGCGGGTGCGGTTTCATCGCCGCGTGGGTGAACCACGCGTCGCGTCGCGCGAACCATGCCCGCGAACGGAGAAAGGTCGACCGATAGGCGTTCGCGTGGAGCGGGGTGCGGCGATTGCTCATTCCTCGCTCACCGCCTCTGCGGACTTGACGGGTGCTGCGGCTGGCTCGGGTGCCGCCGGTGCTCGGTGCGCATCCTCGAAGGTGCTCCGCTGCTCCTGCTCCGTCTCGCGCTTGCCGAGTTGGATTGCGCGGGCGTCGCGACGTTCGTCCCATCCGGCGAGGTCGAGGAGCACGCTCCGGCGGTTGCGGTACGCGAGCAGGCCGGCGGTCGGTGGCAGTCGGCGGATCTCGTCGACCGACATGAGGGGTCGCCGCTCGTGCTGCTCGCTGGTCGAGTGGCCGGCGTCGCGCGTCGACCACGACCGTTGTTCGCGACGGGTGTCGCGGGTGCCGAGGAGCGACTCGATGTCGCGCAGGTGGTCGACGTGGCTCGCTCCGCCCAGCAGCACCTTGGCCGTCGCGGCGGCCCAGATCGTGTCGGCCTCCGCCCGCGACCATGATGTCTCGGCTTGCGAGAGAGCCTGCAGCACGATGAACGTGCAGATGCCGCGACCGCCGCCATCGGCCATGATCCGTGGCAGGCTGCCCCACCGGAACATGTTGGCGATCTCGTCGAGGATCAGTCCGAGCGGATGCGTGAGCCGTGCACCTGGCAGGGCGAGTGCGCGCTTGCGGGCGACCTCAACGATGTCGTCGAGGACGGCGCCGAGCCATCCACCCATCGCGGCCGCGCCGGACGACGAACCGATCAGGTAGAGCGTGTTCGCCGCGTCGAGGAAGCTCATCGGGTCGAGCGCCGGGTCCCCCGGGCGGGGAGAGAGCGCGTCGCGGATCTGGGGCACGGCGAGTGGAGCGACGGCACCGCTGACCCCGAACCAGATGGACGAGACGAGCTTCTCGTCGCCGGCGATGGTGGCATCGAGGCTGTCGCCCCAGCCCGGCGCGCCGTCGGCTTTGAGGATCTCGACCGCGTCCCGCGTCTGCGCCGGGCTCGTGCCCCAGTCGTAGAGCTCTGCGATGGACATGCCGCCGACGGCGGCCGCGTGGAGGAGTCGTCCGAGGACGACGCCGGACGCTTGTGCCCATTCGCCGTTCGTCGTCGAGGAGCCGAGCGCGGTGCCGGTGATGATCGCGCTGCCGCGCTGCATCGCGACCAACGGGTCTTCGCATCCGGCGATCGGCGAGATGCGGAGCGGATGCCGGACGCCGGACAGTCCCTGCGGGTCGAACACATGGACGTCGCCGCGGGCCTGCCGCATCCGCATGGTCGCCGTGAGGTTGTCGTTCGTCGTCGAGGTCGTGATGAGAGGACCCGACCAGTCGAGGATCGCTGAGATCAGGATCCGGTAGCCCTTGCCCGAGCGCGGCGGGCCTTCGAGCGCGACAGAGTCTTCGATGGAGACGTACACGTCGCGTCCGCGTGCTGTGCCGACTCTCCACCCGACGTCTGTCGCCCGCGGGCGAGCGAGGTCAGGGCGCAGCTGCGCCGCTCGACGCAGCACGGCCTTGGCGGAGAGATGGTCGCGGATCTCACTCGAGGTCGCGAATCCCGGCCGGGTGCGCAGGTCGGCAAGGAAGGCGCGGTCGGACTCCCGGTAGCGACGCACGGCGACCAGAATCCAGACGGCCGCGGCGACGATCAGGACGACGGCTACGGCATCCACGATGCGGATCGCCGCGACCGGCATCGCGCACTGCGCCGGGGCGGCGTACGCAGAGGCATCGCCGGTGATCGCGAGGCCGAGCCCGGCGAACAGGTGCTCGGGACTCGGGCGCGCGCCGCAGGCGATCTGAGTGACGAGCTCGGCGAGGAAGCCGAACGCGAACGACAGGATCACCGCAGCCGCGATGAGGATCGCGATCGCCTTGCCGAGCATCCCCTGGTTCATGATCGGCTCCTACAACGTCTTGGCAACGGCCGCGGCGGTTGCGAGCCAGGCGTCGCGCGTACGTCGCCGCAGCGCGTCGAACCGCAGCGGCCCGGCCTTGAGCGCGGGATCGAACGGGATCATCTGCACCGCACGCACGTGATCCCGGAACCCGTCTGCGATCCGGAATGCGGCTGCAGCCGAAGGCTCCGACTGGGTAACGACGACGACCGCACGGTCCGCGAGGAGACTCGACCGCTCGTCGCGCCCGCGGAGCGCGTCGAGCAGCAACGCTGCAGACTCTGCGGACTCGGGGGTCGCGAGCGTCGGGATGACGAGCTGGTATGAGTTGTCGACCATGCGTAGCCAGCGCTCCGCCGACTCGTCGTTGCCCGAGTCGAAGAGGACGAGTCGATAGAACCGAGATGCGACCTGCATCAGTAGATCGAACTCGGCGGAGGCGATGCGCTGATCGGTCGCGAGCAGCTCCGGGTTGGAACGGAGCACGTCGTAGCGATCCGCGGCCTGGTGATGCACGAAGCGGGTGATGTCGGACACCCCGGCGCCGAGTGCGAGCAGGTGGGATGCCTCGGGCAGCAGGTCGCGCAGCGTCGTGTCGTAGAGGCCCTGCTCGGTGCGCCAGCCGAGCGTACCGCGGGTGTCGTTGTTGTCCCACGCAAGCACGTTGCCGCCACCCTCGCGTGCGTAGACCGCCGAGAGCATCGCGGTGGTCATGGTCTTGCCGACGCCGCCTTTGCCGTTTGCGATCGCGATCGTGCGGCATCCGGCCCATTGTCGCGACACGACGGAGGTCCACTCTGCGCGCTGGCGCTCGGCGGCCGAGGGCTTGACCGCGATCCCCAGCCGTTGTGCGAACCTTCGCCAGCCGCTCGCGCCGGTGGCGAGATCGGATGCCGAAGCGAGGAAGGAGGGGCGGGCGGGCGGCTCCGCAACCGCCGCGTCGGGGGTGTCCGGTGCGGTCGGCTGCGGAGCTTCTTCGCTCACCTCCTCTCCATACGTCTCTGTCGGGGTGCTCGTGCCGGCGACCGGTCCCGCGGTCGCGAGGGGTGTGAGCTGCCCGTCTGGTGCAACGAGCAGTCGGTGGTCGCCGCGATCACCCGAGGTGATCAGTTCGACGGTCGCACCGGTGCGTCGCGCTTCGTCGGTCGCGCGCCGGACGATCGCGTGCCGCACGTCCTCGTCTGGGGCAGCGGGGATCGACTCCGCATGGCCGTCGAGCGTGACGAAGGTGACGTGCGGGCCGCTCACCGTCGCGTATGCGCGCGCGTGGGTAATGATCGTGCTCATGCTCACTGCTCCTCGGTGTTCTCGCGAGGTCCGGCAGTGAGCCAGCCCTCGATCCCGGTGTCCATCTCGCGCGTCTCCGGCCACAGCGTGTCGAGCGTCGCTGCGTCGATCGCGCGGAAGCCGCTGTCGTCGCGGTCAGCTGGGGCCAACGCGTCGTCGGTGGCGAAAAGCTCGTACTCCCACTCGGTCGACGTCGCGAAGCAGTCGACGAGGTACGAGTACTGACCGACGTACGCGAGGAACTCGCCCTTGCGCAGGTGCCGCGCCATCTCGACATGCGGCGCCGGCAGGTTGAGGCGCGCGCGAAGCGCCGCTTGCTCCTGGCTGTTCACACGGAAGATGAACTTGTTCTCGATGTCGCCGACGATCGAGTACGCGAGTGACCGCTCGAGCGAGCCCTCGTCGCCGACCGCGTCGAGGTCGCCCATCTTGTGCAGGATGACGATGTTGCTGATGCCGTAGTGACGCGAAAGCTTCAGCCACTGCTGGAACATCTGCAGCGACGAGAGCGACGTCATGTCGCGCCAGCCCTCCTCGCGGACGACGTAGCGCGTGCGATGCGCGGCGCGGTCCGAGATCACGGCCTGAATCCACGCCGTCGAGCACACCTGCGTAAGCTGCGCGGCAAGATCGCCGCGCGCGAAGAGCTCGGACGTGTCGGTGACGACGATCGGCGCTTCCTGGTCGAACTCCACGGTGGACTCGTCTTCGAAGAGGCCTGACAGGTCTCCCTCGACAAGCCGGCGCAGCACGAACCGCGGCTGAATCGCGCCCTCGGCGGCGTGGAACGCGGCATCCGTCTCACCCGCGATCTCGCCGAGCTCCTCGAACACTCCGCGCAACGTCGGGTGGTCGTCCGTGCGGAGAATGCAGCGGTCAAGCGCATCGAGTAGGGCTGCGTGCTCGACCGCCGACAGACGTGCGCCGAGAGTCATCTCGATGAGCGCGATCAGCGTGCCGATGCGCCGCTGCTTCACCATCTGCTCGTGCTGCTCGTCCGTCGCGCCCGTTCGTCGCGGACCGCGGTCGAGCGGGTTCAGCCGCGTGCCCGTGCCTCCGCCGAGTCGGATGACCCGACCGCCGGGAATCGCCTCGGCCACCGCCACCCACTCGCCCTTGGGATCGGAGGGGACAACCACCTGATGCCCGAACGCGATCGACCTCGTCACGAGCGTCTTCACAGTCGCGGACTTGCCGCCGCGGTACGCGCCGAGCACGAGGATGTTCGTAGAAAAGGTGCCGCGCTCGGAAGAGTCGACGTACGCCTCCCACGGCGAGAAGTGCCACAGCGCGTCGGCGTTGAGGTCGACGCCGAGGATGGGCCCGCGGTGCCCGAGCCCCGAGTCGGCGACGAACGGGTAGATGCCTGCGATGTGCTGCGATGTCGCCTGATGCGGTGGGATCCACGCCTTCGCGAGATTCCAATAGCCGCCGCGCACCAGCCCCGGCCCAAACGGCCCCGGAACAGCGGCCTCGGGCAGGCCACGATCGTGTCGGGACGTCCGCGTGGGCTTCTGCTCCTGCTGGGCGCGACTGATCTCGCGGTGCAGGTCGCGCTTCTCGCGCCGGCTGAGCTCGACGGGAGTGAAGGATGCCGCGTGCCTGACCATCACTTCATCCCCATCCCGATCGGCAGCGCGTTGACCATGAGCGCCTCGGCCTGCTGGCAGTAGAGAACCTGCGCCTCCATGCCCGCGCGAGAGAGCGCGTTGCGCATCCCAGCGATGGCCTGGTCGAGGCGTTCCTCATCGGGCGCGGTGACGGTGAGGTAGGCGCCGTACTGGAACTCGCCGTGGCCGCGGGCGATCTCCTGCTCGCGCTGCTCGAGGGCGCGCCAGTCCGCGGCATCCGCCGCCGATCCGTCGGCGCCGCGCTTCGCCCGCAGCGACTCGTTGCCGCGCCACACCTTCTTCTCTTCGCGGATGCGCTTGAGCGCCTTCCCTACGGGCACCGGAGTGAGGACGATCGAGAAGATGTGCGTGATCGCCTCGCCGGTGTGCGGATGCCGCGCGAACACGACGGGGGAGAGGAACCCGACGGGTGAGTCGGACCGTGGCCACTCGTGCACCCACATCGTCGTGTGCACGCCCGAATCGGTGACGACGATGCCGTTGCGCCCCTTCGGTTCCTCGAGGTACATCGGCCCGATCGCCACCGGGTCGACGCCCGCGACGGCCTCCGGCCGGTTCTGGACAGTAGAAGCGAACTCCGGATCGAAGGCGAGCCGCCCGAGCGCGGCGACGTCTCGTGGGGAGAGCCAGCGACGGACCGTGATCTTCGCGGACGTCAGGGCGTCCGCGAGATTCCCCGCTTCGATCTGCGCGAGCGTGACGATCGCCTCCTTCCCGCCGCCGAGCGCTTTGAGCTGGCCGCCGAGAACGACGAGGTCGAGGGTGAGGACGATGTAGTTGCGGTGCGCGACCTCGAACCGTTCGGACAGGTCCATCACGTCCTGGTAATTGTGCGCGACGGGGGAGTCGGAGCTCAGGTTCTGGACTCGGCGAACGGTGTCGTAGTGCTCTCGGGCGGCGCGGATCGTCGTTGGCAACGTGCGCTCTTGCAGCGTGACCCGCTTGACGCCAGGCCGCTGCGTGAACGGGCCGAGCACGCGGTCGAACTGCTCCGCGAGGTCGAACCGCTCTGGCAGGTCGTGCATGAGGAAGCCCTGCACCTCGAGCTCAGCGATCACCGATACCGAGCGGTCCTGCGGGTTGTAGGTCGCCGCGACGTTGTTGACGTCCCAGAGTTGGATCGACGCGCGCGTGCCGGGCAGGTTGAGCGTGCCGGTCAGCCGCGGTCGCTCCGGACGGAACTTCTCCGTCGTCGCGCCTGTCGCGTGGCGGACCTGCTTCATGAGCCACAGTCCCGCCATCCTCGGCGTCGACATCCCGCGGATCGTCGTCAGTGCGGTGATGCCGAACGCGAGGTAGATCGGCGCGCCGTAGAGGAGCCCCAGCGGGCCGAAGCGGTTCACGAAGATGAGCAGCGCGACTGCGGCCGCCGTGATGAACGTGAGCTGCCACGGATCCATGCCCATGACGACGCCCTGTCGCGAGCGTCGCGGCAGGCGAACGGGACGCGCGTACTCGGTGGAATCGGTCATGACGAGCTCCGATCAGGCTTGGGAATGGATGTCGGTTGGGGCGAGCGGGGTGGGGATGCCGCGGGCTGTGGCGTCGGCGTCTGGGCGGAACCGGGCATCGCGGGCGAGAGGGAAGTCGTCGGTTGCGCGGCGCGGGTAGTCGCAGCTTGTGGGCGCGCCGTCGCGGTGCCACCGCGCGCGACCACACCGGTCGTTGCGCGGGCCGTGGCTGGCTTCGAGGTCGGCGACGTCGAACCAGGGCGGGAGCTCGACGAGTGCATGCCCGAGGGGAGTGAGCCCAGTCGCGTCGGTATGCGCGCCGCCGATCGCGCCGCTCCCGCGGCCATGCGTCCGCCGTGCGAGCCGAGTCGTGAGCCGATGCCGTCGGCGGCGACAGCGCCCGCGAAGCTGAACAGTCCGAAGATCGCGAACGGTGCGAACGCGACGAGCACGAGGCCGACGATGAGCGGCCACGATTGGGGGTTCCAGATCGTCTTCACCGATGCCAGGCCGTTGATGATCAGCGTGACGAAGCCGATCGTGAGTGGACCGGTGAGCAGTAGGACGAAGATCGCCGAGACATAGCGGACCACCCACTGCGGTCCGATCCCGCGCACGGGGAACAGCATCCAGGCGACCGGGCCGACCATGATCAGAGCGGCGAGCACGATGTTGCGGAACGCGAACACCAGCATCAGCAGCAGCATCCCGAGCATCAGCAGGAAGTGGATGAGGAAGGCGAAGAAGTAGTTCGCTTGACCGCCCGCCCACATCACCGACTGCAGCGTCGAGTACAGGCCGTCGCGGCCGTCCTGCGCCATGATGTACCAGGTCATGTCGTCGACGGCGTTGAGCAGGTGCCCGGTGAACCACAGCGAGATGGGCACCGCAGGGACGGCGATGAACGATCGCACCAGCGCGCCGACGAGTTCTTCCCGGTCGCCGGAGGCGACGGCCGCGGCGATCGCCCACACCATCGCGCCGAAGGTGATCACGAGAATCGCCCACTGCCAGAACGACCACTGATCGACCGCGGCCGTCCACAGGAGCGTCGAGGTGTCGAAGCGCATGTTGTCGGCGACGAGGAACATCATGCCTGTGGCGGCGAGTGCCATTCCCCGCCCGGCATTCTCGAACGTGACGCACACGGCGTCGCCCAAGCTGCAGCCGTACTTCACGATGAGGGCGCGCCCGCCGTCAGCCTGGATCGCCTGCACGTGACCCTCGTAGGTCGTACACACGGTCGTCCGCGCTCCGTCGATGGAAACACCGACGAAGCACTGCTGCGCCGTGACGTTGTTCGGATCGTTCGGCGTGCAGGTGACCTGGTCGCTCGCGCGCTGGCAGTCGACGTCGAATGCCGGCGCCGACCAGGGCTCGCCGCTCACGGCATCCATCGGGACGATCCGCGCGGCATCCGTCTCGACGGCGTGCGCGCCGGAGCCCGACCCGAGGACGAGCAGCAACCCGACCACGAAGCCGATCCGAAGAGCGCGCGAGACGTTCATCAGAATCCGAAGTCGAAGTTCACGAACCACGCGAACAGGCCGGATGCCGCGCCGAGCACGGCCGCGGCGATGAAGATCCAGAGGATGTTCTCGCCGGCCCACGTGCGCACACGATCGGACGCGAGGCCGCGGAACGCGAGCGCTGCGCCGGCGATGATCAGCATGATCAGCACGACGAGCATGGCGCCGGCGAGGATGTACGACGCGATCACTTGGAAGCCCTGGAAGAACGGGGCGGAGAAGTCCGGCTGGATGTCGGGGACATCGACATCCGTCGGCACGGTGTGAATGGACATGATCGTTCTCCTTCGTTGATTACTTCAGGCGGAGGCCGAGGTTGGCCATGAACGGCTCCGGGTCGATGCGCACGCCGGAATCGCGGACTTCGAAATGCAGGTGGCATCCGCTCGACCGGCCCGTCGAGCCCTCGGCGCCGAGTGGTGTGCCGGCGGACACCTCGTCGCCGACGCCCACGCGCAGCGACTCCCACTGCATGTGTCCGTAGATGGTGACGACGCCGCCGCCGTGATCGATGACGACGGCGTTGCCGTAGTCGAAGTACGCGCCGGCGACCGTCACGCGGCCGGGTCCGGCGGCGAAGACGGTCGCGCCGCAGGGCTGGTCCATGTCGTAACCGCGGTGGTCGGACTTGCAGTAGCTGCACCCCTCAACCGGGTGATAGCCGAACCCTCGTCCCTTCGCATAGTCACCCGCGAGCGGGTAGCCCCACTCTCCGCTGACCGCAGGAAGTTCCGTATCGCTCACGGGTTGGTTCGCCGTCGCGCTGGCGCCGGAGACCGCGAAGGGGATAGCGATGAGCGGCGTGAGGAGGAACCCCGTGCCGAGCAGGACGACCAGGATTGCCCCTATCAGGATCTTCCGGCCAGTCCTCGTGTTGAGGGCTGCGGCGGCGATCACCGGGGCTCCCATGTCAGGGCTCCAACGGCTCCGTGAAGTACCGGACGACCTTGCAGTCTCCTGACCGCTGGTCGGTGTCGGGGGTGGGCACGGATGCCGCGCCGCACAGCACCTGGACGCTCACGCGCACGTGGTCGTCGTACGACGTCTCCCCGCCCGAGCCATCCGAACGGGTGAAGCTCAACGTGACATCGGCGGTGCCGATGGACATGTCGCCCGACGGGTCGTCGGTCACCGGAACGTTGGTGATCTCGCTGGTGACGACGGCCACCACGCGACCGTCCTCGCCCGCGAGCGAGTCCCACTCGTCCTTGGGGAGCACGACGCCCTGCCGCAACTCCGTCTGCGAGTCGGTCATCGCTGCGAGCTGGTCAGCCTCGGAAGTGAAGCGGGTGTCCGGCGTGAACCACGTGTCGAGGTAGTCGAGCCACTCCTCGCGCGTGCTCTTGGTCGTGTCGAAGGTGGATGCCGCCGCAAGCGCCGCGCGGATGTAGATGTCGGCGTCCGTCGTGATCGGCTCGGGCGTCCATCCGCGGTCGGCGGCGGTCGGGTCGACGACCGCGCCGGTGGGTTGGGGATGAGGATCAGGGTCGGCGGAGCTCGTGGGGTCCGCGGAGGCAGTCCCTCTAGTGGTCGGCGATGGTGTCGGCGTCGGCCGCGCGAGCACCGCGCTCACGATGATGGCGACGATGCCCGCGAGCAGCACGATCCCGCCGATGATCGCCCATGCGACTCCGCGGCGTCCCGAACTCTGGCTCATCATCACCGGTCAGGCCTCCTGATCTTTCAGGACGGCCACCGGGCACGGGTGGAACGGCTCGCGCGTCGGTCGCCGTGTCGGCATCCTAAGCACGTCATCGCAGACCCGGTAGCGCCTTTTGTCCAGGATGTGGATAACCGACGAGGAATCGATGCCGGTGGAGGAGGGGATGGTCTGGAGTCGCAGGTTGGCCTCGGCGACCCGGTCGTTCAGATCACGCTCGACGTGTCGCGCGGCCGACGCCGCGCAGCGCGTAATGCGCGCGAGGGTTGCGGAGACTCGACGAGTAGACATGCCCACACGGTATAGCAGTATGGACGGAAAGTAAACAACTAAATTGTGTGCTTTGCTGGACTTCGCCTCGGGCGGTGCGCGAGACTTGAGTCATGCCTCGTCTCGCGCAACCAGCGGGCTCGGAAGATGCCCAAGATCCGATCGGCCTTCTCGGCAACCTCGTCAAGGCGGCGATCCTCCGGTACCTGCGCTCGAACCCCGACGTCACGGTCGGCCCGATCTGCGACGCGTTGGATCTCGGCCCGACGACAGTGCAACCGCGGCTGAACGAGCTCGAGGCTGCCGGCCTCGTGATCGCCGACCCCCCGATGGTGCCGGGGGAGTCGCGGAAGGGCGTCTGGGTCAAGTACAGCGCGGACAACGAGGCGATCACCGACCTATACCTGCGTCTCGGGCTGGCGATCGGGGAGTTCTGACGGGTCGCCTGTCCGACGCCCGGAGTATGCCTGGGGCATACCCAAGGGGGTGGCTGCAGTGGACGGTTGGATGTGGGCCGTGCTCGTCATCGCGATGGCATCGACGGTCGGCCTCGTGCGGTGGAAGCAGCGCGCTCGCCGCGTATACGTGATCGACCACGTGAAGCTCGAGCTGCACCCGGCGCACATCGTCGAGGATCGTGTGGTGGAGGCTGTCTGGCGCGCCGCAATCTCGATGACGAACACGTCGCGGCGGCCGCGGTCAATCCCTGTGCTCGCAGAGCGGGCTACGGTGCGAGCGGGAGGGTACGTCTACCTAGCCGACGTCTACCTTGACGTGGACGTGCGTGAGTTGAATCCGCGAGGAGTTGCGCTCGCGTGGATTGAGTTCGCGCTTCCCGGCGATGCGCCCGCGCCTCGCATCGACACCGGCATTCTTGATGCCGGAGGGCGTTCTCGCACGCTTCGCTGGGCGGGCAGTTCGGCGGCAAGCGAGCAACGGCCCGTCACTGTCAGTTGAGGCGGTCGTTGTGCACCGGGGGCGCGGGTTCGAACCTGCGAGTATTCGCGATTTTGCCCTTCCTCGGCGGCAGCCGGATAGGCCGTGACTGGGTCGCCGACCCGCCGTTCGCCGCCCAGATGCAATGACGCGGAGCGTTCCTTACGGCTCGACGTCGTCGTGGACGACTGCCCTGCTGAATTCGATGCGCCCGCCAGGTAGTTGCCAGTAGTGCAACCGGCGTGCGGAAGCAGTGTTCTGCTCGAGCGCTATGCGCCAGCACGTCCCGCCATCCCGCCGGGTGACGTACGGGTCGTTGCCGCCCTGCCCTTCGCGGAGACGGTGGAGGTCGCGGCTGGGGATCTCGGGCGCGCGGCCGGTTAGGACGTCAACGAGCGCACGAAGAATCTTCTCGGTGTATGCGTCACCGAGTTCGTTCACGCTTTCCAGGAATCGAGGGCCGACGACGTATTCCCTGAGAGGGTATTGACGTTTCTCTGAGGCGCCGGTGCGGGACGCCCACGTGCTGGTCACCTCGTGTCGCAACCATGACTCACCATCGGGCCAATCTGACCGCGCAGTTCGTGAACCACCGGCTTCCGGCTCCGGGCGAGCGCCGCGGGCCTCGCGCAACTCCTGACGGAGTCCAGCGATTATGTTGTCTCGCTCTCGGCGAAGGCCGCGCTCGCGGTGCAGCTCGGTCGAGAGGCCCGCTGACTCGTCGCGCAACTGATCGAGGGTTTCTAGGTCGGTGCCCGCGCGAAGCTCACGGCCCAGTCGGTGGAATGCATCCTTGAGTCCTGCGACCTCTTCGCGCAGTTCTGCGAGCTCCCGCGTAGGAACGGTGGGGCCGGCATCCGGGATGTCGACTGGCGTCGCCGGTCGCACCGAACCGGCGACAGCTCTCGGATCGTGCGCATCCTCTGCCGGAACTGGAGCTTCGGGCAACGCGTCGACGCCTTCGCGGAGCCACGGCGTCCCGCCGCGCAGCAGAGTGAGAGGGTCGATGAACGTGCGGTCACCGTCGACGTCGACGAGCGAGAGGCCGAGCGTGGCTCCTGTCCGCACTATGCGCGCACGGACTGTCTGTCCAACGCGCACGACGTCGCCGACCTTCACCTCCTCGTTCTCTCCTGCATCGGCGCCGGGAACGATATCGCGGCGACGAAGTCGATACTCGGCGGCAATCGGGAACAGTGCGAGGGTCGCGCTCAGTCCCGTGACCTTCACGACGCGGGCGAGTGTGACCGCTCCGTCGGTGAAACGTGCCAGGTCAACCACGGTCGGCTCGGGCGCCAGATCCCGGTCGGTCAGCCACCCTTCCACAGGGCCACCGATCGCGAGCGCGTCCGCGAGCTTGAGGGTTGGGGGGAATTCGTCGGCGACGACCATCACCCGTTCTCCGTTGGCAAGGCGCGCGACATTCCCCGTGACGCCCGAGACGAGTTCCACGGTCGCGCGCACCCAAGTGCGTCGCGGCGGGGCAACGACGGGCGCGACGGTCAACTGCGCGAGCGCGTCATCGATGAGGTCCTGCTCGACGCGTCCGGGGAAGCGGAGCAGTGACCGTTGCCAGTCGGGGTCGCGCCCGAAGTCCGGCGGGTACGACCTTGCTGCGCCGTTGAACACATGCGCCTTCGCTGGCAGGAGCCCTTCGAGGGCGTATGAGGCCTCACCGGTCAGTATCGTTACGACATCCGCGTCGCCGTCGAGCTCCTGGGCGATGTGTTCGGGGTCGAAGTCATACTCACCGTCCGGCCCCGTGCTTATGACGACTAGAGGTCTATTTCGGACATCGAGGATCTCGTGCGCAAGTTGGATAGCCTCGGCCGAATTCGCGACGTGTCTCATGCTGCTCATCATGGCGTGAGCCCACGACACCGCCGGCATGTTGGACGCCACTTCCTGGAACTCATGTCTGTCCGGGGCGCCGCCCCGCGGAGCGGCGCCTGGCCGGCCCGTGATCGGGGCTCTTGCGCGCTTCCGGTAAGCCGCCTCGCACGGAGGTGCATGCCATGTCTGACGCCATGGCTAGGTTCGGCGTGTGACTGTCGAGTTCACTTCTTCGCCCACCGTCGCGTGCGGCCCGATCGTGGGAACGGTGCGCTGATGCTCCCGGGGGCGTCGGACGGATGGGTACCGCTTCCGGAGGGTTGGGTCATTCATGACCGTAGGGTGATCACGCGTCGCGCACTAGAAGACGTTTTCGCCTGGTTCCCGATTCCGGATCCGCGTGGATATGCCGGGATCGGACTGGCTCTGCTGGACAAGACCGACGTTGCGCGCGAGTTCTGGATGTGGACAGACGCCTCCGAGGAGAGGGTGGCGCGCATCGTCCGACTCGGCTACCGACGATATGTTGTAGAGCTGCATGGCACGAATGGGTGCGCCGTGCTCGAGTATCCTGACCGCCCCACCGAGGAGCATCGCGTAGCAAGCGAGGAGCAGGACGTTCTCGGTCACCCCATGGTGTCGCCAGCGAGAACTTTCTCGTCGTCGGTTATGGCGGAGAGTTGCGCGCGCATGTGGCTCGACCACGGACGCGTGCACGACGGATTCGAGCTTGGTCGGTGGGAGACTGGCGGAACGTAGCCGGACTTTCGGTGCGAAGGGGCCGACTAACCTCATCACAAAGGGACAAGGTGGCGGACGTATGGCAAAGCGCGACGACCATGCGGATTTCATCGAGGTCATCGCGAAGGTGCCACGTGTCGGTAGGGACGGGGCTCCGATCACGCCAGACGACCTCGCTACCGGTGGAGCGCGGCGCGACGATGGAAGCCTCTCAGCGTTGGCGTATGACATGCGTATGCGCGACGACGATGAAATCGACGAAGTCGTTGCTCCGTCATACGTAAGCACGGGGAACGAGCGACTCCAGGCTGAGTCCGAGACGGTTAGCCTGGGCGGCGCGCTCGCAGGGCTGGCTCTGATCGGACTGACGATCGGTGCACTGTCGGTAGCGGGCTCAGTCCAGGAGAAGAGGCGTCGCCGGCGCGACCACCGCCGGCTACCGTCGCGAGTCGAGCCCATCGCGGCCCCGCCAGGCTGGTATGAGCTAGACGATGGGCGCCTGCGGTGGTGGGACGGCTCTGACTGGACCGAGCACTTCCAGCCCGCCCCAAGAAGCGAGGACGCACCTGCAGGCTGGTATGACGATGGCTCCGGTCGTCAACGATGGTGGGACGGCATCGCATGGACTCAGCACTTCCAGCCAGCACGTGCGCTCACCTCGGGTGCTCCGCAGGCCGGCGGCCAGAGCTTTGTAGAGTCGACTTCGCAGGCGATGGACGTGAGCAACGACGTACCGCGGATCGCGATGAGCAGCGCCGAATGGCAGGAGCGAATGCGCGCCATGCTGCTCGCTCGAGCGATCAGTGAACAGCAGTGGCGGCTTCTATCGAGGGCACGCATCGAGGATGCCGGAGATGAGCTGCTTGGGTGGCAGCAGCACCTGGCATCCCTCACGCCTCAGCAGTTCTCGGATCAGTTGAACAATGCACTCGAAGCGGATCCTGGCTTCGCCCAAGCGGCGCTGGAAACCGCGCGGGCCGGGTGGTACGACGATGGTTCCGGACAGGAACGGTGGTGGACCGGTTCGGAATGGACCGACGAGTACCGGGCGGAGCGGCTCGCCGTCCGCAGCACGACGAACCCTTCGGCCGCTCCCGGGATGTACGACGATGGTTCCGGAAGGGCCCGCTGGTGGAACGGGCAGAGCTGGGTCTAAAGCATCGGCGGTGAATCGCCGTCACGGGCTGCGCGATCGAAATCGCGCTGCCAGTCATCCATTGCCTTGCGAGGACCGATCAGACCGTCAATCGCAACGGTGAAGACGATTCCCTTCCGAGCGTTTACTTGGCGCACGTTGGCGAGGAGCTGAGCATCGACGGCGGCAACCGCGGCGCGCACGTCGCTGATGCGTTGCTCGGGATCGTCCCACAAACGCGGGCTCGCCAGGACGTCCAAGAGGTAGTCGTCGTCGAGTGCCGCGGTGAGCTTTCCGAGCTTGTCCTCGTACTCGCGGCGGGCTCGGTCTCGTTGCGACTTCTCGGACCTCGCCGCCAGACGAGTAAACAACTCTGACGTGTTCGATGTTAGCGAGTCGAGCTGTTGAATCACAGAACCAGCAACGTCATCACCGCCCGCCGAGCGGGTGACGTATTTTGCGCGGAGCACGGCGATTCGTTCGAGATACGACCAGATGCTCGGTGGCACCGAGTTGGGCCGTCGTGCCGAGCTGGACGGTACCCGCCGAGCTCGACGACGGACGAGCACGACTACTCCACCGATCGCGGCCGCGGCGGCGGCTGTCGAGAGGAGAATCCAACCAAACGGCGTAGGGCCGGATTCACCGACCGATGCCGTCGCAGCGAGGGCGACGAGGCCGCCGACGAGCGAAACCCCGAACAATGCTCCCAGGGCAATCCACACGGTCTTCTTGTGCCGTTCGTACCCACGCAGACGTAGGCCCCAGGCGTCACGCTGGCCACCGAACAAAGTGATCAGTAGATCAATGAGCCACCAGTATCCGAACCCGCCGAGCGTGAACAGCTTCACCAGCGCTGACCGGGTCTTGCCCAGATAGAAGCGATCGGCGCCGAACATGCCGAATAGATAGGACAAGACGACTGTCGCCACGTAGCTCTTGTCGCCCTCGGGTGCGGATTGGCCTCCCGCGCGCCGAGCAATAGTCGGCGGCGCACCGTCCCATGAGGTTGGGGGAGGCGGCGAAACGCGCCTATGAGTTGGTGGGGGAGGGGGTTGCCGCGGATGTCGGGGCGGTGGTTGAGCGCTTCGCGGCGCCTGGAACGAAGGAGGCGGCGGTGGCTGCGATCCGCGAGGTGGCGGAGGCGTGGACGTCATAGCGACGGACCTCCTTGACGACGTGTAGCCCCATTGTGTCACTCACGCCAAGCGGCGCTGGAACGGCTCGATCTCGAATCGAGAACTGTCGCGGGGATAGAGGACTGGGGTGGAAGGCTGCTGCGGGCTTCGGGGCGGGAGTGTCTCGACGTGACCGATGGACGCGCCGGCGCCGTCGAAGTCTGCGTTGTGCGCAACCTGGTCGTGCACGGGCAGGTAGTGGTCGATCAGAAGAACTCACGAGACTTGAGAGCGCCGGTAGTGGAGCGTTCCGATTGGGGGACGCAATCGACCTAACCTACGAGCGCGTCGTGACCTACCGCGCGCGCCTTCGCAGCCTGCTGACCGCGGGTGGGATGTACGCGCAGGAATAAGAACATGTACGGGGTCGGTCGCTCACGCTGATTCAGGTCACGACGCTCAGCGGGACCGGCCCACGGGCTCGCCGAACGATCGAGGAGCGGCATGTCGATTCGCTCGGGATCCCTAATCGGACAATGCCCGTTGGTGGAGCAGTGCGGGCGGGCGCCATGAATCTGACGGAGCCAATACCTGCGCTGCACAACCGCACCGGTTCGATGTCATACACCGCGGATACCCTAATGTCTGTCTAGGCACCTGGGGATGGAGTGCGTGTTGTTCAACTCGAAGCTGCGGAAGCGTGCCGTTGAGGGCTTCAACGAAGCGGTCGAGCGGTATGTCGCGTCGACTGGCAAGTTCGAGACTGCTGTAGGTGCGCTGTACAGCCTCCGCGTGGGGGCTGCGCAGCAGGTCCGGGCCATCTCCGACCACATCAACATGCTCACCAATGTGCCTCGCGAGTTCAAGGTCTCGTTGGAACGGACTACCGCGGAGATCCGCTCCTTCGAGGGCAAACAGAGTGAGATCAAGAGAGCCGCGGCGCAGGCGAAGCGAAACGCCAAGGGCTCTGCGGCGGGCGCGTCGCTCGGCGCGCTCGGCGTGGCGGTAGCGACCATGGGTCCGACGGTTGCGATGGGTGTAGCCACGACCTTTGGGGTTGCGTCAACCGGCACGGCCATTGCGAGCCTGTCCGGCGCAGCCGCGACGAGCGCGGCGCTCGCTTGGCTCGGTGGGGGCACGCTCGTCGCGGGCGGCGGAGGAATGGCGGCGGGCACCGCGCTGCTCGCCTTGGCTGGGCCGGTCGGCTGGACTATCGCGGCCGGGGCGGCACTGGTCTCAATCGGCGTCGGCGCCGCCGCCGCCGTGGAGAACAAGAAGGCGGCAGACGACGTGAACAAGGAGCGACTGGACGTCGAGGCCGCAATCCGGCGCTTCGACCAAACGACCGCCGAAGTCGACGCGTTGCTAGACCTGACCGTGACCCAGATGGAGCAAGTCGCCGGGCTAAGCAGCCAAGTTCCCACTGCGGACTATCAGTCCTTCTCCGACGACGAGAAACGGCTGGCGGCGGCCCTCGTCAACACGAACCTCGCCCTCGCACGCTTGATCAACAAGGAGATCGCAGTCGATGCCGAGGCATAGCGCTACCGACAACGCAGTCACGCAGGGCATCGCAGCGCAGGTCAACTACCTCGAATCAACGCGAATCGCGGAATTCGTATCGACCTTGGAACAGATTCTCGTCAGCGAAACCGACGAGCTCGCCACGGTGGCGTCACGGGAGGCCCGGGCAGTACTCCACCTTGACCTGGCACGAATCAACGCGCAGGGAATCATTAACGCTAACCGCGGTGGCTCGACAGGAGTACACGGCTTCATCGCCGAGTACGCGGAAGCAGGAGTCACAAATGCTGAGCGCGCGATCAACGGCATCCGACCTTTGACCCGCGTACTCGCCAACAATGGCCCAGCCGACCTCAGCTCGTGGGGGGTTCCAGTGCAGATGAAGTTCTACGCCAACCCGTATAACGAGCTTCTTCAGTCGGTCCACTACCGCGACATGAAGATGATGTTCCCCCAGAACCATTTCGAGGTCTTCGACCGAATCATGCGAGGTGAGACGTACCTCGAAGTTGATGGATCAGTCCTGTCCGCTAGGAAGGTCAACGCAATCCGCGAGTTCATCGAGCAGGAGAGCACTGCGCGCGGAGAGTCGTACACCAACTGGATGAGGCCCTCCAAGTTGGAGTACGCCGAGGTCCAACGAGGTGCGATCGGCGACACCTTGGACGAGAAAACCGCCGCCATGCGTCAACGAGCGGAAGAGCAGCGACAGCGTGTCAGGGACGATTCTGATACAACGCGGGCCAGCGCAGCTCAACAGGCCTCGCCGTCCTGGGGCGAGGCGGCGAAAGTTGCTGGCACGGCGGCCGCAGTCCAGGGCGCGCTGTCGTTTGGGATGTACCTCTACCGCCGGCACCGCGAGGGCACCCACATCTGGGAGTTCGGCAAGGACGATTGGCGCGAGGGAGGCATTGAGACCGCTCGGGGTGGACTCAAAGGTGGCGTCTCGGGTCTTGCGATCTACGGACTCACACAGGTCTGTCGGATGGGTGCGCCCGCCGCCGCCGCCGTTGCCTCGGGAACGATCGGGCTCGCAACCGCTGCGGCAAACCGGAGGGCCGGGAAGCTCGATGACGATGAGTTCGCCGACCTCGTGTTCTTCAACGCGATCGAGGCGGCGGGCGCTGCGGTAGGAGCATCGCTCGGCCAAGTTCTCATCCCGATCCCGATCCTTGGAGCGGTCGTGGGCTCCATCGCGGCGAGCATGATCCTCGGCCAAGGCAAGAAATTCCTGAGCAGGGTCGAGAACGACGCAATCAGCGCGCGCGAAGCTGAAATCCATGCGTACGTAGACGGGCTCGATGCGGAACTCCAGGCCGAGTACGAACGCATCCTCGTGGAGCACGACTACTACCGCGACCTCCAGAATCGCGCCTTCGACATCACCGCGAATATCGAACTCCAGCTCCTCGGTTCAATCGAACTCGCTCGATCTCTTGGCGTGGCAGAGGAGCAGATTCTCCACACCCTTGCTGAAGCAGATGCCTACTTCCTCGGCGCTGCCCCCTCACAGGTGGAGTCGTCGAGCCCAGAGGGGAGTCTTCCGGAGTAGCCGAGTCGTTGGCACGGCGCAATGCAACAGCGCCATCGTGACCGAGCATGCTGCGTCCGGGCTCCCGGAACATAGCGGGCCCTGGGTCACCAGTTGAACGGCACAAATGTCGCGACGCTCCTCGGAGGCTGATGGGACTTCACGCCGCCTCGACAGCCGATCTTCATTCGGGCATATGCGTTGAGGGCCTATTCGCCTGCGATCTCGATCGCCAGTCGCCGGGGCCTTGGAAGCTAGTTTCCGCTCGAAAGCTAAGCGACGGGATTCTGTATCCCCTGCCGGGTGTGCACCTCAGCCACGACGGCATCAGCGAGCGCTTGCGGGATGGGAGACTGCGTGTTCTCCGAGGTGATCCAGTACTTGCCGGTGAGGCGCCCATAGTCACAGAAGTCGACCTCCGCCTTCCAGCTCGTCAGTCCGGTGTTCGACTTGACGTGGATGGTGACAATGAGCCCGTCGGCGTGGCTCGCGTACACGCGGGGGAGCCTCTGCGTCGTCTTGTTGATGAAGTCCTGAAAGGCCTCTCGCGAGAAGCGCGGATCCCACTCCACGGGCGTCGCGCGCCGCTGCGCCGTCTCCTTCGCTGACTTGACCGCGGCACCGATACCGAACGCAGCCAGCGCGACAGCGCCAACCCCCATCAGCACCTGCGGAATCATCCAGTCCCCATCCTGAGCCGTGAACCGACAGCCTATCCGCACCGTGCATGGCGGAGGACATGACGACAACACATATCCTCCGGCCTGGACATCGCTTCTCGCGTCGTCGAGCCTCTCGCGAGCGTCCGGGCACAGCGCGCAACCGGCATCTAGGCCTGCCACGAGCGCCGGCTCATGTCCGCGACTCTAGACACCGAATGGTGTATATGTTGAATTGCAGAGATGATCTGCAAATAGCGCTCTGAGGTGCGGGCATGGGAAGCATTGAACAGTATGAGACAGCCAGTGGACGGCGGTATCGCGTCCGGTATCGACGACCTGACCATCGGCAAGGGGCGAAGCGCGGGTTCAGGACCAAACGCGAGGCCGAGCGATACTTGATCTCGGTCGAGTCCCAGATGCAGACCGGGGATTTCATCGACCCCGCGGGGTCGCGCGTGACGGTCGGTGAACTCGCTCCCGACTGGCTCGATGTGAAGCGAATGAAGCTCAAGCCGTCCAGTTACAAGCTGCTGGACGACGCCTGGCGCGTCTACGTTGAGCCTCGGTGGGGCTCAGTCCCGCTCGGGGCAGTTACACACAGCGACGTGCAGAAGTGGATCACTCAGGTGAGTGCGGGGACGGCACGCACGGTCCGTCGCTATCACGCCAGGACGGCCGAGGTGGCGAGACGACCGAAGAGCGCAACGGTGGTGATTCGCGTCTACGGCGTTCTCGCCGCTGTGCTCGACGTGGCGGTTCGGGATCGTCGCATCGCGCGCAACCCAGCCCGAGGCGTCGACCTCCCGCGCAAGAGCAAGAAGCGCCATGTGTACCTCAGCCACGACGAAGTCGACCGGCTTGCTCGCGCCGCCGGCCCAGCGCACGCGACCATCGTGTACGCGGCGGCATACACGGGCCTTCGGTGGGGTGAGCTTTCGGCGCTCCGTGTGCGTGATCTCGATCTCGACCGCCGCCGACTCGCGGTCAACGAGAACGCTGTGCGGGTCGGGTCCGAGCTGCATGTCGGCTCTCCAAAGACCCACGAGCTGCGCTCCGTCGGCTATCCCAACTTCCTCGCAGAGGCGCTTGGCGAGCTTGCTGCGGGCAAGGAGCCGCGCGCCCTGCTGTTCGGCGAAGGCGACGAATACATGCAGCGGCCGCGTTCTTCCGGCACGTCGCGTTCGTGGTTCATGCGTGCGCTCGCCAATGCCGGCTTGCCCCGGATGACGGTGCACGATCTGAGACACACCGCGGCGTCGCTCGCGATCGCGTCCGGAGCGAACGTTAAGGCGGTCCAGCGGATGCTCGGCCACGCTTCCGCAGCCATGACGCTGGACGTGTACGCAGACCTGTTTGATGACGATGTCGATGCCGTTTCGGCCGCGCTCGACCAGGCTCGTACGACCTCGATTGTGTCCAAACCGCGTCCATTAGCGCATTCCGGCGCCGACTGAGCGGCCACGATCCCTTGCTATGACTGAGATCGCGGGCTCTTTAGAGTGGACGCGACGGCGGGAGTCGAACCCGCAACGCGACCGGGTATGAGCCGGTGCCCGGGACCACCCGGATCGCCGCGATGTCCGGACCTTGAGAGGCATCCGGAACGCTGTCACGGTATCGCGCCGGCGCCGGGCCGCGGTGGCGTATGTCGCCCGGTGACGCCCCGCGTCGTCCCGTGGCGACCCGTGTCATCGTGTGTCATGCGTCGCCGTCGTGTCACCTGTCGCCGGGGCCCTGATCCCCGCGAGACCTCGCTTATGTACCGGAAAACGCCCTAAAAGCGTACATAAGGGAGGTTTCGCGGGGGATGTCGGGGAGCGTGCCGCGCGATGAGGCGTCAGAGTGTGCGGTCGAAGGCGCCCTGGCGGGTCGAGACGATGTCTTTGCCCAGCGGCATGAGTGAGATCGGGATCATCTTGAAGTCCGCGATCGCCATCGGGATGCCGATGATCGTCAGGCACAGGGCGATGCCGCTCGTCAGGTGCCCGAGAGCGAGCCACCACCCCGCGAAGATCACCCAGATCACGTTGCCGAGGAACGATCCGACGCCGGCGGTCGGCTTCGTGACGATCGTGCGCCCGAAGGGCCAGATGACATACCCCGCCGTGCGGAACGAGGCGATCGCCCACGGGATCGTGATGATCGGGATGCACAGCAGCACGCCCGCCAGGACGTAGCCGACGAACAACCAGAAGCCGGCGAAGACGATCCAGATGATGTTCAGCAGCGTGCGCATGGCATCCATTCTCGCGTCATCGCCGGCCGCGGCGACAGCCGACCGCGACGATAGGCGTCCGAGGCGATCCCCGACGCGTCTCGGCTCAGGCGAACAGGCGCTGCATGCGCTGCACGCCCTCGAGCAGCTGGTCATCGCCCAGCGCGTACGACAGGCGCAGGTAGCCCGAGGGCCCGAACGCCTCGCCCGGCACGACGGCGACCTCGGCCTGCTCGAGGATCAGATCGGCGAGCTCGAGCGTGGTGTCCACGCGCACGCCGTTCCACTCACGTCCGAGCAGCCCTGTGACGTCCGGGTACACGTAGAACGCACCGAGCGGGTTGGGCACGGTGACCCCGGGGATCTTCGCGAGCTCGGTCACGATCAGGCGGCGTCGACGGTCGAACGCCTGCCGCATCTGCTCGGCCTCATCCTGGGGGCCGGTGAGAGCGGCGAGGGCCGCGCGCTGTGCGATGTTGTTGACGTTGGAGCTGAGGTGCGACTGCAGGTTGGCGGCGACCTTGATGGCATCCGCCGGTCCGACCATCCAGCCCACGCGCCAGCCCGTCATCGCGTAGGTCTTCGCGACGCCGTTGACGAGGATGGTCTGCGCGGCGAGGGCGGGCACCGCCTCGACGATCGACACGGCACGGACACCTTCGTAGACGAGGTTCTGGTAGATCTCGTCGCTGATCACCCAGATCCCGTGCTCGAGCGCCCACTCGCCGATGGCCGTCGTCTCTTCGGGGGTGTAGACCGAGCCGGTCGGGTTCGAGGGCGAGACGAACACGAGCACGGTCGTCTTGTCGGTGCGGGCGGCCTCGAGCTGCTCGACGGTGACCTTGTAGTCCTGGTCGGCGCCGGCGAAGACCTCGACCGGAACGCCGTCCGCGAGGGCGATGGCCTCGGGGTAGGTCGTCCAGTACGGCGCCGGCAGCAGCACCTCATCGCCCGGGTTCACGACGGCCTGGAACGCCTGGTAGACCGCCTGCTTGCCGCCGTTGGTCACGAGAACCTGACTCGGCGCCACCTCGAGCCCCGAGTCGCGCAGGGTCTTCGCGGCGATCGCCTCGCGCAGCACAGGCAGGCCCGCGGCGGGGGTGTAGCGGAAGTTGGCGGGATCGTGCAGGG
Source organism: Microbacterium dextranolyticum (assembly GCF_016907295.1). Classification (NCBI taxonomy): domain Bacteria; kingdom Bacillati; phylum Actinomycetota; class Actinomycetes; order Micrococcales; family Microbacteriaceae; genus Microbacterium; species Microbacterium dextranolyticum. Next base: position 759,976 of record NZ_JAFBBR010000001.1, read on the forward strand.
CCTCGGCCGCGGCATCCACGATGAACTGCGGCGTCGCGAAGTCGGGCTCGCCGGCAGCGTACGAAATGATCGGACGCCCCTCCGCCTTCAGCGCCTTCGCCTTCGCATCCACCTTGAGGGTGGCGGACTCGGCGATGGCGGACAGTTTGCGGGAGAGAGGAGCGCGTTCGGTCACACGCAAAAGCGTAGTGGTCGCGGGCGTCGGCGTGCGGGTGGGCGCTCGCGGGTGCGCTAACGTGACGACGTGACAGCAGACCCCCGTGCCCGCCGGACGCGTCGCCTGGCCGGTCTCTGGGGGCTCGTCCGGCTCGGGCTGGCGACACTCGTCGCCGGGGTCGCCACCGGTCTCGCGGTGATGCTGCTGGTCTGGATCGTGCACTCCATCGAGCACCTCGTCTGGGGTGCCGGCGAAGGCCCCTTCCTCGACGGGCTCGCCTCGCCCTCCCCGTGGTGGCTGCCGATGGTCACCGTGTCGGCCGCCGGTGTGATCGCCGCGGTCGGCTGGTACCTCGTCCGCCGCTTCGGCCGGCGCATCGCGAGCGTCGAAGAGGGCGTCGCCGGGCAGCGGATGCCGGCGATCGAGACCCTCGTCGACACGGTGCTGCAGGTCACGTCGGTCGGTCTCGGAGCGTCGATCGGAAAAGAGGTCGCGCCGCGTGAGCTGTCGGCGATGGCCGGCTCGAAGCTCGTGCGCTGGTTCCGTCTGGATGCGCGGTGGTCGACGATCCTGATCGCCTCGGCGGCCGGATCGGGACTCGCCGCCGTCTACAACGTTCCGCTGGCCGGGGCGCTGTTCGCGATCGAGATCCTGCTCGCACGCTTCAGCGCCGGTGCCGCCGTCGTCGCCCTGTCCGTCAGCGCCGTGGCGACCTACGTCGCCCGTCCGCTCGTCGGCGATCACTCGCTGTACCAGGTGGCCCCCGTCGAGGTCAGCCCGTCGCTGTTGGCGGCGGCGATCGTGATCGGTCCCCTCATGGGGTGGGGGGCGACGAGCTTCTCTGCCGTGACGGCACGGCTGTCGAAGCGGCGTCCGACCGGATGGAAGCTCCTGGTGTTCCTTCCGCTGACCTTCGCGGCCGTGGGCGTGCTCGGTGCGTTCTTCCCGCTCATCCTGGGCAACGGCCGCGCGCTCGCCACGGCCGGGTTCGATCTCGCCCAACCCGCCTACCTTCTGCTCGTGCTCGCGGTGATGAAGTACGTCGCGACCTCGGTCTCGCTCGGTTCGGGTGCGATCGGCGGCACGCTGCAGCCCTCGGTGGCGATCGGTGCCGCCCTCGGCGCCGCCGCGGCCGCCGGCTGGGCGCTGATCTGGCCCGGGGCCGACGCGACAGCGCTCGCGATCGTCGCGGCCGGTGCCTTCCTCGCCTCGAACATGCGCGCGCCCTTCACCGCGATCGCGCTGATCATCGAGTTCACCGGCACCGGGTTCACGCTGCTGCTGCCGATCTTCCTCGCCGTCGCCGGGTCGCTCGCCGCCTCTCGCCTCACCCTCGGCGGCGGGCTCGGGCGGTTCGCGCCGATCGATCCCGGCCGCGAGTGAGGCATCCGACGGGCGCCGTCGCATCCGCTCGGCGGTGGGGATGCCTGCGCGCTCAGCCCTGCTCGGCGTCGACGGGGGCGTAGCGGGCCAGAGCGCCCATGACCTCGTTCGCGTAGGGCGCGGACGCCGCTGCGAGTCCGCGGGAGTTCAGGATCGGAAGCGGTACGTCGATCGGATGCGGCGTCGCCGTCACGAAGACGTGCGCCGTTCGGTACGACGCCTGGCTTCGACCGGAGGCGACCATCAGTCGCCCCGCCTGGACGCGCTCGATGCGGTCCCACCCGAGGGTCAATCGCGGTCCGTACCGGGTGCTGCCCCGCCAGAGGGCGATGCCGTCGGAGCCGGCAGAGACCACGAGGCGCCCCCCGAAGCTCACGGCGTCGGACGGCAGGGCCGCAGCCCTCAGCGCCCGGGTGAGTTCGGGGGTGCGCGGGGAGAGGAAGACGACGTCAGCCGGGCGCAGGGCCGCGACGCGGCGCACGCGGGATCGAGACTGCCGGGCGACGGCGACGAGGGTGCCGGTGATGATGAGCGCGACTCCCGCGAGCGTCACCGTGACGGTGAGCAGGAACATGTCGCGGTCGTGCCCGCCCCGCACGGTGAACGCCACCGGCAGCAGCAGCGCGAGCAGGATGCCGAGGAAGATCGCCACGGCGATCGTGTAGGTGACGGCGGCCGAGCGTCGGGCGTCCGCCGGCACGGGAAAGTACTCGGTGCCCGAGGCGCTCGCCGAGAGATTCGCCGACGCAGTCCTCGCGGGGCCGGGTGTCGCTGACGTCGCGGCGGACCCTGCGACCGGGGTGTACACGGCCGAGAAGGCCCGCCGCACGACGATCCCGGTCGTCGGGTCGACCTGGTCGAACGAGGTCCGCCCCGTCGTGCGGGTCGTGTAACCGGCCGCGCCCTCGGCTCTGTCGCGTCGCGCGGCCACACCGGTGAGTGCGGCGGCGACCGCCAGGGGAACGAAGCCGACCGCGACGAGAAGTGCGATGTCGCCCGTGGTGAGCGGGGCGCGCCCGCGCGCGCCCAGATAGACGCCCGCGCCGAGGCCGACGATCAACCAGAGGAGCGTCAGGACGAGGGTCACCCGGCGCGTGATCTGCGACAGCCGGTACGCCGAGATCCCGCTCACCAGCGCATAGCGTTCGGGTGCGGCGGAGGGCACCGGGGGAAGGCTCATGGCAGGACGCTACGATCGGTTGCTTTCTGTCCGCTGGGCGGCGCGTATGAGCCCATCGGGTCGGTTCCGAGGTGCGTGTCACACAGACCAGGTCGACAGCATCCGGTCGAAGCCGGCGACCATCCGATCGAAGCTCTCGTCGATGCTGACCGGGATCGCGAAGCCGCCGTTGTTCTCGAGAATGCAGAATCCGTGCAGCGCCGCGCGCAGTGCGCGCGTCGCATCGATCACCTGGTCGTCGGCGATGTCGTAGCCGTGCAGCGTCGCCGACACCACATCCTGCACCTCTGCGGCCGCCCCCGCGTGCGCGTCGTCGCGGCGCTCGCCGGGTCGGGGTGCGCGCTGCGTCGCCGAGTAGCGTCCCGGATGCCGGAGGGCATAAGCCCGATATGCCCCGCAGAGTCGGGCGAGCGCCTCGGTGCGGGACACCCCGACCGCCGCGCGTCGCAACTCGTGCGCGAGCTCGCGGGTCGCCGCCGTTGCGACGGCATCGCGCAGCACCTCGATCGACGCGATGTGTTTGTACAGACTGGGAACCCGGACCCCGGCGCGCGCGGCGACCTCGGCGAGAGTGAGAGCGTCACTGCCGACCTCGTCCACGGCGTCGAGCGCGAGCGCGATCACGGCATCCTGCGTGAGCCCGGCCCTAGGCATCCGTGACCTCCCGGCAGAAGGCCACGAGCGCGGGGGAGGCCTGCTCGGGTTCCTCTGTCTGGGGGTAGTGTCCGGCGCCCTCCACGAGCACGACCTCGGCGTGCAGACGCTCGCCGATCCACGCGGCCTCGGCGGAGGGGTCGGTGAAGTCGGGGTCGGCGGTGCCCATCACGACCAGCGTCGGCGCGGTGACATCGGGAATGCGCGTCTCCGCCGGGGTGTGGTCGGTGCGGGTCGTCCGCGCGAAAGCGGCGGTCGCCCCCGGGCGCGACATCGCGGTGCGGATGGCATCGCGGTGTTCGACGAAATCGGCCGGTCTGCGACCGGGGTAGAGCTGCGGCAGGTAGGCGAGCCAGGCCGCGCGCGCCCACGGCCGCAGCATCATCACGCGGAAGAATGCGACGGCGACGGGGTTCGTCGGCGCGTTTCTGACGAAGGGGCCGACGAGGCCCAACCCTCGGATCGCCTCGGGCTCCTCGGCGGCGGCCCACACCGCCGCGCCGGCCGCCATGGAGTTGCCGACGACGACGGCGGGGCTGCCGAGGTGCGCGATCAGGGCGAGGATGTCGGTGCCGGCGGCGACGTCGTCGTACGACGAGAACGTGGCGTCGGACTCGCCGTGGCCGCGCAGGTCCATCACCGCGACGCGGAACCCGGCGGCCTGCAGCGCGGGCGATGTGTAGCGGAAGCTCGCCGCGATCTCGCCCATGCCGGGCACGCAGACGACGAGAGGACCCTCTCCGACGAGCCGGTAGGCGATCCGGCCCTCGGGGCGCTGCAGGTGGTGAACCTCGAGGCGCGCGAACGCGGCGGAGGCGGATTCGACGGGGAGCATTGGCATAGCCATAAAGCTAATGTCATTAGCTAAAGACGTCAAGAGGGACGAATGAGGGGGTGGATGCCGCGGCATCCACCCCCTCGTGTCACCGGACTCAGTCGGTCAGGTAGTCGGCGTACGCGCCCAGCGTCAGGAACGTGGGGAAGTCGTCGCCGAGCGCCACCTCGCGGAAGATCGTCGCGGCGTCGTCGAACCGGTCGCCCTCGCGACGCTCGACCTCGCCGAGCACTCGCCCGATCAGTCCCTCGATGTAGTCGCGCGTGATCCTCGTGCCGTCCTCGGTGGAGCGGTCCTGGTGGATCCACTGCCAGACCTGACTGCGGCTGATCTCGGCGGTCGCGGCATCCTCCATCAGATTGTCGATCGCGACGGCGCCGAGCCCCCGCAGCCACGCCTCGATGTAGCGGATCGCCACCGACACGTTCGCGTACACCCCCGATGCCGAGATCGGCAGGCCGATGTGCACGTCGATCAGCTGGGATGCCTTCACATGCACCTCGGGGCGCTGCCGGTCGACCTGGTTGGGGCGCTCGCCGAGCACGGCGTCGAACTCGGCGCGGGCCACCGGGATCAGATCGGGGTGGGCGACCCAGGTTCCGTCGAAGCCGTCGCCGGCCTCGCGCTTCTTGTCGGCCGACACCTTCTCGAACGCCTGCGCGGTCACCTCGGGGTCGCGACGGTTGGGGATGAAGGCGCTCATGCCGCCGATCGCGAACGCCCCGCGCTTGTGGCACGTCTGGACGAGCAGTTCGGTGTAGGCCCGCATGAACGGCACGGTCATCGTCACCTGGCTGCGGTCGGGCAGCACGAACCGCGCCCCGCGACCGCGGTAGTTCTTGATCATCGAGAAGATGTAGTCCCAGCGACCGGCGTTCAGTCCCGCGATGTGGTCGCGCAGCTCGAAGAGGATCTCCTCCATCTCGAACGCGGCCGGCAGCGTCTCGATCAGCACCGTCGCGCGGATGGTGCCGTGCGCGATGCCGAGGCGGTCCTCGCTGAAGGTGAAGACGTCGTCCCAGAGCTTCGCCTCTTCGGCCGACTCGATCTTCGGCAGGTAGAAGTAGGGACCGACACCGTTCTCGATCAGCCGCTGCGCGTTGTGGAAGAAGTACAGGCCGTAGTCCACCAGAGAGCCGGATGCGGCCATGCGGCGCCCCGCCCGGTCGGTGAACTCGATGTGCTTCTCGGTGAGGTGCCAGCCGCGCGGGCGCATCACGATCGTGGGCGTGCGCTCGGCGGTGACGCGGTACTCCTTGCCCGGTGCGGTCTCGGTGGCCGGGCTCGTGTACGACAGCTGGCCGCGGATCGCGTCGAACAGCGACAGCTGGCCCTCGATGACGTTCCGCCAGGTGGGGCTCGTGGCATCCTCCTGGTCGGCCAGCCACACCTTCGCGCCGGAGTTCAGCGCGTTGATCGTCATCTTCGGGTCGGTCGGCCCGGTGATCTCGACGCGACGGTCTTCGAGTCCGGGGCCGGCGCCGGCGACCTGCCACTCCGCGTCCTCGCGGATGTGTGCCGTGTCGGCGCGGAACTGGGGGTCGTGACCGTTGCCGATCTCGAAGCGGCGGCGCATCCGATCGGCGAGACGGTCGTGGCGACGGCCGGCGAAGCGCGCGTGCAACTCGGAGAGGAACGCGAGCGCGTCGGGCGTCAGGATCTCGTCGTAGCGCTCGCGCAGCGGGCCCGTGACGGTGATCGCGGTCGTCGGGATGGGCCCCGTGGTGGGGCGGTCTGTCGTGGGCTCGATGCCCGTGGCGGTGGGAGTCATGGCCCTGTCTTCCTGTGTCGTAGTGATCTGCGAGAGGCGGACGCCCCGCGCCGCCGGTGAGGGCGTGAACCCACTGTGCGTGAAGAAACGCCACCGCACCCGCAGCTTCGGGGGAGAAGTTTTGCCGTTCTTCTGCATTCGTGACACACTCCCGGTCATGACGAACAACGATGTTCTCCTCGGGTCGGAGCTCCCCGGAGACGACGCGACCGCGCCCGACGCGGATGCCCTCACGATCGGCCGCCGCATCCGACAGTTGCGCACCGCCCGCGGCATGACGCTCGACGAACTCGCTGCCGCCGTCGAGCGGGCGCCGAGCCAGCTCTCCATGATCGAGACCGGAAAGCGCGAGCCGAAGCTCACGCTGCTGCGCACGATCGCCCGTGCGCTCGGCGCGACCGTCGACCAGCTGCTCGAAGCCGAGACGCTCGACGAGCGCGCGACGCTCGAGATCGCCCTCGAACGCGCGATGAAGGGGCAGACGTTCCGCGCGCTCGGGATCGAGCCCTTCCGGATCGGCAAGTCGGTGCCCGACGACGCGCTGCGCGCCCTTCTCGCCCTGCAGGGCGAGATCGAACGGCTGGGCGACGAGCGTTCCGCGACACCGGAGGAGGCCCGCCGGGCGAACGTCGAACTGCGCCACCTCATGCGCCGCGAGGACAACTACTTCGGCGACCTCGAAGAGCGTGCCCGCGCCATCCTCGCCGCTGTCGACCATCCGGGTGGCCCGCTCACCCAGCGCGGCGCATCCGACATCGCCGCACACCTGGGGTTCTCGCTGCACTACGTGGCCGACCTGCCGGCATCCACCCGCTCGGTCGCCGACATCAAGAACGGGCGGCTCTACCTCTCGAGCACGGTGCCGGCCAAGGGCGACTCGCGCACCGCGGTGCTGCAGGCCCTCGCCAGCCGGATCCTCGGCCACAGCGAGCCCCACTCCTATGCCAAGTTCCTGCGTCAGCGGGTCGAGACCAACTACCTCACGGGCGCGCTGCTGATCCCCGAGGACCATGCCGTTCCGGCCCTGCACGAGGCCAAATCGCGTCGGGCGCTGTCGATCGAAGACCTCCGCGACACCTACTCGGTCTCGTACGAGACCGCCGCCCACCGCTTCACCAATCTCGCGACCCGGCACCTCGGCATCCGCGTGCACTTCCTCAAGGTGCACGAGTCGGGCACGATCACCAAGGCCTACGAGAACGACGACGTGAACTTCCCCTCCGACCGGCTCGGATCGATCGAGGGGCAGCTGTGCTGCCGGCGCTGGACGAGCCGCGTCGTCTTCGACATCCCCGACAAGTTCAACCCCTATTACCAGTACACCGACACGGGCAACGGCACGTACTGGTGCACGGCCCGTGTCGAGGGATCGAGCGAGGGCGCGCACTCCGTGTCGGTGGGCGTGCGCTTCGATGACACGAAGTGGTTCCTCGGGCGCGAGACGACCAATCGCGGTCTGTCGCGGCACGCCGTCGAGGTCTGCTGTCGGCGCGCCCCGGCCGAGCTCGAGACGACCTGGCGCGACCAGGCATGGCCGAACGTGCGCACCCCGCGCACCCTTCTCGCGACGCTGCCGACGGGCTCGTTCCCCGGAGTGGACACGACCGACCTCTACGAGTTCCTCGAGGCGCATGCCCCGGGGGTGTGACCCTCTGGCTCTCTGACCGCCGGCGGCGCCGGTGCGTCGTCCGGAGGCGCCGATGTGTGGGTGGATGCCTGTGCAACCCGCCGATCGGCGCCTCCGAGCGGGGTGGGCGCCGCGGGGGAGACTGCTGCTCGCCTGGAATCCCTTGTTCAGGGGCGCCGATGTGTGGGTGGATGCCTGTGCAACCCGCCGATCGGCGCCTCCGAGCGGGGTGGGCGCCGCGAGCGAGGCGTGCTTGTGGATGAGCCGTGTCGGTGGATGAGGGGGTGGTCGGGAGCGGGTCAGGGTGTGGCGTTCCAGCGCAGCCGTGGGCCTTCTGAGCGAACCGCGGCGAGCACCGCCTCGGGCGAGGCGACGGGGAAGGTCGTGATGAGCCGGCGCTCGCCGTCGCGGTCGAGCGCGTACGCGAGGGCCGCCGGCCCCGTGGGGGAGCGCCGGGCGATCGCGATGCGGCCTACGGCATCGCCGGCGGGCTCTTCGTGCACGGCTCCGGTCGCGAGGAGCGCTCCGGCGGCGGCCTCGACGCGGCGCAGGAGGGTGCCCGTCGCCGACGGCGGAGTCCACGGGAGGAAGGCGTCCGCGGCGCGGCCGTAGGCGCGCGCGAGGGCGCCGTCGAGCCAGCGTTCGCGCTTCAGCCCGTACGGGGTGGGCGTCGTGGACAGCAGATAGCCGTAGACGTGCAACAGCCCGGCGTTGCCCACAGGGAACGTCGCCGGGATGCCGGCTCGGTCATGCAACGCTCGGAAGAGGTCCGCAGAAACAACCTCTGATCCGGTGTTCTCGTCGATGACGGTGGAGTGGCCCCAGCGTGCGAAGCGCCCGTCCGAGGCATCCGCATCGATGGAATCGCCCAGCCAGGGCAGCGCCTCGATCGCGGCGTGCGGATCGACGACGGCGCGCGCGGCAGCAGCATCGAGTGCCCGGAGCGGGTCGCCATCTTTTACCGGCTGTTCATCTGTCGTGGTCATTTCGTCCACAAGCATCCCTCACTATGGACGAAGCGTCCAGAATCGCGGGCGCGTCACCGACAGCCCAAGGAGTTCCGTGCCTCGTCCGATCCTCATCTTCGACTTCGACGGTACCGTCGCCCTCGGTGACGGCCCTGTGCGGGCTTACGCGCGCGCCGTGGCCGCGGAGGCCGGGCTCGCGCCCTCGTTCGTCGATGAGATCGTCGCGGATCTCGCCGTCACCGAGGGCGCGGATGCCGGGAGCAGCGAGGTCGTCGACCCGGATGCCGCGATCGACGCCTACGACCTGGTGCGGGTTCGGGCGACCGCCGCCGGGGCGGGCGCCGACGACCTCGCGCGCGGCTACGCGGCCAGCCGTGCGCGCCTCGCCACGGAGGACGCGCCCATCGCCGCGCCCGAGGGACTCGCCGCCTTCCTGGCCGACGTGGACGCCGAGCGCATCCTCGTCACGAACGCGCCGGGCGTGCGCATTCCCGAGGCCCTCGTGGCCCTGGGGCTCGACGGTCTGTTCGACCGTGTCGTCGTCGACGCCGCCAAGCCCGCGGGTCTCGCCGCGATGCTCGACGCTCTCGATGAGCGCGCCCAGGTCCTCGCCGTCGGCGACATCTGGCGCAACGACCTCGCGCCGGCCCACGAACGCGGACACGCCACGGCGCTCGTCGGGGGATACCCCGATCCGAATGCCGCTCCCGACTTCCAGGCCCGCACCCTTCCCGAACTCCTCCCCGCCCTGACCGACTGGGTGCACGCTCGCGCGCGCACCCGCTGATCCTCGCTCCGCACGACCCGACATCGAAGGAATCCCCATGCGTATCACCCGCCTCCGTCTCGCGGCCACGGCCGCGACGGCCCTCATCGCCACCGCCGCACTCGCCGGCTGCTCGAGCAGCAGCGGCGGATCCGACGCGTCGGGCTCGGCCGCTCCCGCCGCCGACCCGAGCTCGCTCGTGCTCGCCCTCGTTCCCTCGCAGGACCAGGCCGGTCTCGTCGACACCGCCAAGCCGCTCACCGACATGCTGACCGAGAAGCTCGGCATTCCCGTCACGGGTGTCGTGTCGAAGGACTACCAGGCCGCGGTCGAGGCCATGGGCGCCGACCAGGCCCAGATCGGCTTCCTGCCCTCGCTGCAGCTCTGGCAGGCGAGCGACCGCTACGGCGCGAAGGTCGTGCTGCAGACCGAGCGCAACGGCGCCATCACCTACCCGGCGCAGTTCATGACGAACAACCCGAGCAAGTACTGCTCCGACACCCCCGTCGACAAGGACGGCATGCTGTACTGCAACGGCACCGACAAGCTCGCCACGCCGAGCGGTCTCGACGCCATCACGAAGGTCGCCGGCGCGAAGGTCGCCGTTCTCGGCCCCGGCTCGCCCGCCGGCTACATCTACCCGATGCTCGCGCTGAAGGACAAGGGCGTCGACATCGACAACGGCTTCCAGAAGATCCCCGTCACGGCCAACGACGCCTCGGTCATGGCCGTCTACAAGGGCGACGCCGAGGTCGGCTTCAGCTTCTGGGACGCCCGCACGATCGTGAAGAAGGACACCCCCGACGTCGGCCAGAAGGTCGTCGTGTTCGCCCTGAGCGACCCGATCCCCAACGACGGCGTCGCGGTCTCGTCGAAGCTCTCGCCCGAGCTCCAGGACAAGATCAGCACGGCGCTCGCCGACTACTCGAACACCGACGCCGGCTCGGCGGTGCTCAAGAGCATCTACTCGATCACCAAGCTCGCCCCGGCCAACCCCTCCTCGCTCGACGTGGTCGCCCGCGCCGCCGAGCAGCTGGGCCTGAAGTGACCTCTGCGATCCACACCCAGGGCGTCGAGGCTGCGGCCTCGGCGCCCTGGGGCATCCGCCTGGACGGCGTGACCGTCCGCTACCCGAACGGCACCGTGGGGCTCCGCGGCGTCGACCTCGAAATCGCTCCCGGCGAGATGGTCTGCATCGTCGGGCTTTCGGGATCGGGCAAATCCACCCTCATCCGCACGATCAACGGGCTCGTCCCCGTCACCGAGGGCGCCGTGACCGTCGGTGGCCGGCGCGTCGACACCGCCCGGGGCGCTCGCCTGCGCGGCCTGCGCGGTCAGATCGGCATGGTCTTCCAGGGGTTCAACCTCGCCGGACGCACGACCGTGCTGAACAACGTCCTCGTCGGGCGCCTCACGCACACGCCGCGGTGGCGCACCCTTGTCGGCGCCTATCGCGACGCCGACAAGCAGATCGCGTTCGAAGCACTCGATCGCGTCGGCATCCTCTCGAAGGTCTGGGAACGCGCCTCGGCGCTCTCGGGCGGGCAGCAGCAGCGCGTCGCGATCGCCCGCGCCCTCGCCCAGCAGCCCCGCATCGTCCTGGCCGACGAGCCGGTCGCGAGCCTCGACCCGCCCACGGCGCACGGCGTCATGGGCGACCTGCGCCGCATCAACGCCGACCTCGGCATCACGGTGCTCGTCAACATCCACCTGCTCGACCTCGCTCGCCAGTACGGGGCGCGGATCATCGGCATGCGCGCCGGCGAGGTCGTCTTCGACGGCCCGGCCGGAAGCGCGACGGATGCCGACTTCGAGCACATCTACGGGCGCTCGCTGACCGGCGACGATCGGCTGGACCGATGAGCGCGGCCCTCGCCGTTCCCGCCCGTCCCCGGCGACGCGCGGGCGTGTGGATCGCGATCGCCGTCGTCGTCGCGATCACGGTGATCACGTGCCTCCCCGGCATCGGCGTGGGCCTGGATATCGCGCCGATCGTCAACAACTGGCGGAACGGCGCCACCAAGGTCGTCGCCCTGCTCACCCCGGACTGGTCGTTCTTCCCGCGCACCGTCGCGCCCATGATCGAAACTCTGCAGATGGCCGTCCTCGGCACCGTCGTGGGCGCGGCGATCTCGCTGCCGCTGTCGTTCTGGGCGGCGCGCCCCACGAACCCGCACCCGGTGTTCCGCGGCGCGGTGCGGACGTTCCTCAACGTCATCCGCGCCGTTCCCGAACTCGTCTACGCGGCGGTGCTGGTCGCGATGGTCGGCGTCGGCGCCCTCCCGGGCATCATCGCGCTCGCGGTCTTCAACATCGGCATCATCGTGAAGCTCGTCTCCGAGTCGATCGACGCGACGGATGCCGGGGCCATCGAAGCGGGCCGCGCCGCCGGCGGCACCCAGGCGCAGATCAACCGCGCGATCGCCGTGCCGGATGCCTGGCCCGCCTTCGTCTCGCAGACCCTCTACGTCTTCGAGCTGAACGTGCGCGCCTCAACCGTCCTCGGACTCGTCGGCGCCGGTGGCATCGGCCTGCTCATCGACGCCGTCCGCACCTTCTACCGCTACGACCAGCTCTCGCTCATCATCCTCGAGGTGCTCGTGGTCGTCGTCGCGATCGACCTCGCGAGCGACGCCATCCGACGGAGGCTCGTATGACCGCCCTGGCCCCGCCCTCTCCGCGCGCCTCCCGCTCCGGCCCGCTGCAGATCCCCGCGCGCCGCCGCTCGCCCTGGCGGGCGATCGCCGCGGTCGTCGTGACCGCCGTCGTGGTCGTCGCCTTCTGGTCGGTGCAGATCTCCTGGGATCGCCTCGCCGACCTCCCCGCCGACATCGGGCGCTACCTCTGGCTCATGTTCTCGTCGCCGGAGTGGTCGAAGCTGCCCGAGGCGCTCTGGCAGACGTGGCGGAGCATCGAGATGGCCTGGGTCGGCACGATCCTCGGCATCGTGCTCGCGACGCCGCTCAGCCTGATCGCGGCTCGCGGATTCGGACCGGTCTGGCTGCGGGGCATCCTGCGGCTCGTCTTCTCGGTCATCCGCGCCGTTCCCGAGCTGATCATCGCCATCATCATCCTGTCGGTGACGGGCCTCACGCCGCTCACAGGCGCGCTCGCGCTCGCCGTCAACGGCATCGGCACCCTCGGCAAGTGGGGGTACGAAGCCGTCGAGGCCGTGCCGCCGGGGCCGATCGAGGCGGCGCGGGCCGCGGGCGGGTCGACGGCGCAGGTGCTGCGCTGGGGTGTGTGGCCGCAGGCGCAGCCGGTGTTCCTGTCGTTCTGGCTGTACCGCTTCGAGATCAACGTGCGCTCGTCGGCCGTTCTGGGACTCATCGGCGTCGGCGGCATCGGCGATATGCTGACGTCCTACACCCAGTACCGGGAGTGGTCCACCGTGGGGATGCTGCTCATCGTGGTCATCGTCGTGACGATGGCGATCGACGCCGCGAGCGGCGCGCTCCGCCGGCGAATCATGGAGGGTCCGCGTGTCCGTTGACGCACCGACGACGGTGCGCATCGCCGCGATGCGCAACGCTCTGCAGCCCACGGAACGACGCGTCGCCGACCTCATCGTCGCCGAGCCTGATGCGGTCGTGGAGCTCACCGCGCAGCAGCTCGCCGACCGGGCGGGCGTGGCGCGCTCCTCGGTCGTGCGAGCGTGCCAATCGCTCGGCTACCGCGGATACCCGCAGCTGCGGGTCGCGCTCGCGGCCGAGCTCGGCGCGCAGCCCGAGCGTGAGACCGATCACGGCGACGGTCCCGTCGGCGAGCTGCGGGCGGCCCTCGCGCGCACGGCGCAGTCGCTGTCGACGGCGGTCAGTCTCATGACCGATGCGGACGTCGCAAGTGCGGTCGCCGCCGTGGCAGGTGCGACCCGCCTGCTGGTCGTGGCCAACGGCCTGTCCGCGCCCGTCGCGAGCGACCTCGCGATGCGCCTGACCGCGGTGGGCCGCCCCGCCGAAGTGATCCCGGATGCCATCGCGCAGCAGATCGCGGCGCGTCAGCTGACCTCCGCCGACGTCTGCATCGTCGTCAGCGGTTCGGGCGCCAACGTTGCGAGCCTGCGGGCCGCCGAGGGAGCCCGCGCGGCCGGAGCGCGGGTCCTCGCGCTGACCTCGTTCGCATCGAGCCCGCTCGCCGACCTCGCCGATCTGTCGCTCGTGATCGCCCCGACCGGCGTGAGCTTCCGGGAGGAGCTCGCCCACACCTCGCGCGTCGCACACGCCGCCGTCGTCGAGGCCTTCGTCGACACCGTGGCGGCTGCCCTGGGCGAGCGTGCTCGCGTCGTGCGGGCGCACGTCCTGGGCATCCTCTCGGACAACCTCGACGACGGCGCGGCGTAGCCGCGGTCGTTTGCGCTTTCCGGCCGCTGCTCGCCCGGCATCCCTCGTTCGGAGGCGCCGATGTGCGGGTGGCTGCCCGCGCGACCCGCGATTCGGCGCCTTCGAGCGGCGGCGGGGTGTGGCATCCCTGGTTCGGAGGCGTCGATGTGCGGGTGGATGCCGGCGCAACCCGCAACTTGGCGCCTTCGAGCGGCGGCGGGGCCCGGCATCCCCAGGCCAGAGGCGTCGATGTGTGGGTGGATGCCCGCGTGACCCGCGATTCGGCGCCTTCGAACGGCGGCGGGGTGTGGCATCCCTAGTTCGCAGGCGTCGATGTGTGGGTGGATGCCGGCGCAACCCGCAACTTGGCGCCTTCGAACGTCGGCGGGGCCCGGCATCCCCAGGCCAGAGGCGTCGATGTGTGGGTGGATGCCCGCGCGACCCGCGATTCGGCGCCTTCGAACGGGAGCGGGAGGCGAGGCGGCAAGCGAGACAGTCGCCGTGACCAAGAAGTTATGCGCTTAATCTTGACGCGGTTTAAGCGCATAACTACAGTGGAGCGCGACACCGCAGCAGGTGTCCCCGTTCGAGGAGGAACCATGAAACATGTTCGGCTGGGTGCGGTCGCACTCGTCGCGGTCGCGGCACTCGCGCTCGCGGGATGCGGTCGCTCCGACACCGCCGCAGACGGCGGCAGCGACGCGCCGACCACGATCGGCAGCGAGCCCGCGACCGGCACGGTGACCCTGTGGGCCATGGGCGCCGAAGGCGAGGCGCTGCCCGATTTCGTCAAGACCTTCGAAGACGCCAACCCGGGCGTCAAGGTCGAGGTCACCGCCATTCCTTGGGATGCCGCGTACAGCAAGATCCAGACCGCGATCGCCGGCGGCACGACGCCCGACATCGCGATGATGGGCTCGACCTGGATGGCCGATTTCGCCGATGCCTTCCAGTCGGTGCCGACCGACCTCGACACGTCCGGCTCGTTCCCCGGTGCCGTCGGCTCCACCAAGGTCGGCGACCGGGCCACGGGCGTGCCGTGGTACGTCGACACCCGCGTGCTCTACTACCGCACCGACCTCGCGGCGCAGGCCGGCTGGACGAAGGCCCCGACGACCTGGGACGAGCTGTCGCAGATGGCGGCCGATCTGCAGGCCAAGGCGGGCGCCAAGTACGGCATCCGCCTGCCGGGCGGCAACGACTCGTTCCAGGGCACACTCTGGATGCCGTGGTCGAACGGTGCCACGCTCGAGGACGGCTCGAAGTGGACCCTCGACACCCCCCAGATGGTCGAGGCGTACCAGTACTACCAGAGCTTCTTCCAGAAGGGCATCGCGAACCCCTCGGCGGATCGGTCTTCGGGCGCGCAGGAGAACGACTTCGTCTCGGGCGACACCCCCATGCTCATCGACGGACCCTTCATGATCGGCTCGCTGGAGAAGGTCGGCGGCGCCGGCTTCTCCGACAAGTTCACGACCGCCGTGCTCCCCACCAAGGAGTCCTCGACGTCCTTCAGCGGCGGGGCGAACCTCACCGTGTTCAAGAACTCGAAGAACGCGCACTCGGCGTGGAAGCTCGCCCAGTGGCTCACCGACCCCACGACCCAGGTGCAGTGGTACGAGAAGACCGGTGACCTCCCGGCCGTGCAGGCCGCGTGGAAGGATGCCGCGCTGGCATCCCAGCCGAACCTGAAGGCCTTCGGGACGCAGCTCGAAACCGCCAAGTCCGTGCCCGCCACGACGACCTGGGTCCAGGTCGCGGCCGCCGGCGACGCCGTCCTCGAGAAGGTGCGCCTCGGTACCCAGAGCCCTGCAGACGCCATGAAAGAGCTGCAGAGCAAGGCCGACGCACTCGGAGTGGGCTGAGCCGCATGACTCAGGCATCACTGGCCGCGACCGGAGCGGCCACCGCCGCCACCGGTCGCGGCCGTGGTCGCCGCCCCGCCGGCGGCCACTCCGCTCGCAGACGTCGGCAGGGCCTGATCGCGTGGGGGTTCGCGCTCCCGTTCGTGATCGTGTTCGCGGCGTTCATGGTCGTGCCGATCATCGGATCGTTCGCGATGTCGTTCACGGACTTCCGCGCCCAGGACATCCGGGCGCCGTTCTCCGTGAACTTCGTGGGACTCGACCAGTACCTCAAGGTGCTCGGCGACCCGACGTTCCTGAAGTCCATGGGGGTGACCGCGACCTTCGTCGTGATCGGCATCCCGGTGACGATGGCCGTCGCCCTCGCTCTCGCGCTGGCGCTCAACTCCAGCACCGGCCGATTCGTGTCGTTCCTGCGGGTCGGCTTCTACGCCCCGGTCGTCACGAGCATCGTCGCCGTCGCCGTCGTGTGGCGCTACATCCTGCAGCCGGACGGGCTGCTCAACAGTGCGCTCGCCCTCGTCGGCATCCAGGGCCCGAACTGGCTCAATGACACGACCTGGGCGCTGCCGTCGCTCATCGCGATGGCGGTCTGGCGGAACGTCGGGACGCTCATGGTGATCTTCCTCGCCGGGCTCCAGGCGATCCCCACCGACGTCAAGGAGGCCGCCATGATGGATGGCGCCTCGGCATGGCGACGCCTCACCTCCATCACGCTGCCGATGCTGCGGCCGACGCTGCTGCTGGGCGCCGTGCTCATCTCGGTCGGCTTCCTGCAGTTCTTCGAGGAGGCGTTCGTGATGACCCAGGGCGGTCCGCTCGATTCGACGCTGTCGGTCGCCTACTACACGTTCAAGCAGTTCGGCTTCGGCCAGTACGGCGTCGCCTCGGCCGCCAGCTACATCCTGTTCCTCGCGATCGCGCTGCTGAGCCTGCTGCAGTTCCGGCTCCTGCGGACCAAGGACTGAGAGGACACGTCATGGCAACCTCATCGCTCGCGCCGGCCCGGTCTCCCCGCCGTGCCCGCGCCCGGCGCGCGTTCACCGGGCGCGCTGTCACCTACACCGTCCTGGTCGTCGGGCTCGTCGTCTGGCTGCTGCCGTTCGCGTGGATGCTGCTGGGCTCGGTCAAGACCCAGTCCGAGATCCTCCAGCGTCCGCCGACGTGGTGGCCGAAGGAGTTCACCTGGGAGAACTTCGCCCAGTGGTTCGGTCCGCTCGACATCGGCCGGTTCTTCACCAACAGCATCGTCGTGGCACTGCTGACGGTGCTCGGCAACCTCGTGTTCTGCTCGATGGTCGGATACGCCCTGGCGAAGATGGACTTTCCCGGCAAGCGGATCCTCTTCGGCGTCGTGCTCGTGACCCTCATGGTGCCGGGCGTGGTCACGTTCGTGCCCCTCTTCGTCATGGTCTCGTCGTTCGGTCTCACCAGCAGCTATGCGGCGCTGGTCCTGCCGTTCATCACGACCCCGCTCGGGGTGTTCCTCATGCGGCAGTTCATGCTCGGGATCCCCGAGGAACTCATCGAGGCGGCGCGCATCGACGGCGCCGGCGAGCTGCGCATCTTCGCCCGCGTCGTGATGCCCTTGTGCGGTCCGCCCCTGGCGACCCTCGGCATCCTCACGTTCCTCGCCTCGTGGAACAACTTCCTGTGGCCGCTCGTCGCCGCGCAGTCCGAGAACATGTACACCCTTCCGGTGGCGCTGTCGCTCTACTCGACCGGTCAGAACGCGACCGACTACGGACTGCTGCTGGCCGGCTCCGTGCTCGTGATCGCCCCCATCCTGCTGCTGTTCGTCTTCCTGCAGCGCTACTTCATCCAGGGCGTCGCGACGACCGGGCTCAAGTGAGCCCGGCGTCGCCGCCGCGCCCCGAGAAAGGCAACCGATGACCCCCCATCTCTCCACCGCCGCCGACGGAACGTCGTACCGCGACCTCAACGGCAACGGCGTCATGGACCCCTATGAGGATCCGCGCCTCAGCCCCGAGGAGCGTGCCGACGACCTCGTGAGCCGGATGAGTCTCGAAGAGAAGTGCGGCCTGATGTTCCAGACGGTCATCGAGGTCGGCGACGACGGTGAGCTGCTCGAAGCCCCCGGCCGCATCTCCAAGTCGCCCACGACCGAGGTCGTCGTCGGCAAGAACCTGTCGCACTTCAACGTGCACGCGATCCGCACCGCCCGCCAGGCCGCGGTCTGGAACAACAACCTGCAGGCGCTCGCCGAGCGGACGCCGCACGGCGTTCCGGTCACGATCAGCACGGACCCTCGCCACGCTTTCGTCGAGAACACCGGCGTCGGCTTCGCGGCCGGCCCCTTCTCGCAGTGGCCGGAGGGACTCGGACTCGCCGCGATCGACGACGTCGAGACGGTGCGCGAGTTCGCCGACGTCGCACGTCGCGAGTACCGCGCCGTCGGCATCCGCGCTGCGCTGCATCCGCAGATCGACCTCGCCACCGAGCCGCGCTGGGGCCGCCAGGCGCAGACCCTCGGTCAGGATGCCGCGCGGGTCGCCGAGTTCACGGCGGCCTATCTGCAGGGCTTCCAGGGTGATGAGCTGGGGCCGGACAGCGTCGCCTGCACGACCAAGCACTTCCCCGGCGGCGGCCCGCAGAAGGACGGCGAGGATTCGCACTTCCCGTACGGGCGCGAGCAGGTCTACCCGGGCGGCATGTTCGAGTACCACCTGGAACCCTTCCGTGAGGCGATCCGCCGCGGAACCGCCGCGATGATGCCGTATTACGGGATGCCCGTCGGCCTCGAGCGCGGCGGCGAGAAGATCGAGGAAGTCGGGTTCGGGTACAACCGCCAGATCGTCACCGACCTGCTGCGGGGCGAGCTCGGCTACGACGGGGTCGTCGTCACCGACTGGGAGCTCGTCAACGACAATCACGTCGGCGACCAGGTGCTGCCCGCGCGCGCGTGGGGCGTCGAGGAGCTCACCCCCGCCGAGCGGATGGAGAAGATCCTGGATGCCGGTGCGGACCAGTTCGGCGGCGAGGAGTGCGTCGACCTGCTGCTCGACCTCGTCCGCTCGGGGCGGATCGGCGAGGAGCGCATCGACGCGTCGGCGCGGCGCCTGCTGCTCGTGAAGTTCCGCCTGGGCCTGTTCGACGACCCCTACGTCGACCCGGACGAGGCGGAGCGGATCGTCGGCAACGCCGACTTCCGGGCACAGGGCGAGCGCGCGCAGGCGCGGGCGCTGACGGTGCTCGTCAACCGCGAGGATGCCTCGGGCGCCCCGACCCTGCCGCTGCGACCCGTGGGTCGGGTGTACGTCGAAGGCTTCCGCGCCGACGAGGCGGCCGAGCTCGGCGTGGTGGTCGATGACCCCGCCGATGCGGACCTCGCCCTCGTGCGGCTCGGTGCCCCCTTCGACCCGCGCGACGACCTGTTCCTCGAGGCGTGGTTCCACCAGGGGTCGCTCGAGTTCCCGCCGGGGCGCGTGTACCGCATGCGCAGGATCGCCGAGCAGTGCCCCCTCGTGCTGGTCGCGAACCTCGACCGCGCCGCCGTGCTGACGCCGTTCGCGGAGTTCGCCGCGGCGATCGCCGCCGACTTCGGCAGCTCGGGCGCCGCCGTGCTCGACGCGCTCACGGGTCGGATCGCGCCGGAGGGCCGGCTTCCCGTGGAGCTTCCCCGGTCGATGGACGCCGTCCGCGCCTCGCGTGAGGATGTACCGTCGGATACGGAGGACCCGCTCTTCCCCGTGCACTTCGGCCTGTCGTTGACGACGGCGCGCGCGTAAGGGGCGGGATGGCCCGCGAAGCGGCTCGTCACGAGGAGGACACAACCATGACGGATGCCGCTGCGCCGGCGCGCCGCCCGACCGTGTACGACGTCGCGCAGCAGGCCGGGGTCTCGATCGCTTCGGTGTCGTTCGCGTTCCGGCATCCGGAACGACTCACGGATGCCACGCGCGAGCGCGTCCTGGCCGCCGCCCGCCGTCTCGGATACGCCCCCAGCGCCGCCGCTCGCGGGCTCGCGCGCGGACGCACCGGCACACTCGGACTGCATGCGTTCGACCTCATGCTGGAGCGCGCCGACCCCGGCGCTCGCGCGGACGACGAGCAGTCCGCGGTGCATCGCCCGACACTCGGCGGCGGGGGCGTCATCCCCTGGGGGATGACGGATGACGAGACGCTCTCCGATCCGCGCGCGTTCCCGCTGTACGTCGACGAGATCCAGCGTGGATTCGCCCTCGAGTGCTGGATGATGGGGCGCCCCGTCATGGTCACGAGCGGCTCCGACAGCGACGTGTCGATCGCCGATACGGCGGGTCGCGTCGACGGACTCGCGATCTTCCCGACCGATGCGCTGCCCTCCGCGCTATCGCGGGTGACCGTCACGATCCCCACCGTGCTTTTCAGCGTCGCCCCCGACGACGACCCGTACCACCGTGTGCGGGTCGACAACCGCGGCGGCATCCGGGCGCTCATCGACCATCTCGTCGACGACCACGGCATCGACGACATCGCCTTCGTCGGCCGGCTCGAGAGCACCGACGGCACCGAGAGGTTCGGCGAGTACCTGGCGTCGCTGCGCCGGTGGGGGCTGCGCCCGCGGCCCGAGCCGATCGACGCGACCGTCAAGGGCGAGCACCGGCTGATCGAGCAGCTGAACGCTCTCATCGACGCCGGGGCGCTGCCCGATGCCCTCGTGTGCTCGACCGATCAGCACGCACTGCTTGCGATCGACCTGCTGAGCGCTCGGGGGCTGCGGGTACCCGAGGATGTCGTGGTGACCGGGTTCGACGGGATCCTCGCGGGGCGCCTGAGCACTCCCACGCTGACGACGGTCCGACAGCCGATGGAGGCGATGGGGCGCGCGGCGGCGCGCATCCTGGCCGGTCAGGCCGGACCGTTGCCCGACGGTCAGGCGCGCTTCGACGCCGTCTTCGCGCCCCAGCTCGTCGTCCGTCGCAGCTGCGGCTGCTGAACGGCTCGCCTCTCTGCCCCGATGCGGCTCGCGCCGCGCGCGCCGTTCGGAGGCGCCGATCTGCGGGCACGCGCGCACGGCACGCACGTGTTGGCGCCTCCGAACGGGTCGCGAGGGCCGCATCGCCCCTGGGTCAGAGGGGCGGGGTCAGGAGAGCCGCCCAGAGCTCGGCGCGCGCGGGGAAGGCGGACAGATCGGTCCCGAGCACGCGCTCGGCCTGTGCCACCCGGGCGCGCACGGTGTGGCGGTGGATGCCCAGAACCCGGGCGGTCTCGTCGATGCGCGCGTCGTGGGCGAGCCACGCGTGCAGTGTCTCGACGAGGGAACTGCCGGTCGCGGCGTCATGCGCACGCAACGGGCGCAGCCGGGCGTCGGCGAGCACCCTCACGGCGGGTGAGTCGAGACTCGACAGCAACGCCTCGGCGGCGACGTCGCCGAAGCGTGCGACGCCCCCCGACGACGCGCGGCGCAGCGCGGCGACCGCTTGCGCATGCGCGCGGCCGAACGAGGCGTAATCGGTGGGGTCCGACAGTCCGACGCCGGTGTCGACGAGCGCCGCGAGCTCGCCGGCGGTGCGTTCGTCTGCGGCGGGAACCACGACGACGATCCCATCCGGCCCGCGGCCGTAGAAGACAGCCCCGCGCTCTTCCACGGCGCGCAGTTCGAGCCAGTCGACGGCGGCGTCCAGCCGGCGGGATGCCACGGGTGCCACCCCGACCACGACCGGGGCGCTGGGCAGTGGGCCCCACAGCTCGCGCGCGACCCGGCGCGGCAGCTGCGGCTCGTCGGCGAGGAGCGCCTGCAGGAGCCCGGCCCGCAGCGCCGAGCGCGCTCTGCCGAGGCCCACGTTCTGCTCCAGTGAGAGACCCGCCATCGCGATGACGGAGGTCACCACGCTGCGGCCCTCGAGATCGAGCTCGGCGCCGACGATCGCGAGCAGTCCGCGCAGGTGTCCGCCGCGCCCGAGCGTCTGCATCGTGATGCGCTCGCCGGCCGCGTCGAGGGTGGAGGCCGCGCGCGCTCCGCGCCGCAGCAGTGCCCCGGCCTCGGCGACGACGGCCTCGAGCACCTCCGGGGCGGGCCCCGTCTCGGGCGCGCTCTGGGTCAGGGTCCCCGCCGCGTCGAAGAGGCCGACCCAGGCGTTCAGCTGATGCGCGAGCTCCGACACCGTCGCGGCGAGCCCGTCGGGGCGGAGCGCCGCGAGCGAGATCGCCCGCTGTGCCGCGAGAGCCCACGTGCGACGGGCGTACGCCTCGGCGGCGATGGCCTCGGCGTTCGCGCGGGCGAGAGCGATGAAGGGCGTGCGGTAGGGAACCTCGAACAGCGGCATCCGCTCGCGTCGACAGGCGTCGACGAGGGCGGGCGGGATGCCGTCGCGCACCACCTCGGTGCCGAATCCGAGTCCGCGGACGCCGCGTGCGCTCAGCCGCGCCACGTACGCGTGGTACGCAGCGGGGCCGTCGGCGCCGGCGAACTGGGTGCCCGTCGTCAGCAGCAGCAGGTCGTCGGCCAGGAAGGGGGTCGGATCGGCGAGGTCGGAGCTGTGCACCCAGCGCAGGGGAGTGTCGAGGGCGCCGTCGGCCATGGCATCCGGGTCCGAGGCGAGGCGCAGGTCGAGCTCGGGACGCGCGAGCAAGGCGCGAAGGGTCGGCTGCGGATCTGCCATGGGCGACGGTCCCATCGGTGGAGCGGCTGTACGTGAGGTCTGTCACTGCGCTCAGAATGTACACGGTGGCGGGTGTGGCGCGACAGTCCCGACTCGTACGCTCCCGGCATGAGCATCATCGACACCGCCTTCGTCGGCGGACCGTCCCTGGCGCAGGAGCGCCGCATCGTCACGCCGATCCCCGGTCCCCGCTCGCAGGAGCTGCTGGAGCGCAAGCGCGCGGCCGTCGCCGCCGGAGTCGCCCACACGGTCCCCATCGAGACGGTCGCCGCCGGCGGCGGGGTCGTGGTCGATGCCGACGGCAACTCGCTCATCGATCTCGGCTCCGGTATCGCCGTCACGAGCGTCGGCAACGCGCACCCGGGTGTCGTCGCCGCCGTGCAGCAGGCCGTCGCGCAGTTCACGCACACCTGTTTCATGATCTCGCCCTACGACTCGTACGTCGCGGTCGCCGAGAAGCTCAACGCGCTCGCCCCCGGCGACCACGAGAAGAAGTCGGCCCTGTTCAACTCGGGCGCCGAGGCCGTCGAGAACGCGGTCAAGATCGCCCGCCGATTCACCGGCCGGCCGGCCGTGGTGGCGTTCGACCACGCCTACCACGGCCGCACCAACCTCACGATGGCGCTCACGGCCAAGGCGATGCCCTACAAGAGCGGCTTCGGGCCTTTCGCCTCCGAGGTGTACCGCGTGCCCGCGTCCTACCCCTTCCGCGACGGCCTGAGCGGTGCGGATGCCGCGGCGACGGCGATCTCGCTCATCGAGAAGCAGATCGGCGCCGACAATCTCGCCGCCGTCATCATCGAACCGATCCAGGGCGAGGGGGGCTTCATCGTGCCCGCGGACGGGTTCCTGCCCGCCGTCGTCGACTGGTGTCGTGCGAACGGGGTCGTGTTCATCGCCGACGAGGTGCAGACGGGCTTCGCCCGTACCGGCGCGATGTTCGCGAGTGAGCTCTTCGGGATCGTCCCCGACCTCATCACGACGGCGAAGGGCATCGCGGGCGGCATGCCGCTGGCGGCGGTGACGGGCCGGGCGGAGATCATGGATGCCACCCACGGCGGCGGCCTCGGCGGCACCTACGGGGGCAACCCCGTGGCCTGTGCGGCGGCCCTGGCATCCATCGAGGCCTTCGAGAACGAAGGCCTGCTCGGGCGGGCGCAGCAGATCGGGGGGATCCTGCGCGCCCGCCTCGAGTCCGTGCAGGCATCCGACCCGCGCATCGGTGACGTGCGCGGCCACGGTGCGATGATCGCCGCCGAGTTCGTCGATCCGGTGACGAAGGCCCCCGATGCGGCGCTCACCGCCGCCGTCGCGAAGGCGGCGATCGCCGAGGGGGTCATCGTGCTCACGTGCGGCACCTACGGCAACGTCATCCGCTTCCTGCCGCCGTTGTCGATTCCCGACGACCTGCTGATCGAGGGGCTCGACGTCGTCGCCGCGGCGCTCGCCGCCCAGCCGCCCCGCTGACCCGCAGATTCGCACGACCTCGTCCCACTTTCGGCCGGGCATGTCCCACATCCGGTCGTTTCGGGACCACCGCATCAGCACTTACTGGGACATGGACCGAGGAGCACGAATGACCGAGATCACCCGAGACGTCGTCATCGTCGGGGCGGGGGCCGCAGGCCTCACCGCCGCCAACGAGCTGAAGAAGGCGGGCCTGTCCGTCGCCGTCCTCGAGGCGCGCGACCGCGTCGGCGGGCGCCTGTGGACCGACACGATCGACGGCGCGATGCTCGAGATCGGCGGCCAGTGGATCTCGCCCGACCAGACGGCGCTGATCGAGACGGTCGCCGACCTCGGGCTCGACACCTTCTCGCGCTACCGCGAGGGCGACAGCGTCTACGTCGGACCCGACGGGGTCGCGCACCGGTTCACGGGCGAGATGTTCCCGGTGTCGCCCGAGACCGAGCAGGTGATCGCCGAGATCACCGAGCGGCTGGATGCCATGGTGGCCGAGATCGACCCCGACCGGCCCTGGGCGCACGAGAAGGCCGCCGAATGGGACCGCATCTCGTGGGATGCCTGGCTGCGTCAGCAGACCGACGACGACGAGGCCGTCCGCAACCTCGCGTTCGCCACCGGCTCGGCGATGCTCACCAAGCCGACGCACGCGATGTCGCTGCTGCAGTCGCTGCTCATGGCCGCGAGTGCCGGCAGCTACTCGCACCTGGTCGATGCGGATTTCATCCTCGACAAGCGTGTCGTCGGCGGCCTGCAGCAGGTGCCGATCCTGCTCGCCGAGCGTCTCGGCGCCGACGTGTTCCTCAACCAGCCGGTGCGGACGATCGACTGGTCGGATGCCGGTGCCACCGTGATCTCCGACGGGATGACCGTGCACGCCCGACAGGTGATCCTCGCCCTCGCGCCGGTCCTGTACCCGCGCATCGGCTTCGTGCCGCCGCTGCCCCGCCTGCAGCACCAGATGCACCAGCACATCTCGATGGGCTTCGTCATCAAGGTCCACGCCGTGTACGACCGGCCGTTCTGGCGCGAACAGGGTCTGTCGGGCACCGCCTTCAGTCCGTACGAGCTTTCGCACGAGGCCTACGACAACACCAATCACGGCGACGAACGCGGCACGCTGGTCGGCTTCGTCAGCGACCTCCACGCCGACGGGGTATTCGAGCTCAGCGCCGACGAGCGCAAGGAGCGCATCCTCGAATCGCTGTCGCACTACTACGGGCCCGAAGCCAAGAACCCGGTTGTGTACTACGAGAGCGACTGGGGGAGCGAGGAGTGGACCCGCGGCGCATATGCGGCGAGCTTCGACCTCGGTGGGCTCTCCCGCTACGGAGCGCACCTGCGCGAGCCCGTCGGGCCGATCCGCTTCGCGTGCAGCGACCTCGCGGGCGCGGGCTACCAGCACGTCGACGGCGCGATCCGGATGGGGCGCCTCGTGGCATCCCAGATCGTCGACGGGGTGCGGGCGTGACGGGTCACATCGTCGTCGGCTACACGGCGACCAAGACGGGGCGCGATGCCGTCGCGTTCGCGGCCCGTCTCGCCGCGGCGACCGACGCCGTGCTCGATGTCGCGATCGTCCTGCCGAGCCCGTCGCGCAGCGTCATCACACCGCCCGATGCGGCGTACGATCGCTACCTGCACGAGCAGGCGCAGCGCTGGATCGCCGGAGCGATCGATCGCATCCCGGCCGACGTCGTCGGCCACGCGCACGTGCGCACCGCCGAGTCCTTCGCCGAAGGACTGGTGCAGCTGGCGGGGTCGATCGGCGCCGACTACGTCGTCGTCGGCGCCGCCGACGGCGCGTCGCGCGGTCGCCACCGCCTCGGGTCCACGACGACCGAGCTGCTGCACTCGTCGGACGTGCCCGTGGTGCTCGTGCCGCGCGGTGCCCGCAAGGTCGCCGCGGAGACGGGTCTGTCGCGCGTCACGGTCGCGATCGGCACACGCCCCGGCGCCGACGCCCTGATCGGCGCCACCGCGGAGCTGGCCGAGCGCGCGGGGGTGCCCGTCCGGCTGCTGTCGCTCCTGCCCGTCGATCTGCCGCCGTCGGCCGACACCGCGGCCATCCGTCTCGCCGGATCCACCGAGGCCGAAGAGGTGCTCGAGGCCGCCGCGGCCGAGCTGCCGGCAGGGCTGGCCGCCGACGTCGTGGTCGCCTCGGGCGACTCGATCGAAGACGCCGTGTCGCATCTCGAGTGGCAGGGCGGCGAAGTCCTGCTGGTGGGCTCCAGCCGGCTCGCCCAGCCCCGGCGGCTGTTCCTCGGATCGACCGCCGCCAAGATGCTCCACGAGGTCACCGTCCCGGTGATCGTCGTTCCCCGCACCACCCGCACGGAGGAGGCTCGAGGATGAGCGCACCCCAGTCCGCCGCCGAGGCATCCACCGGCGGCCTGTCGAAGAAGGGCCTCAGCGCCGGAACGGTGGGCCTGATCGGCGCCGTCGTCATCGGCATCTCGTGCATCGCCCCGGCGTACACCTTCACCGCCGCGATCGGCCCGACCGTCGGCGCCGTCGGCGTTCAGGTTCCGGCGATCATCCTCGTCGGCTTCATCCCCATGCTCCTCGTCGCCTTCGGCTATCGCGAGCTGAACAGCCGGATGCCCGATTCGGGGACCTCCTTCACGTGGGCCGCGCGCGCGTTCGGCCCGTGGGTCGGCTGGATGGCGGGATGGGGTCTGGTCGCGGCCACCGTGATCGTCCTGTCGAACCTCGCCGGCATCGCCGTCGACTTCCTCTTCCTGCTGATCGCTCAGGTGACCGGTCGACCGGAGACGGCGGAGCTCGCCGCGAACATCCCGGTGAACATCGTCGTCTGCCTGCTGTTCGTCGCTGCGGCGACGTTCGTGTCGTACCGCGACATGCAGACGACCCAGAAGCTGCAGTACGTGCTCGTGACCTTCCAGGTGATCGTGCTGATCGGCTTCGCGATCGCCGCCTTCGCCCGATTCGCCGGAGGCCAGGCGTTCGACGCGACGCCGTTCGACTGGCAGTGGTTCAACCCGTTCGCCGTGTCATCGTTCAGTGCGTTCGCTGCGGGGCTGTCGCTGTCGATCTTCATCTTCTGGGGGTGGGATGTCACCCTCACCATGAACGAGGAGACGAAGGACCCCGAGAAGACCCCCGGGCGGGCGGCGACCATCACGGTCATCACGATCGTGTCGCTCTACCTGCTGCTGGCCGTGTCGATGATCATGTACGCCGGCACCGGCGACGGGGAGTTCGGTCTCGGCAACCCCGACATCCAGTCGAACGCGTTCTTCGCACTCGCCGGGCCCATCCTCGGCCCCTTCGCGGCGCTCGTCTCGCTCGCGGTGCTCACGAGCTCCGCGTCGTCGCTGCAGTCGACGTTCGTGGGCCCTGCCCGCACCCTGCTCGCGATGGGGCACTACGGGGCGCTGCCGGCATCTTTCGCCAAGGTCAGCCCGCGCTTCTTCACCCCCGGATTCGCGACGATCGTCTCGGCGGTCGTGGCGGCGGGCTTCTACTCGGTGATGCGGGTCGTGAGCACCAACGTGCTCTCCGACACGATCCTGACGCTCGGCATGATGATCTGCTTCTACTACGGGATCACCGCCTTCGCCTGCGTCTGGTACTTCCGTCGGCAGTGGTTCGACTCGACCCGGAACTTCTTCTTCATGCTGCTGTTCCCGCTGCTGGGCGGCGTCATCCTCGCGGTGCTGTTCGTCACGACCCTGATCGACTCGATGTCGCCGGACTACGGCAGCGGCTCGGAGGTGTTCGGCGTCGGGCTGGTGTTCGTCCTCGGCATCACGATCATCGTCACGGGCATCGCGATCATGATCTGGCAGTCCGTGAAGCGCCCCGCCTTCTTCCGCGGAGAGACACTGGGAATGGATGCTCCGCCCTCCCTCCGCCGATCCAAGGAGAACGCACGATGATCACCGAGAGCGACCTGCTCGCGAAGACCCCCCGTCAGCTGTTCATCGGCGGACGCTGGCAGGACGGCGAGTCCGGCACGTTCCCCGTGCGCGACCCCGCGACGGGCGACGTGCTCATCGAGATCGCCGACGCCTCCGCGGCCGACGGCATCCGCGCGCTCGACGCGGCCGTCGCCGCGCAGGATGCCTGGGCCGCCACCCCGGCGCGCACGCGCAGCGACATCCTGCGCCGCGCATTCGACCTCCTCACGGAGCGGGCGGACGAGTTCGCGCTGCTCATGACGCTCGAGATGGGGAAGCCGCTCGCAGAGGCGCGCGGCGAGGTCACCTACGGCGGCGAGTTCCTGCGCTGGTTCAGCGAGGAGGCCGTCCGCATCGCGGGGCGGTACGGCGAGAACCCCGAGGGCACGGGGCGGATGGTCATCAGCCAGCGGCCGGTCGGCCCGTGCTTCTTCATCACGCCGTGGAACTTCCCCCTGGCGATGGCGACCCGCAAGATCGCGCCGGCGCTCGCCGCCGGGTGCACGGTCGTCGTGAAGCCGGCCGAGCTGACGCCTCTCACGACCCTCGCTCTCGCCGCGCTGCTCGTCGAGGCGGGGCTCCCCGAAGGGGTCGTCAACGTCGTCACCACGACCGCGTCGAGCGCCGTCTCGGGTCCGATCATCGCCGACCCGCGGCTGCGCAAGCTCTCGTTCACCGGCTCGACCCCGGTGGGGAAGAAGCTGATCGCCCAGGCTGCTGAGGGCGTGCTGCGGGTGTCGATGGAGCTCGGGGGGAACGCGCCGTTCGTCGTCTTCGACGACGCGGACCTCGACAAGGCGGTCGACGGGGCCCTCGCCGCGAAGTTCCGCAACATCGGCCAGGCCTGCACCGCCGCCAACCGCTTCATCGTGCACGCCGGCATCGCCGAGCGCTTCGCCGACCGCGTCTGCGAGCGGGTGCGGGCGATGAAGATCGGCCGGGGCACCGAGGAGGGCGTCCAGATCGGACCGCTCATCGACCGCAAGGCCGTCGACGGCACGGCCGCGCTCGTCGCGGATGCCGTCGAGCGCGGCGCGACGGTGCGCGCCGGCGGCGCGGCGATCGAGGGGCCGGGCACGTTCTTCGAGCCGACTGTCATCACCGAGGTCGCCCCCGGCAGCGACATCCTGCGCGAGGAGATCTTCGGGCCCGTGCTCGCGATCGCGACGTTCGAGGACGAGGACGAGGCGGTGCGCCTCGCGAACGACACCGAGTACGGTCTCGTCTCGTACGTGTTCACCGAGAACCTCGCGCGGGGCGTCCGCATGATCGACCGTCTCGACACGGGGATGATGGGCCTGAACGTGGGGGTCGTCTCGAACGCGGCCGCCCCCTTCGGGGGCGTCAAGCAATCCGGCGTCGGGCGCGAGGGCGGGCTGGAGGGCATCCACGAGTTCCTGTCCACGAAGTACACGCTGATCCCGATGGCGTAGGCCGCGAACCGGCATCCGCCCGCATCCGACCCGACACCGCACCGACACCGATGAGGACACCATGAGCGAATACGCCGTCACCAACCCCGCCACCGGCGAGACGCTGGCGACCTACCCGACCGCGACCGACGCCGACGTCGAGAATGCTCTGGCCACCGCCGACGAGGCGTTCCGCGGCTGGGCGCGCACCGCAGCGCCGACGGAGCGTGCGGCTCTGCTGCGCCGCGTCGCCGAGCTCCACCGCGAGCGCCGCGACGAGCTCGCCGCGATCAGCGTCCGCGAGATGGGCAAGCCTCTCGCCGCCGCGGAGGGCGAGGTCGACTTCGCCGCCGACATCACGGAGTTCTACGCCGAGCACATCGACGAGATCACCGGCGACAGCCCGATCGACATCCTCGGCGAGGGAACGGCGGTCATCCGCCGCGCGCCGCTCGGCGTGCTGCTGGGGATCATGCCCTGGAACTTCCCGTACTACCAGGTCGCGCGCTTCGCGGCGCCGAACATCGCGGTCGGGAACACGATCCTGCTCAAGCACGCGCCGCAGTGCCCCGAATCCGCGGCGGCGATCGCGCAGATGTACACGGACGCGGGCTTTCCCGCGGGGGTCTACGCCGACGTGCGCCTGACGAACGACCAGGCGGCGGATGTCATCGCCGACCGCCGCGTCCAGGGGGTGTCCGTGACCGGCTCGGAGCGCGCCGGATCGGCCGTCGCCGAGATCGCCGGCCGCAACCTGAAGAAGGTCGCCCTCGAACTCGGCGGGTCGGACCCGTTCCTCCTGCTGTCGACGGACGACCTCGACGGGGCCGTGCAGATGGGCGTGGACGCGCGTCTCGACAACAACGGGCAGTCGTGCAACGGCGCCAAGCGGTTCATCATCGTGGACGACCTCTACGACGCTTTCGTCGAGAAGTTCTCCGCGGCCATGGCGGATGCCACGGTCGGCGATCCCTTCGCCGAGGGCACCGTCCTCGGCCCCCTCTCGTCGCTCGCGGCCGCCGAGCGTCTCGCGGAGCAGGTCGACCGCGCCGTCGCGCAGGGCGCGACCCTGGTCACGGGCGGTGTCCGTGACGGCGCCTACTACCCGGGCACCGTGCTCACCGGGGTCACCCCCGAGATGGACGCGTATCGCGAGGAGTTCTTCGGACCCGTGGGCGTCGTCTACCGCGTGGCGGACGAGAACGAGGCCGTCGACGTCGCCAACGGCACACCGTTCGGGCTCGGCTCCTACGTCTTCACGACGGATGCGGCGCAGGCCGAGCGGGTCGCCGACCGGATCGATGCCGGAATGGTCTACATCAACATCGTCCTCGCCGACTCGCCCGAACTTCCCTTCGGCGGCGTCAAGCGCAGCGGTACGGGGCGCGAGATGGGGCTCCTCGCCGCCGACGAATTCGTCAACAAGAAGCTCATCCGCACGGCCGGCTGACGCGCTCGCTCGGCCATGCGCCGCGGGGGTTCTTCCGGCGCATGGCCTGGCGGCACGACCTTCGGCGGGCCAGGATGGGTTCATGGACCACGTCTCTGATCCCGTCACCCGCCTCTCCGACCAAGAGTGCTGGGATCGCCTCGCAGAACAGCAGCTGGGGCGTCTCGTCACCCGCGTGGGCGATGTGCTCGACATCTTCCCCGTGAACTACACCGTCGACGGCGAGAGCCTCGTCTTCCGCACGGCCGAGGGCAGCAAGCTCACCGAGATCGCCATCAACGACGAGGTGCTCTTCGAAGCCGACGAGTACACCGAGACGGATGCCTGGAGCGTCGTCGTGCGCGGTCGTGCCCGTCGCCTCGACACCGTCGAAGAGGTGGCCGAAGCCGACCGGCTTCCCCTGCAGCCGTGGGTGCCGACGGTGAAGTACAACTACGTGCGGATCACCCCGGCATCCCTCTCGGGGCGCGATGTCCGACGGGGATCGGAGCCCGATCGTTACGGCGTGCAGCAGTACTGAGCCATGCGGCCGGGCCCCCGCGTTCGCGCGTTCCGGGGGCATGACGTATGCTGGACACAGCAGTTGAAGTCTGCATTCTTTCGCCGTGCCCTGGTTGTGCGGGGGGGAGAGGTAAGGCTTCGACCTCGAGGCCTCCGGGTCTCTAGGGCGGTAGCTCAATTGGCAGAGCAGCGGTCTCCAAAACCGCAGGTTGCAGGTTCGATTCCTGTCCGCCCTGCGCGTCAGCGCACAGCTGATAACGAAGGCGTGCCGGCGTCCCGCCGTCACGGAAGCAAGTCCGAGCAATTCACACGGGTGGGTACATGGTTCAGGAAGAGGCGCACGGCGAGGTCGTCGCGAGCAGCGCGCCCCGCGAAAAGAAGCTGAACTTCGTTCAGCGGATCGCCCTCTTCATCCGTCAGGTGTTCGGTGAACTCCGCAAGGTCGTCACCCCGACCCGCCAGGAGCTCGTCAAGTACACCGCGGTGGTCCTGGGCTTCGTCGTCGTCATGATGGCGATCGTGTACGGCCTCGATTTGCTCTTCACCTGGGTGGTGAACGTCGTCTTCGGCGTTCCGGCCTGAGCGACGGCATCCCACGCCCGACCCGCCCCCGATGGAAGAGAACGCACGTGTCTGAGAAGTTCACCGACGATGTCGACTGGGCGACTGCCGCAGAGCAGTCCAGTGAGGATGACGAGGCCCAGGAGGGCAACGTCCTCGCCGCAGAGGAGCGCTCGTCCGAGTCCGCCGAGCACCTCGCCGTCCACGTCGTGAACGAGGACGAGGATGACGCCGACGACGAGATCGACATCGACGACCCGGAGGCGGATGCCATCGTGAACGACGCACTGGAGATCGACGAGGCTGCTGAGGCCGAGGCTGCCGCCGAGGTGCTCAACGACTCGCTCGCCGAGGAAGAGGCGGAGGCCGCTGCGGCCGCCGCCGATGATGTGACCCCGTACGACGGCCCCGACGTCAACGGCGAGCCGGATGCCCCCGCGCTCGACGAGGACTTCGTCGCCGAGGTCTCCGAGGCTGCAGACGTCGTCGACGCATCCGAGACCGCCGAGGAGGTCGGCGACGTCGACTCCGACGAGGCGGCCGACCCCTACGAGACCTTCCGCGCGGAGCTGCGTTCGCTGCCGGGCAAGTGGTACGTCATCCACTCCTACGCCGGGTTCGAGCGCAAGGTGAAGGCCAACATCGAGCAGCGCAAGAGCTCGCTCGAGGTCGAAGAGGACATCTACCAGGTCGAGGTCCCGATGGAGGACGTCGTCGAGATCAAGAACGGTCAGCGCAAGATGGTCACGCGCGTCCGGATCCCCGGCTACGTGCTCGTGCGCATGGAGCTCAACGAGGACACCTGGTCGGTCGTGCGTCACACTCCCGGTGTCACCGGCTTCGTGGGCAACGCCCACAACCCGACGCCGCTGCGCTTCGAAGAGGCGTTCAACATGCTGAAGGCGCTCGTGCAGGTCACCGAGACCGCTCCCGCCAAGGGCGGCGCGGCCAAGGGCTCGGCGACGCCGGTGCGCAACGTCATCACCGAGGTCGACTTCGAGATCGGTGAGACCATCACGATCAAGGAGGGCTCGTTCGCCGGACTCCCCGGTTCGATCAGCGAGATCAAGCCCGAGAGCGGCAAGCTCACGGTCCTCGTTTCGCTCTTCGAGCGCGAGACTCCGGTCGAGCTCTCCTTCGACCAGGTCACCAAGCAGTCCTGACCGGATGCCGGTTCACCGGCATCCTTCCGAGAACGGCACGCTCCCCACGGAGCGTGCCGTTCTCGCGTGCGGCCGGTCTTCCGCCGGCCGTGTCCCACTTTCCGCGGGGTGTGTCCCACTTTGTGCGGGCCGTGTCCCACTTTCTGTCGCTCGGGGGCCGTCCGGACGACAGAAAGTGGGACACCGTCATGGGGGCGGGTGGTGGGGCGGTCGGCCGCGGCTGGTGTCCCACTTTCTGCGGCACTGGCACGCCGTGTCCCAGTTTCTGCGGGTCGTGTCCCACTTTGTGTCGCTTGGCAGCCTGCTGAACGACAGAAAGTGGGACATGGCCATGAGGCCGGTCCGTATGGGCGGCCGCCTGCCGGCCCTGTCGCAGTTTTTGCCGGCCCTCTCTCAGTTTCTGCCGGCCCTGTCCCACTTTCTGCGGGTCGCGTCCCGCTTTCTGCGGGGTGTGTCCCACTTTCTGTCGCTCGGAGGCCGTCGGGACGCCAGAAAGTGGGACATGGTCGTGAAGCTGCGACATGTGAGCCGCTTTCTGGGGGGGGGTGTCCCACTTTGTGTCGCTGGAAGGGCGACCGAACAACAGAAAGTGGGACGCGGTTGGAAGAGGGGGCGAGGCGGGGCAGATGACGGATGCCGCGGCATCCGGTAGACTCAAGAGGTTGCGCGTCCGTCGCGCGACGATCCCACCACCTTCCGGGTCCGCCGGACGGGTGGAAGCGCGCCCCGATCCGCACGGATGGGGTGCTCGACAGAAGGAAAGAGAATGGCACCGAAGAAGAAGGTGACCGGCCTGATCAAGCTTCAGATCAACGCCGGTGCCGCCAACCCGGCGCCGCCGATCGGCCCCGCGCTCGGTCAGCATGGCGTCAACATCATGGAGTTCTGCAAGGCGTACAACGCCGCGACCGAGTCGCAGCGCGGCAACGTCATCCCCGTGGAGATCACCGTCTACGAGGACCGCAGCTTCACGTTCATCCTGAAGACCCCGCCCGCGGCGGAGCTCATCAAGAAGGCCGCCGGTGTGGCCAAGGGTTCGCCGACCCCGCACACCACCAAGGTCGCGAAGCTCACCAAGGACCAGGTCCGTCAGATCGCCGAGACGAAGATGCCCGACCTGAACGCGAACGACATCGAGGCCGCCTCGCTGATCATCGCCGGCACCGCCCGCTCCATGGGCATCACGGTCGAGGACTGAGGGGGAACGCACAATGGCTAAGTCCAAGGTTTACGAAGCAGCCGCGGCGAAGATCGACCGCGACAAGTTCTACACGTCCACCGAGGCGGTGAACCTCGCGAAGGAGACCGGCTCGAAGAAGTTCGACTCCACCGTCGAGGTCGCCCTCAAGCTCGCGGTCGACCCGCGCAAGGCGGACCAGATGGTCCGTGGCACGGTCATCCTGCCGCACGGCACGGGTAAGACCGCCCGCGTCATCGTGTTCGCGACGGGCCCGGCCGCCGAGGCCGCCATCGCCGCGGGCGCCGACGAGGTCGGCGGCGCCGAGCTCATCGAGAAGGTGGCCGCAGGCTGGACCGCGTTCGACGCGGCCGTCTCGACCCCGGAGCTCATGGGCCAGGTCGGTCGCCTGGGTAAGGTCCTCGGTCCCCGTGGCCTCATGCCGAACCCCAAGACCGGCACCGTGACCCCCAACCCGGCCAAGGCCGTCGAGGAGATCAAGGGCGGAAAGATCGAGTTCCGCGTCGACAAGCACGCCAACGTGCACTTCGTCGTCGGCAAGGCCTCGTTCACGGCCGAGCAGCTGGACGAGAACTTCAAGGCCGCGCTCGAGGAGATCGTGCGTCTGAAGCCGTCGAGCTCGAAGGGTCGCTACATCCAGAAGGGTGCCGTGTCGACCACGTTCGGCCCCGGCATCCCGCTGGACGTCAACTCCATCGCCTGACGCACCGCGTCTCGCGAGAAACGAAGGGCCCCGCCGCGAGGTGGGGCCCTTCGTCGTTCCCGGGCGCGTCGACCCGATCGATCGGCTGGCCCGTCGTCCACGGCGGCGTCGACCCGATTGAGCCACCGGACCGCCCTCCCGCCGGTCAGCCGTCGCGTCGCACCTCGAAGCCGTCGCCGCCGATGGGTGGCAGATCCTGCACCGACAGGTCGTCGACATAGCCGCCGCGAGGCCCTTCCGCGGCCCAGGTCAGGACGTCGCGCACCGCGGCATCCGTGCCCTCGATCTCCGCTTCCACCCGTCCGTCACGCAGGTTGCGCACCCAGCCCACGGTGCCGGCCCGCTCCGCGACCCGCTGCATCGTGTACCGGTACCCGACACCCTGCACCTCGCCGCTGATCGTCACCCGCACTCGTCTCATGACCCCATCCTCTCCTTGCGGCGTGCCCCTCGGAAGAGCGTCCTTGCGGCGTGCCCCTCGGAAGAGCGTCCCCGCGGCGTGCCCCTTGGAAGAGCGCCCCCGCGGCGCGCACCTCGGAAGAGCGTCCCGATAGGGATCGTCACGGCTCCCAGATGAGGCGTGCGGCGATCCAGAGCATGACCACGGCGATCGCGGCGTCGAGGAACCGCCACGCGCGCGGGGAGCCGAGCCACCGTCCCAGATATCGCGCCCCCTGCGCGAGCCCGAAGAACCAGAGCACGGATGCCGCGACGGCGCCCCCGGCGAACCACCAGCGTCCTTCGCCGTTCACGCCCTGCGCGTGGGCGATCGATCCGAGCAGGAACACCGTGTCGAGGTAGACATGCGGGTTGAGCCAGGTCAGCGCGAGACAGGTCAGTGCGATCGACCTCCGCGTCGTCGTTCCGCGTCGCGGTGACGCCTCGGCGTCGCCGGGAGACGCGGAGGACGTGTCCGCTTCGACGGCCAGCGCATCGCCGTTCGGACGCAGCGCGCGACGCGCGGCGAGCACCGCGTAGCCGGCGAGGAACAGGGCTCCCGCCCAGCGCGCGGCGGTGATCAGCCACGGTGCCTGCTGCAAGAGGGCGCCCGTCCCGGCCACGCCCGCGGCGATCAGCACCGCGTCCGAGAGGGCGCACACCGTGGCCACGGTCATCGCATGCTCGCGACGGATGCCCTGCCGCAGGACGAAGACGTTCTGAGCCCCGATGGCGACGATCAACGACAGGCCGAGGCCGAATCCCGCGAGCACGGACGAGAGCATGATCCGACGGTAGGGCGCGGCGATTGATACAGTCCAGTTCAGGTTTCTCACGTACATGAAGGAGAACTTCATCATGCGGATCTCCGCCCAGGGTGCTCTCACCCTCGCCGCCGTGCTCGATGCGGGCACGATGGAGGCCGCGGCCGAGCAGCTCCACATCACCCCCTCCGCCGTGAGTCAGCGGATCCGGGCCCTGGAAGAGGAGCTCGGAAGGGTGCTTCTGGTGCGGACGAAGCCGCTACGGCCGACCGACGCCGCCCACGCCGTCGTCCGGTTCGCCCGGCAGGTGTCGCTCCTCGCGCACGACGCCGCGGCCGATCTCGGTGAGGGAGCGGACGTCACGAGCGTTCCCCTCGCGGTGAACGCCGATTCGCTGGCGACGTGGTTCCTGCCGGCGATCGTCCGCCTCGCGGCATCCCGCCCCGTCGCGTTCGACCTGCACCGCGACGACCAGGACTTCACCGCCGCCATGCTCGAGAACGGCACCGTGATGGGGGCCGTCACCTCGCGCAGCGACGCGGTGAGCGGATGCCGGGTCGCGCCCCTCGGGGTGCTGCGGTACGTCGCGGTCGCGGCACCTGTCTACGTCGAGCGCTGGCTGCCCGGCGTCACGGTTCCCGAGCCGGGTGGCGGGATGATGGACGCGCGCATGCGGGAGGCGCTCGACGCCGCGCCGCTGATCGATTTCGATCGGCGCGACGAGCTGCAGACGCGATGGCTCGTCGGCCACGACATCGACCCGTCGCGGCCACCGCGCCACCGCGTGCCCGCATCGCACGAGTTCGCGACGGCCGCTGAGCTCGGCGTCGGCTGGGCTCTGCTGCCCGCCCTGCAGGCGGCCGCAGGTCTCGCCCGAGGCTCGCTCGTGCCCCTCGGTGGACCGCCGATCGACGTGCCGCTGTACTGGCAGCAGTGGAACCTGACATCTCCGCTGCTCGACGCTGTCGCGCAGGAGATCATCGACGAAGGGCGCCGCGCCCTGTCCCCGTGGCCGTCCGCCGTGTGACAGGCCGATCCCTGGCGGGCCGCCGCGCCGCGAGACGCCGAAGCGCAGAGGGAGCCGCCGTCAGGCCTCGCTGACGGAGAGGACGATCTTGCCGCGGGTGTGGCCGCGTTTGAGCTCACGATGCGCGGCGGGTGCCTCGTCGAGACCGAACACTCGATCGACGTAGACCTGGATCGCGCCGGACTCGAGCAGTCGCGCGATCGTGGCCAGCACGCCCCCGTCGGGGATCACCTTGTACGAGGTCGCGCGCACACCGGCATCCGCTGCGGCGGCCGCGTACCCCGGCCACGATCCCGTCGGCACCAGTACGTACAGGCCGCCGGGGCGCAGCACGGTCAGCGATCGCGTTCCCGTGTCGTCGTGGACGTTGCCGACGAGATCGATGACGACGTCGACGTCGCCGACGACGTCTTCGAAGCGCGTCGTGGCGTAATCGATGACGACGGATGCCCCCAGCTCCCGCAGCCAGGTCAGATTGCGCTCCGACCCCGTCGCCGTCACGTGGGCGCCGAAGTACGCCGCCAACTGGACGGCGAAGTGTCCGACGCCGCCCGCTCCCGCGTGGATGAGGATGCGCTGCCCCTCATGGGCGTGCGCGGTCTCCACCACCAGCCCCCACGCCGTCAGTGCGGCGAGGGGCACACCGGCCGCCTCGGCGTGCGACAGCGCCTGCGGCTTGCGGGCGATCGAGAGCGTTGGGGCCACGGTGTACTCGGCGTATGCACCGCCTGAGCGCGGGAAGGAAGCCATGCCGAACACCTCGGTGCCGACCGGAAAGGGATGCGCCTCGTACGGTGACGAGACGACGACGCCGCTGAAGTCGAACCCGAGCGTGCTCGGGTAGGCGGCGATCGCGCCGCTCACGCCGGCGCCGGAGCGCGTCTTCGCATCGATGGGGTTGACCCCGGCTGCGACGACGCGCACCAGGATCTCGCTGAGGACGGGCGAGGGGGTGGGCACGGAATCCACGCGGAGCACGTCGGCGTCGCCGGGAGCATCGAAGACGACCGCTCGCATGGTGCGGGGCGCGGCGGGTGCATCGGCCAGGGCGGGCGCCTCCGGCGCCGACGTCGCGCGCAGGGGTCGGAACCGAGAGAAACTACGAGCGGCCATCATCGCCCTTCCGCGTGCGTGTCGACGACGCGCCCGCCGGGCGGAGCGCGCGTCCCCAGAGGTCCTGAGTGCGTTCAGTCAACAGTCCCATTGTCTCGACCACGTTACGTCGGTGCTACCGGGGGGAGAACCTCGCCGGGAACCACCGCGCAGGCTCGGAACACACGTCGAACCGCCGGCTCAGGAGGTCGGAGAGACCCCCGCGGTGAGGGCATGGAGCAGTCGGGTGAGCGTGTGGATGTCGTCGAGCGGCCATTGCTCGAGCGCGTACACGAGTGAGCTCTCCTGCGGTTCCCGCGCCGAGGAGAGGCGTTCGAGGCCGAAGGGCGTGGGGGAGAGGATGCTGGCGCGCCGATCGTCAGGGTCGGGGTCGCGTCGGATGAGTCCGAGCTGTTCGAGCTCTCGGACGGTCCGGCTCAGTTGGCCCTTGTCGACGACGAGAGCGTCGGCGAGGGCCGATTGGGCGACGCGTTCGCGCCGTGCGATGGTCGTGAAGACCTTGTATGCCCCGGGGAGCATGCCCGGGCTCACGCGGTGCGCGTTGTCGGCGAGCAGTCGGCGCATGCGGTTGATCAGCTCGCCGAACTCGCCCTCCAGGGCCCGCACGGCGTCCGTGCGGGCCTGGAGCTCGTCGATGGTCACGATCTCGACCTTAGCGAGCGCGCGCGTCGCTGCCGCGCAGACCTGCGGGGGTCGGAATCGCTCCGGTGGCGGTGAGTCCCGCCATGGCCTCGGGCACCGAGACCGTCGCGAGATCCGCCTCGCTGGCCTGCATCCGCTCGGCGGTGGTCATCGTGGTCAGCGGCTTGTTCGGCAGGAACACGATCGCCACCAGCGAGAGGAGGGCGAAGGGGACCGCGATCAGGAACGAGTGGGAGATGCCGTTCGCGTAGACGTCTTCGAAGACCACCCGAAGGGCTTCGGGCATGGCCGACACTTTCGGCAGCGACCCCGACTGGAGCTGCTCGCCCCAGTACTGGGCCTTGTCGCCGAGTGTCATCACCGCCGCGGTGATGTCCTGCGTGCGCTCGGCGACCAGGTCGGTCACGCGGGCGGCGAGGGCGGCGCCCATGACGGACACCCCGATCGTGCCGCCGAGGCTGCGGAAGAAGGTGACGCCCGAGCTGGCGACCCCGATCTGCTCGGGGCGGGTCGTGTTCTGCACCACCAGAACGAGGTTCTGCATCGTCATGCCGACGCCGGCGCCGAGGAGGAACATGTAGATCGACACGAGCACGAAGTCGGTGTCGTAGTGGATCGTCGACAGGAGGAAGGCGCCGGCGATCAGCGAGATCGAACCCGCGACGAGGTAGGGCTTCCATACGCCGAACTTCGTGACGAGTGCACCGACGCCGATGGATGCCAGCAGCAGACCGCCGATCATCGGAATCGTCATGAGTCCCGCCTCCGTGGGCGTCGCGCCACGCGCGAGCTGCATGTACTGGCTGAGGAACACCGATGCGCCGAACATCGCGATGCCGGTGGCGATCGAGGCGATGACCGACAGTGTGAAGGTGCGGTTCCGGAAGAGGGTCAGCGGGATGAGGGGCTCGTTCGAGCGCAGTTCGACGATCACGAACAGCACCGCCGCGAGGAGTGCACCGCCCACCATGAGGAAGGTCTCGATGCCCCACCAGTCGAAGCTCGTGCCGGCGGAGGTGACCCAGATGAGCAGGAGCGAGACCGAGACGGACAGCAGCACGATGCCGAGGTAGTCGATCGAGCTCTTCCGCGTCGCGCGCGCCGGGACGTGCAGCGTCAGCTGCACGAGGATGAGCGCGACGACGGCGACGGGCAAGGCGACGAAGAAGTTCCACCGCCATCCCCAGGCGTCCGTGATGACGCCGCCGAGAAGGGGGCCGCCGATCGTGGCGAGTGCCATCACCCCGCCGAACAGACCCATGTAGCGCCCGCGCTCGCGCGGGCTGATGATGTCGGCCATGAGCACCTGGCTGAGAGCCGCCAGGCCGCCCGCGCCGACACCCTGCACGGCGCGGAATGCGATGAGCATCTCGGGGCTCTGCGAGAAGCCCGCCGCGGCCGTCGCGAGCACGAAGATCACGATCGCGAGCTGGTACAGCACCTTGCGGTTGGTGAGGTCGGCGAGCTTGCCCCAGACGGGAGTGGAGATGGCCGTGGTGAGGAGGGTCGCGGTCACCACCCAGGTGAATGCGGTCTGGTTGCCGTCGAGGTCGTGGATGATGACGGGCAACGAGGTGGAGACGACCGTGGAAGCGAGCATCGACACGAACATGCCGAGCAGGAGGCCGGAGAGGGCTTCGAGCACCTGGCGCGGTGTCATGCGCGGCTTCGCGAGCGAGTCGGAGAGCGTGGC
Source organism: Microbacterium dextranolyticum (assembly GCF_016907295.1). Taxonomy (NCBI): domain Bacteria; kingdom Bacillati; phylum Actinomycetota; class Actinomycetes; order Micrococcales; family Microbacteriaceae; genus Microbacterium; species Microbacterium dextranolyticum. The sequence continues at coordinate 800,158 of NZ_JAFBBR010000001.1, forward strand.
GGACATGATGGTTCCTTCGGGGAGACGAGCACGCGGTGCGTCGTCGGGCCGCCTGTGCTGATTGGTTGACCTGGATCAATCGTTGAGACTGGTCAACTATAGGCGCATTGTTGACCGGAGTCAATCATCCGCCGCCGCGACGGCGTCTCGCGCGCACAGAGCGCGCGGATCACGCGGGGCGCGGGGCGTCAGTCGGCGAGGGCGAGGGCGCGGAACGGCTCGCGGGCGCGGGGGGCGTGCTGCTGGGCGGGAACCGGGAGGACGGACCCGGCCACCGGCGGGGTGGCGCCCTGTGTGCGCTGGTGCATCGTGCGGCGGTAGAGCTCGTCGATCAACTCGGTCGCGAGGCGCACCAGCTGGCCGATCTCGCGCTCGTCGCGCTCGACCCAGGCGCATTTCGGCTCGTCTCCGACCGGAACGAATCCGTGATGCTCCTCCCACACCACGAGGGTGCGCTCGGCGCCGAGCACGTGTTGCTGCCACCACACCTGGCGCAGATACGTGCGGGGGATCGAGCGCCACGTCTTGTTGGTCGTCTTGATCTCCGCGAGGGTCACGCGCCCGTCCGGGTCGACGGCGATGCCGTCGGGCGTCGCCAGATGGCGCTTCTCGACCACCGCGTGGAACAGCGCGGACGACGGCTGGATGCCATGGGTCGCGGCAACCCACGCGGCGATCTCGGGTTCGCGCCGACGGCCGTGGTCGGTGTAGGCGTTGCCCGAGAATCCGCGTCCGCCGCCGAGCTTGGCGTCGGCGGCGCGGGCGATCGCGGTGTGGCTCGTCAGCTGGGCGACGTCGGTCGCCGTGATGCCGCGCGAGCGCGCGCGCATCCAGCCGACCCGATCGCGGGAATCCGCGACCACGCGAGCGGCCAGTTCCGGGGCGATGCGCGCGAAGGCCTCCGGAGTCATGAGAACGAGGCTAACCCGATGTCCGGGCCGAGGTCGATGCGACACCCATCGCGCGCGGCTCCGCCTCGATCGGTTCCGGTCAGTGCAGCCGCGCCGGCGTCGCCCGGGCAGCCGGAAGCCCGGAGGCCCGTCGCACTCCGCCGAACTGGCCGATCGACGCCGCCCCGGACAGTGCGGCCCAGCCCACGTAGAGGGCGATGAAAGCAGGGCCCTCGCCGGTGGCCGCGCCGCGGACGGCGACGGCGGTTGCGGCAAGGGTGGCGAGTACCGCAGCGGCGCTCGTGGCGAGCCGGACGAGGAGGTTGGCGGGAAGTGAGCGCACGGGGCGCACGGCCGGCGCCGGGAGGTGGCCGGCGCGTGCGGAGAGCACCGTGGCGGCCCGCAGCAGGCGTCGCCCCGAGCGGTGGAGAGACGTCAGCATCCAGACGGCGGGGATGCCGAGCGCGGCGCCTGCCACCAGGGTCATGCCGCTGAAGGCGAGGTCGAAGGCCGGACGTGCTCCCGTGGTCGCCGACTCGATGCCCACGCAGACGACCGCCCACGCGATCGCCGCGCCGACGGTTCCGAGCAGGCCCATCAGCCAGCGGTCGCTGCGTCCGTAGTCCGCGCGCACGCGCTCGGCCGCGGCCTCCGCACGTGCCGACGGCTCAGATGTCGCCGGCACAGGTGTCGCCGTCTTGGAGGTGTCCGCCGTCGCCTCGTCCTCGGCGTCGACCAGGTCGGCGACCGTTTCGGGGAGGATCATGCGGAACACTCTTCGAAGGTAGCGTGCGGATTTGTCGGTGCGCCGGTTCTCACGTAAACTCTTCAGAGCCAAAGACCGCTGGTCTCGGCGTGTGCGAAAGCTCACGTCGACGAAGCCCGTTCACGGGGCCCGCGCAGGTGACACCGAACTTCCCGGGAGACCGGGCCCGAAGCTCCGTGCGCTTGCGCCGGAGCTTTTTTCGTGTGCGGCGCAGCCGGCGCCGTCGAGGCGGCGTCTCGCCACCGCGTGACGTCTCATTCATACAAGGAGTGGCCATGGCGCAGAAGGAAGCATCGGTCGCCGAGCTCACGAAGAACTTCGAGAGCTCGACCGCCGTCCTGCTGACCGAGTACCGCGGGCTGACGGTTGCCGAGCTCAAGGAGCTCCGCAACAGCATCCGTCAGGACGCGGAGTACGCCGTGGTGAAGAACACGCTGACCAAGATCGCGGCGCGCAACGCCGGGGTCGAGGGGCTGGACGACGAGCTGAAGGGCCCGTCTGCCATCGCTTTCGTGCACGGTGACCCGGTCGCCGTCGCGAAGGGCCTGCGTGCCTTCGCCAAGGCACACCCTCTGCTGGTGATCAAGGGCGGGTACTTCGACGGTGCCGCTCTGACCGCCGACGAGGTGAACAAGCTCGCCGATCTCGAGAGCCGTGAAGTCCTGCTGGCGAAGCTCGCCGGTGCGATGAAGGCCTCGCTGACCAAGGCGGCATTCGTCTTCACCGCGCTCCCGTCGAAGGCCGTTCGCACGGTCGACGCGCTGCGCGAGAAGCAGGAGTCCGCGGCCTGATCTCGGCCCGGAGTAGCAAACCCCAATCAAGGAGAAAATCATGGCAAAGCTCAGCACTGAGGAGCTGCTCGACGCGTTCAAGGAGCTCACGCTCATCGAGCTGTCCGAGTTCGTGAAGGCGTTCGAGGAGACCTTCGACGTCACCGCCGCCGCCCCCGTCGCGGTCGCCGCTGCCGGCCCCGCCGGTGGTGCCCCCGCCGAAGAGGCCGAGGAGAAGGACTCGTTCGACGTCATCCTCGAGGCCGCTGGTGACAAGAAGATCCAGGTCATCAAGGTCGTCCGCGAGCTCACCTCGCTCGGCCTCGGCGAGGCCAAGGCCGTCGTCGACGGTGCCCCCAAGGCCGTGCTCGAGGGCGCGAACAAGGAGGCTGCCGAGAAGGCGAAGGCCGCTCTGGAAGAGGCCGGCGCTTCGGTGACCCTGAAGTAATCACGCCCCGCGCGTACCGACGGCCCCGGGATCCACGGATCCCGGGGCCGTCGTCGTTCCGCGACGCGCGTCAGAGCAGGGGCGCGCCCGGGTCGATGCCGTCCATCGGGGCGGTGGAGTTCCGCACGATCAGGCGCGAAGGGATCCGCAGTCTCGTGCGGGCCCGGGGCGGATCGGCGATCTCGGCCAGCAGGAGCTCGACGGCGGCCGTGCCCTGCTCGCGCGGTACCTGCTGCAGTGTGGTGAGGGCGAACATGTCAGCGAACTCGTGGTCGTCGATGCCGACGACGCTCAGGGCGGACGGCACGGAGATCCCGAGGCGGCGCGCGGCGATGATCGTGCCGATCGCGACTTCGTCGCAGACTCCGACGATCGCGCTGGGGCGCCGACGGGCGTCGCCGAGCAGGTCGACGGATGCCGCATACCCGCCGGGCATGGTCACGGGGGAGTGCACGTGGCGCACCCGATCGGCGAGACCGGCGTCGTTCATGGCGCGCTGATAGCCGGCGAGGCGCTGCTGGTCGACGTGCGCCCAGTGGCTCTCGGGCGCGCCGCCGACGAACGCGATGTCGCGGTGGCCGAGCCCGATCAGATGCTCGGTCGCTCGGCGGGCGGCGTAGTCGTCGTCGACGGCGACGACACTCGTCTCTTCGCCGTCGCCCACGACGCTGACGATCGGGCGCCCGATCCGGGTCAGTCGTTCCAGCTCTTGGTTGACGGGCTCGAGTCCGACCGCGATCAGGCCGTCGAACCGTTTGCGCGCGAGGAAGTCGTCGAAGATCCGCGCGCGCCCCTCGGTGCCGGGCTTCGCGTCGTACAGGGTCAGGTCGAGGCCGCGTTCCAACAGCGATCGCTGGATGCCTTCCAGCACCTCCGCGAAGAACCAGCGGTTGACGTACGGCATGACGACGCCGATCGTCTGCGTGCGTCCCGTGGCGAGGCTGACCGCGCCCGCGGAGGGGACATAGCCGAGGTCGTCGGCGGCGCGGCGCACGCGCTCGCGTGTGGCATCCGACACGTAACCCGTGCCGCTGAGCGCGCGGCTCGCGGTCGCTTTCGACACACCGGCCCGTGCAGCCACCTCCGCGATCCCCGCCATACCCGCTCCTCCTCGAGTCTTGGAGAACCCTACTCAGAACCGCCCAGGATATGGAACCGGTTGCCGAGGAATGGGTGCGCTCCCACGCCCGATCTCAGGCCGTTATCTGGTCGTGATCTTCCAGGCGTTGTGCGCGGATCGTTTCTCGCTTACCGTGACGTGGAAACGGTTCCCTACGGGGAACCCCCTGCACAGGGAACATCTGAGCACTCAATGAGGAGGAATCACATGGGGATGTCACGGCGGCGCTGGATCGCGCCACTGGCGATCATGGGTGTGGCGGGTCTCGCACTGGCCGGTTGCGCCGAGGGCGGCAGCAGCAATGGCGGCGCGAGCGGTTCGGCCGGAGGCACGGTCCGCATCGCGGGCGGCATCACGGGATCCGAGGCGGATGCTCTGCAGAAGGTCTTCGACGACTGGAGCAAGACGAGCGGCGTCACCGTCCAGTACACGGGCGACAAGAGCTTCGAGGCGAACATCGTGACCAAGGTGACCGGTGGCGACGCGCCCGACATCGCGATCGTCCCTCAGCCGGGTCTGCTGAAGACGCTCGTCGGCACGGGCGATGTGAAGGCCGCGCCCAAGGCTGTCGAGGACAACGTGGATGCCAACTGGTCGCCGGACTGGAAGAAGTACGGCACCTTCGACAACACCTTCTACTCGGCACCCATGCTGGCCAACATCAAGGGCTACGTCTGGTACTCGCCGGCGAAGTTCAAGGAATGGGGCGTCCAGGTCCCCAAGACATGGGACGAGCTGCTGACGCTCACCAAGACCATCCAGGAGAAGACCGGCGCGGCGCCCTGGTGCGCGGGCTTCGAGTCCGGCGGCGCGTCCGGGTGGCCCGGAACCGACTGGATCGAAGACCTGGTGCTGCGCCAGTCCGGCCCCGATGTATACGACCAGTGGGTCGCGAACGAGGTGAAATTCACTGACCCGAAGATCGCCGATGCCTTCACGGCTGTGGGCGACATCGTCCGCAACCCCGCGTACGTCAACGCGGGCTTCGGTGATGTCAAGAGCATCAACAGCACCGCGTTCGGCGATGTCGCGGCCAAGGTCGCCGACGGCTCGTGCCCGATGACCCACCAGGCGTCGTTCCTGACGGCGAACTTCCTCACCGTGAAGACGGCCTCCGGTGAGACGCCGAAGGTCGCGCCCGACGGCGACGTGTACGCGTTCGTGCTCCCGGGCTACAAGGAGGGGGCAGCCACGATCGAGGTCGGCGGCGAGTTCGTCGCGGGCTTCTCCGACAGCGAGGCCACTCAGAAGGTTCTCGAGTTCATGTCCTCGCCCGACTTCGCCAACGCCCGCGTCAGCGAGGGCGGCGCCATCTCGGCGAACCTCAAGGCCGACCCGTCCAAGGCATCCAGCGAGTTCCTCGTCGAGGCGATGAAGCTGCTGCAGGATCCCAACACGACGGTGCGCTTCGACGCTTCCGACCTCATGCCGGCCACGGTCGGTTCGGGCTCGTTCTGGAAGGGCATGGTGGACTGGATCGACGGCAAGGACCAGGCCACGGTCCTGAGCGACATCCAGGCCGGCTACAACAACTGATCACCGCATCCCGCGCGTGATCCGCGGGTGGGCGGCCGACGACACGTCGGCCCCCGCCCGCGGCGCGTGCACTCTCGTCATCCCTCGTCCCGCGTTCGCCGAAGCACACGGAGGCTCCTCGATGTCCGCACCCACCACCGCGCCCGCGCGACGTCAGGCGGAGGGCGTCACGCCTCCGCCGCGCGAGCGCCGATCCTTCTCCTCGCGCACGACGACGCTCATCGCCGTCGGCGCCCTCGTCATCGTCCTCGCCCTGGTCGTGCTGCTGCTCCTGAGCGCGCCGGTCTCCGATCCCGCGAAGATCGTCATCCCGGGGCTCTCGCTCACCGCGTTCTTCCAGTGGCTCGGCGTCATGGGGCCGATCGTGCAGATCCCGATCATCCTCGTCGTGTTCGGTGCTGTCGTGGGCATCCTGCTGCTCTTGATCGAGTACGCCCCGCGCGCCGGTCGGGTGTATTTCTGGATCCGGCTCGGCTCGTGCTTCGCGATCCCGGTCATCGCGCTGATGCTGCTGCGGCCGTACCAGAACGCCTTCATCTACGTGCTGGGCATCGCCGTGGTCGCCGGTGCGGCGCTGTTCCTGCTCGATTATCGCGCCCGGCAGGGCGCCGGCTACCTGTTCCAGCTCGTCCTGTTCGCCGCTCCCGCCGCCGTCCTGCTGCTGATCGGTCTCATCTACCCGTTCATCGCGACGTTCGTGCAGTCGTTCTACGACAAGACAGGTGCAGAGTTCGTCGGCTTCGAGAACTACGTGTGGGTCTTCACCCAGCCCGAGGGGACGTGGTCGGTCATCAACACGGTCATCTGGGTGCTCATCTGCCCGACGATCGCGACGGTCGTCGGCCTCGCCTACGCCGTCTTCATCGATCGCGCCGCCGGGGAGAAGTTCCTGAAAGTGCTGATCTTCATGCCGTTCGCGATCTCGTTCGTCGGCGCCGGCATCATCTGGAAGTTCATGTACGACTACCGCCAGGGCGACCAGCTGGGTCTTCTGAACGCGATCGTGACCCTCTTCGGCGGCGATCCCGTCGCCTGGCTGAGCGTCACGCCCCTGGTGAACAGTCTGCTGCTCATGGTCGTCTTCATCTGGAGCCAGACGGGGCTCGCCATGGTGATCCTCTCCGCCGCGATCAAGGCCGTGCCGACCGAGCAGATGGAAGCCGCCGAGCTCGACGGCGCGAACGCCTGGGAGAGGTTCCGCAACGTGACGGTGCCGGGCATCCGCTCGTCGATCGTCGTCGTGGTGACCACGATCGCCATCGCCGCCCTCAAGATCTACGACATCGTCGCCGTCATGACCGGCGGCCGGGCGAACACCTCGGTGCTCGCCTTCGAGATGGTCAACCAGCAGCAGCGCTTCCAGAGCTACGGCCACGCGGCGGCGCTCGCCGTCGTGCTGTTCATCTTCGTGACACCGCTGATCGTCTTCAACATCATCCAGATCCGCAAGCAGAGGGAGATCCGATGAGCACCGCCGTCGACATCATCGAGCCCGTCGCGGACACCCGCACGGCCCGACAGCTCTCGCGCGACACGCGCAAGCACGAGGCGATGGCGCGCAAGCGCCTGACCTCGAAGGGCGCCACGATCGCGGCCCTCGTCATCGCGATCTTCTGGACGATCCCGACCTTCGGGCTGTTCGTCACGTCGCTGCGGCCGGGCTCCGACGTGCAGAGCACCGGGTGGTGGACGGTGTTCGTCGACCCGGCGTTCACGGTGGAGAACTACCAGAAGGCGCTCACCTCGGGAGGAACCGCGCTGACCCTCGGGCAGTCGTTCCTCAACTCGCTCGCTATCACGATCCCGGTCGTGTTCTTCGCGCTCGCCACGGCGTCGCTCCTCGCCTACGCGTTCGCCTGGATCGACTTCCCGGGGCGCAACATCGCCTTCATCGCCGTGTTCGCCCTGCAGATCGTGCCGCTCCAGATGGCCCTCGTGCCGTTGCTGAGCCTCTTCTCCCGCGGCCTGTCGGTGGGTGACGTGATGATCTTCCCGCCCCTCGATCTGCGGGGGCTCGAGCACAGCTTCGCGACGGTGTGGATCGCGCACACCATCTTCGCGCTGCCGCTGGCCGTGTTCCTGCTGCACAACTTCATCTCGGAGATCCCGAGCGAGGTGATCGAGGCCGCGCGCGTGGACGGTGCCGGCCACGGGCAGATCTTCTTCCGGATGATCCTCCCGCTCGCCGCGCCGGCCCTGGCATCCTTCGCGGTGCTCGAATTCATCTGGGTGTGGAACGACCTGCTGGTGGCGACGATCTTCGCGCCGTCGTCCTCGCTGCCGATCACGCAGTCGCTCAACTCGCTGTCGGGCACCTGGGGCGACCAGTGGTTCCTGCAGGCGGCGGGCACGTTCATCTCGATTCTGGTCCCGCTCGTGGTGTTCTTCGCCCTGCAGCGGTTCTTCGTCCGGGGGCTCCTCGCGGGGGCGACGAAAGGCTGACCGCGCGCGGCGGCCCGTTCGGGGCCGCAGGGGCCACGGCTCCGGGTGACGGCGATCCTCGCCGCCCGGAGCCGTCGGCGTCCTAGGGTGAAGTCATGACGCCGTCGGTCGATCCGATTTCCGCTCCTGCCGTCGACGAGGTCGACCCCTCGACGGGCCTGACTGCCGCCGAGGTCGCGCAGCGCGTGGCCGCAGGAGAGACCAACGCGTACGAGGCCGACACCAGTCGCAGTGCCGCCAGCATCATCAGGGCGAACGTCTTCACCCTCTTCAACGGGATCGTCTTCGCGTGTTTCGGGGTGCTGTTCGCGCTCGGACGCTGGCAGGACGCCCTCTTCGGATTCGCCGCGGTCGCCAATGCGGTCATCGGCTCGGTGCAGGAGTTCCGGGCGAAGGCGGCGCTCGACCGGCTCGCGCTGCTGAACGCCGCGGCGGCGCGCGTGCGGCGGGACGGTGTCGAGGCGGAGATCGCGCCGGGAGAGGTCGTCCTCGGCGACATCCTCGTGCTGCGCGCGGGCGACCAGGTGCCCGCCGACGCCCGGGTCGTGACCTCGCGCGGATTGCAGATCGACGAGTCGATGCTCACCGGCGAGGCCGACGCCGTCGACAAGCGGCCGGGAGACGACGCGCTGTCGGGGTCGATCGTCGTCGGCGGAGACGGCGATGCGCAGGTGGTCCGCGTCGGTGCGGATGCCTACGCCAACGCGTTCGCGGACGAGGCGAAGCGGTTCTCTCTCGTCGGATCAGAGTTGCGCGACTCGATCAACCGCGTGCTGACGTGGGTCGGCTGGGGGATCGGCCCGATCGGTCTGCTCGTGCTGAACGCGCAGATGCAGGTCGCGGGCGGCTGGCGCTCGGCGTGGCAATCGGGTGCCTGGGTGCAGGCGGTCGTCAACACGATCGCCTCGCTCACGGCGATGATCCCCCTGGGGCTCGTCCTGATGACCTCGATCACCTTCGCGGTGGGTGCGGCGCGGCTCGCCGCTCGCCAGGTGCTCGTCAACGAGTTGCCCGCGGTCGAGGGCCTCGCCCGCGTCGACGTGATCTGCCTCGACAAGACGGGCACCCTCACGGAGGGCCAGATCACCTACGGCGATGCGACCGTGCTGGTCGAGGCCGATCGCTGGCAGCGGGTGCTCGGGTGGTACGGGACGGCGCCGGATGCCAATGCCACCGCCCGCACACTGCGGGGGCCGTTCGGCGAAGAGGCGCCGCTCGAGGCATCCGAGTCGATCGCGTTCTCGTCGGCGCGTAAGTGGAGCGCGGTCTCGTTCGCGGGAGCGGAGGGGACGTGGGTCCTCGGCGCGCCGGAGATGATCTTCGGGGCATCCGCCACCGATCGGAACGACCCGCTGGGTGCGGTCGTCATCGACCGCGCTGCCTCGGGGCGGCGGACGCTCGTGCTGGGTCTCGCGCCGGCGTCGCTCACCGCGGCGCAGGCCGACGCGGAGGAGCTGCCGGCACACGTCCGCCCCGTCGCGGTGCTCACGTTCCGCGAGAAGGTGCGCTCGGACGCCGCGCAGACCCTCGAGTACTTCCGCGAGCAGGGCGTGGGCATCCGCGTCATCTCCGGAGACAACCCGCGCACCGTCGCGGCCATCGCGCGCGAGGTCGGCCTCGATGTCGACGAGGGCTACGACGCACGGACCCTCCCGGACGACGACGATGCGCTCGCCGACGTCATGGAGGAGCAACACGTGTTCGGGCGGGTCTCGCCCGAACAGAAGAAGCGGATGGTCGTGGCGCTGCAGTCGCGCGGGCACACCGTCGCGATGACCGGTGACGGGGTGAACGACGCCCTCGCCATCAAGACCGCCGACATCGGCATCGCGATGAACTCCGGCGCGGCGGCAACGAAGGCGGTGGCCCGGCTCGTGCTGCTCGACGGGCGGTTCTCGCACCTTCCCGACGTCGTCGCCGAAGGTCGTCAGGTCATCGCGAACATCGAACGGGTCTCGATGCTCTTCCTCACCAAGACCACGTACGCCACGCTGCTGGCGATCCTGTTCGGCGTCCTGCTGCTGGAGTTCCCGTTCCTTCCGCGGCAGCTGTCGATCACCGACGGGCTCACGATCGGCATCCCCGCGTTCTTCCTCGCCCTCATGCCCAACGCGCAGCGGTACATCCCCGGATTCCTCCGGCGTTCGCTCAGCTTCGCGATCCCGGCGGGTCTCGTCGTCGCGATCACCCTGACGACGTACACGCTGATCGTGCGGGCCGCGGGCATCGGCGTCGACGAGGTGCGGACGGGCGCGACGATCATCCTCGCCGTCGTCGGCATCTGGATCCTGTCGGTGCTGAGCCGACCGCTCAACCGGTACAAGGGCGCGGTCGTGGGGGCGATGTTCGTCGCCCTGGTCGTGATCTTCTCGATCGGGTTCGCGCGCGGCTTCTTCGTGCTCGTCGATCCGAGCCAGCTCACCGCGACGGTCGTCGCCGTGTGCTCGCTCGCGGCGATCATCGCCGTGGAGATCGTCCGGGCCGTGCAGAAGCGCGTCATCGCGCGAGCCGAGGCGACCGGTGGCACGCCGGCGATCGCGGCGCATCCGACGGATGCCCCGCGCCGCCCGATCCCCGTGTCGATCGCCGTCGTGCTGGTGTATCTCGGCGGGTTGGCGAGCGCCCTGTTCGGCCTGCTGTTCCTGCTCGCCCGCTACGACGTGCCCGGCGACGAGGTCTTCGAGGTGTCGCTGATCGGTGTGGGGATCATGCTGTTCGGGCTGCTGTCGGTTGCGGCCGCGGCGGGTCTGTCACACGCGAGCGGGCTCTCACGGGTGTTCGTGACGGCCGCGACCGGCGTGCTCGTCGCTCTGCAGGTGTGGAGTCTCGTCGTCTCGCACGACTGGAGCTGGTGGTCCGCGGTGCAGATCGTCGTGTACGCCGTCGTCGTGACCGGGCTCTGGGCGCCGCCGGCCGGAGGCTACTTCCGGCCGGTGCTGCACGCGGGTCGCGGGTGACCGGCGCCGGTCACCCGGTGCAGGCCAGCGTGCGCTGCAGCGATTCCATGAGGTCGATCTCGGCGGACTGGGTCGCAGCGACGCCCTGAGCCACCTGCAGGGCGCGCGGATCGGTGCCCTGCTGTGAGAGCGCCTCGGCCATCGGCACGGCACCCCGGTGGTGCCGGATCATCAGCGAGAGGAACCGGCAGTCGGCGTCCGTGCCGGTCGCGGCTCGCAGCGCGTCGAGCTCCGCCGTCGTCGCCATCCCCATCTGCGCCCTCAGCTCGGCGTCGGACGCGGGCGCGGCATTCGTGTCGCCGCTGTGCGCGTGGCCGCTGCCCGGCATGGTCATCCATGCCATGAGCGGACCGCCGGCCTGCGGAAGGCTCCACTTCACGAGCCAGTCGTAGAACTCGCCCCTCTGGGCCGACTGCGTCGTCGCGATGTCGTAGGCGAGCGAGCGCACGGCATCGTTCTGCGTCGTGCGGTAGATATCCATCGACATCTCCACCGCTTGCGCGTGGTGCACCTGCATGTCGCGAGCGAAACCGGCTTCGGGTGAGTCGGTGCCCGGAGCGGAGGGGGCGGCGGCACCGAACGTCGAGAACCGCCCGATCGCGAAGGCGGCGGCGAGAGCCAGGATCGCGACGAGAAGCACCGCCCACCACGGCGGGAGCGTGCGAGCAGCGGCGCGAGGGGTCATGACCTCTTGCCGGGCCCGTCGATGCCGCCGGTGCAGGGCGCCCCCGGCTCGGGCACGCTCTGGCTGCGCCAGTACTCCTGGAAGAACGCGGTGATCCGCGGATCCGAGGCATCCTGCACCTTCAGCTGCGCGTTCCAGGCGCTCAGCACGATGGGGCTCGGCAGGCCTTCGTGCGGGGAGAGGAGGGCATAGCTCGACGGCATCAGGGCGCGGAGGCGATCGAGCTCGTCGCCCGAGACCTGGGTGCGGTCGTACGTGACCCACACCGCGCCGTGCTCGAGCGAGTGGACGGCGTTCTCGTTCTGCTGCGGCTCGTCGTAGACAGCGCAGTTGAGCCAGAACTGGTTGTGCGGGCCTCCGGCCGGGGGGTTCTGCGGGTAGTCGACCGTGCCCTCGACGTGGCGCGTCTCGTTCGAGAACGTCTCGACGCCGTCGATCCGGGCGCCCGACGCCTGCCCCGAGTAATCGGGCGCGCCGGGCGGGGCGAAGATGACGGATGCCGCGACGAGGGCGACCACCGCGAGCGCGGCTGCACTGCCGACCACCCACCACGTGAACCGGCCGCGACGGCGTCGGGCGAGCTGACGCTCGTACTCGGCGAGCTTCTCGCGCTTCTGCTCTTCGCGCTGGTGTTTGACCGACTGCTGGATCTTCGCCTGGGTGGCGGGGTTGCCGCTCTGTCGCTTGTTCGGGGGTGTCGTCGGGGTCATGGGGATGATCTCGCTCGGCTCGGTTCGACGGTGGGTCGGCGGCACCGCGGCGCGCGCACCCTCCCGATTTTATGCGCTCGCATGAGACCGCGGGTCGGCCCGCGGGTAGAATCGTCCGAGACGTCGAATCGTTTCGACCCTTTTCCGCCCGCACCCCGGGCGCATCCTCCTTCTCTCACTGCCATCGACGGGATCCCGTGCGCGACACCTCGACCATTCCCACCGCCGGCCACGCCGCGAGCCGCCCCACCTCGTCCACGGGGGCGATCCGCACCCTCGGGTCCGACCCCGCCACGGCGCCGATCGTCCTGCATCCGGGCGATGCGATTCCGGCCTCCCGTCGCGTCGTGTACATCCTGCTGCTCGGGGCTCTGACGGCGCTCGGGCCCTTCACGATCGATCTGTACCTGCCGGCGTTCCCGGTGCTGCAGGCCGACTTCGGCACGACGGCGGCGGCGATCCAGCTGACCCTGACCGGCACGATGATCGGCTTCGCCCTCGGTCAGCTCATCGTCGGGCCGCTCAGCGACCAGGTGGGTCGACGCATTCCGCTGCTCGCCGTCACTGCTCTGCACGTGCTCGCGAGCGCGGCCGCCGCGCTCGCCCCCGACCTCCTCCTGCTCAGCATCGCGCGCGTGCTGATGGGGGTCGGTGCCGCCGCGGGCGGCGTGGTGGCGATGGCGATCGTCCGCGACCTGTTCGGCGGACGCCGGCTCGTCGTCATGCTCAGCCGGCTCGCCCTCGTCTCGGGTGTCGCGCCGGTCATCGCCCCGCTGATCGGGTCGGCACTTCTCGCGGTGATGCCGTGGCGCGGACTGTTCGTCGTCCTCGCGATCTATGGGACGGTCATGCTCGTCTCCGCGATCCTGCTCGTGCCCGAGACGCTGCCGAAGGCGCGACGCAGTGCGGGAGGCGGTCGCGCCGTGCTGCAGCGCTACCGGAGTGTCTTCGGGGACCGCGTCTTCCTCGGGGTGCTCATCATCGGCGGAATGACCTTCAGCGGGCTGTTCTCCTACCTGTCCTCGTCCTCTTTTCTCTTCCAAGAGGGGTACGGATTCGACGCGCAGCAGTACGGACTGCTGTTCGCGGTGAACTCACTGGGCATCGTGTTCGGTGTGCAGCTGGCATCCCGCCTCGCGGCACGATTCGGTCCGCAGTGGGTGCTCGCGGTGTCGACCGCCGTGCTCGTGGTCGCGGGCTCCGCCATCATCGTCACCGACCAGTTCGGCCTGGGCCTGTGGGGCACGATGGTGCCGCTGTTCGTGTTCATCACGGCCTGCGGGTTCACGTTCCCGTGCGTCCAGGTGCTGGCGCTCGACCGGCACGGCGCGGCGGCGGGTACGGCGGCGTCGGTGCTGGGTGCGTGCAACTTCGGCGTCGCGGGCCTCATCTCGCCGATCGTCGGATGGGTCGCGCACGACGCCGGCATCACCGCGACGACGATGGCGTCGGTGATGGTCGGCTGCGCCGTGATCGGATGCCTCGCGCTCTGGCTCGTCGTGCGCCCCCGTACCGTGGAGCGGCTCGCGCCCTGACCTGCGCCGGGGCCTGATCCGCGCTCAGGTGCGGCGAGTCCGACCCCCGAACCCCGGGGCGCGTCGTGCGTTCTCGGTGTGGCCCCCCGGCCTGGGCCGGACCCGTCGGCCACACTGAGGCGATGGATGCCCCGGTCGACGACGAACGCCTCACCACCGCGCTGCAACGCCTCGTGACCGGCGTGCTGCTCGTCGCCGCGGCGGTGGTCCTCGGCATCCTCGTCACGGTCGAGGCCGACGTCGATCTCGACGACTGGTGGAACGGCGTCGTCTCGCTGTTCGCGCCGCTCGATCCCGTCGCGCTCGTGCTGAACTTCCTCGGCGGGGGATGGTTCGCGACGTTCGTGATCCCGCTCGGCGGCGCCGCCGCGCTCTGGGCGCTCCGACGCCCGTGGGGAGCGCTGTTCGTCCTCGTGGCGTCGGCCGCCAGCGCCGCCGGGGTGCAGGTGCTGAAGGCGGTCTTCGGGCGGGCGCGGCCCGAAGACATGATCGTCGTGTCCGATCACGGATCGTTCCCGTCGGGGCACACCGCCAATGCCGCCACCATCGCGGTCGTCGCCGTCGTGCTCTTTCCCCGTGTGTGGGTCGCCGTCGTCGGCGGCGCGTGGGTGTTCGTCATGGCCTTCAGTCGGACGCAGGTGCACGCGCACTGGTTCAGCGACACGGTCGGCGGAGCGCTCGTCGGCGCCGGGATGGCACTCGTCGTCGCGGCCGCCCTGACGACCCGAGTCGACCGTGAGCGGCGACACCTCTCGTCGGTAGGCTGACGACATGAACGCGCCGGATGCCGCTGAGATCGCCCGACTGCAAGCCGAAGCCGAGGCCGCCGAAGCGGCGCTGAAGCTCGCGCAGGCCAAAGCCGCGCTCGCCGCCGCACAGGCGGCCGCGGCGAGTGCGGCAGGTGCTGCCGGGGCGGATGCCGCGGGTGCTGGAGCGGCGGATGCTGAGGAGAAGTCGGCGCAGAGCGAGGAATCGGCCCCAGAGCCTCCTCAGGAATCCGCATCTCCTCAGGAGCCGACCGCCGAATCGGCCGCTGGACAGGCCGCCCCGACGGAGAAGCCGGCCGAGGCGGTGCCCGAGGCATCCGCGGGGCCGCTCGACCACGACCAGGTCGCCGCGATCACGAAGGGGTACACCTTCGAGGGGGCGACGCTGGATCTCGGCGCGCTGATGAACACCGACCCTGTCGCGGGCGCGCAGATCCGCATCCCCCTCGCGATGATGAACCGGCACGGGCTCGTCGCCGGAGCCACCGGAACCGGCAAGACCCGCACCCTGCAGGGCCTCGCCGAGCAGCTCGCCGCCAAGGGCGTGCCTGTCTTCGCGGCCGATATGAAGGGCGATCTCTCCGGCGTCGCGACGCCGGGTGAGCCCAGCGACAAGCTGCTCGCCCGCACAAAGGCGATCGGCCAGGACTGGACGCCGGAGGCATCCGTCACCGAGTACTTCGCCCTCGGCGGCATCGGCAAGGGTGTGCCGGTGCGCGCGACCGTGTCGGGCTTCGGTCCGCTGCTGCTGAGCAAGGTGCTGGGCCTCAACGCCACGCAGGAATCGAGCCTCGGACTGGTCTTCCACTACGCCGACGCGAACGGCCTCGCCCTGGTCGACCTCTCCGACCTGCGCGCCGTCCTCACCTGGCTCACGAGCGACGAGGGCAAGGGCGAGCTCAAGGAGCTCGGCGGCCTCTCGGCGGCGACGGCGGGTGTCATCCTGCGCGAGCTCATCACGTTCGCCGACGACGGGGCCGACGTCTTCTTCGGCGAGCCCGAGTTCGATGTGCACGACTTCCTGCGGACGGCGCCCGACGGGCGCGGCGTCATCTCGCTGCTCGAGGTGCCCGGCGTCGCCGACAAACCGGCACTGTTCTCGACGTTCCTCATGTACCTGCTCGCGGAGCTGTACGAGCTGCTGCCCGAGGTGGGCGACGCCGACAAGCCGAAGCTCGTCTTCTTCTTCGACGAGGCGCATCTGCTGTTCAAGGATGCCTCGAAGGACTTCCTCGCCTCGATCACCCAGACCGTGCGCCTCATCCGCTCGAAGGGCGTCGGCGTCTTCTTCGTGACGCAGACCCCGAAAGACGTCCCCGGCGACGTTCTCGCGCAGCTCGGCTCGCGCGTGCAGCATGCGCTGCGCGCCTTCACGCCCGACGACGCGAAGGCGCTGCGCGCCACCGTCGGGACCTACCCGAAGAGCGGCTACGACCTCGAACGGGTGCTGCAGGAACTCGGCACCGGTGAGGCGATCGTCACGGTGATGAGCGAGCGGGGAGCGCCGACGCCCGTGGCCTGGACGCGCCTGCGTGCGCCGCAGGGGCTCATGTCGCCGACGCCCGATCCCGACATCGAGAAGGCCGTGCAGGCCTCGCCATTGCTCGCGAAGTACGGCACCGCAATCGATCCGGAATCGGCGCGCGAGATCCTCGCGGCGAAGATGAACGCCGCCGCCGAGAAGGTCGCCGCCGACGAGGCCGCCGCAGCGCAGGCCGCCGCCGACAAGGAACAGGCCGCGGCGGACAAGGAGCTCGCGAAGCAGCAGGCAGCCGCGGCCAAGGCTGAGGCGGCGGCCGAGAAGGAGCGTCAGAAAGAGTACGACCGTCTCATGAAGGCATCCGGAGGGTCGCCGCGGAGCAAGCCTCAGAAGTCGGCGCTCGAGCAGGTCCTGAACTCCACATCGACGCAGACGATTCTGAACTCCGTCATCCGCGGCATCTTCGGTAACGGCCGCCGGCGCTGACCCGTCCCGCCCCTCCTCCGATAGGGATCCGATAGGGAGTAAGGGCGGGACCGCAAGGGGGTGCGTGCGCGGCGGCGGCCGGGTTAGCGTGACCGACATGGAGCATTCGGACACCCCGCTGTCGACCCCGACGGGCGAGGAGGAGGCACTGCGCGCGCAGCCCGGCCCGGCCGGTGCGCCGCCGCTGGTCCTGGTGCTGGGGTCGACGGGCTACATCGGAGGACGGCTCGTGCCACGGCTTCTCGCCGGCGGCTACCGCGTGCGGGTGCTGGTGCGCGACCCCGCCCGTCTCGGAGCATTCGATTGGGGCGACCGGGTGGAGGTCGCCCCCGGGTCGGCGACCGACCGTGACGCCGTCGCCGCGGCCTGCGCCGGTGTGGACGCGCTGTACTACCTCATCCACTCGATGGGTCAGGGGGCGGGGTTCGAGCGGGCCGACCTCGAGGCGGCGCGGACCGTCGCGGATGCTGCGGCCGCGGCATCCGTCGGTCGCATCGTCTATCTCGGCGGGCTGCATCCCGAGGGCGTCGCGCTCAGCCCCCACCTGCGCTCGCGCGTCGAGGTCGGGGAGGTGCTGCTCGCCAGCGGCGTGCCGACTCTGGTGCTGCAGGCGGGCGTCGTCATCGGATCGGGCTCGGCCTCGTTCGAGATGATCCGCCACCTCACCGAGGTGCTGCCGTACATGCCCGCGCCGCGCTGGGTGCGCAACGTCATCCAGCCGATCGCCGTGCGCGATGTGCTGTACTACCTGCTCGCCGCCGCCCGCGTTCCGCACGAGATCTCGCGGGCCGTCGACATCGGCGGGCCCGACGTGCTGCGCTACGGCCAGATGATGAACGGCTACGCCGTCGAGGCGGGTCTGCCGCAACGGCCGATCGCGCCGTTGCCGGTGCTCACGCCCGGCCTCGCGTCCCACTGGGTCAACGTCGTGACCCCGGTGCCCCGGTCGATCGCGCGCCCGCTGATCGCGTCGCTGCAGAACGAGTGCGTCATGGACGACCGCGACATCGACGCGATCATCCCGCCCCCCGAAGGCGGCCTCACCTCGTACCGCCGGGCCGTCGCGCTCGCCCTCGGGCGCGTCGAGGCCGACTCTGTCGAGACGAGCTGGCAGGATGCCGAGGTCACCGGCGTCCCGTCGGATCCGCTCCCGTCCGACCCCGAGTGGGCGGGGCGCACCGTCTTCACGGATGTGCGGACGGCCGACACCCCGGCATCCCCCGAGAGCCTCTGGGCGGTCATCGAGGGGATCGGCGGTGAGAACGGCTGGTACTCGGCGCCGCTGCTCTGGGCGGTCCGCGGCTGGATGGATCGCGTCGTCGGCGGTGTCGGGCTGTCGCGCGGACGTCGTAGCCGCTCGCGCGTCGCGGTGGGCGACGCGATCGACTTCTGGCGCGTCGAGAAGGTCGAGCCCGGGCACCTGCTGCGTCTGCGCGCGGAGATGAAGGTGCCGGGGCTCGCGTGGCTCGACCTGCAGTGCGAGCCGGGCGAGGGCGGGGGAGCGCGCTACCGCCAGCGCGCGGTGTTCTTCCCGTCGGGGCTCGCCGGTCGGCTGTACTGGCTGTCCGTTCTGCCGTTCCACGGCTTCATCTTCCGCGGTATGGCGAACCGCATCACCGCGGCCGCCGAGGCCGAGGGCGATCGTGGCCCGGCGACGCCGGGGACACCTGCGACCTAGACTCGCGGGATGCCTCACCTGCGACCGTTCCGACCCGGAGACGACGCCGCGCTCGCCGAGATCTGCCTCAGGACGGCGGATGCCGGCGCCGACGCGACGGGCATCCTCGAAGACGACGACGTCTGGGCCGCGGTCTTCGTGTTGCCGTACGCCGTGCGGCATCCGGATCTCGCGTTCGTCGTCGAGACCGACGACGGGCGCGCCGCCGGATATGTGGTCGGCGCCGACGACACCGACGCGTTCGAGAACTGGTTCGCCGCGGAGTGGTGGCCCCGCCATGCGGAGCGGTGGCCCCGACCCGCCACGCCGCCCGACGGGGCGACCCCGTCGCGGCAGGAGGGTCTGCTGACCTACGCCTACGGGCGGCGCGCCGGGGCTGAGCCGTTCGCCGCGACGTATCCGGCGCATCTGCACATCGACCTCCTTCCCGAGCTGCAGGGGCAGGGGTGGGGCAGGCGGCTCATCGACGAGCTCGCGGGCGCCCTGCGCGCCCGAGGAGTGGCGGGTCTGCACCTCGCGACCGACACGCGCAATGCCGGCGCGATCACGTTCTACGAGAGACTCGGCTTCCGTCGCATCCCGTCGCACGCCGACGTCGTCGCGTTCGGGATGTCGCTCGGCTGACGCGGCGGTTTCTCCCGAGATCGTCGCGGGGCGCTCCGGCGTAGGCTGGCGGGGTGAGCGTTCCCGCCCTGGTGATCACCGTGTCCGATCGTTCCGCGGCGGGGGTCCGCACCGATGCGAGCGGCCCGGTCGCCGTCGTCGCGTTGCGCGAGGCGGGCTTCGGATGCCCCGAGGCGGTCGTCATCCCCGATGGGGCGGATGCCGTGGAGGAAGCACTGGGCGTGGCGCTCGAGGCGGGCATCCGGCTCATCGTCACGACCGGTGGGACCGGGCTCGCGCCCCGCGACCAGACCCCCGAGGGCACGCGCCGGGTGATCGAACGCGACCTGCCCGGCGTCGCCGAAGAGCTCCGCCGCCGCGGGCTCGACGACACCCCGGCCGCGATGCTGTCGCGCGGCGTCGCGGGCGTCGCGGGTGACGCCCTGATCGTGAACCTTCCCGGATCGCCGCGCGCCGTGGCATCCGGTATGCCTGTGATCACGGCGATCGCGCACCACGCCCTCGCACAGCTCGACGGAGGAGACCACGCATGACCATCCGCATCGCCCGCATCAGCGACACCGCCCTCGACGTCACGGAACACCTCGCCGCTGTCGAGGAGCCCTGGGTCGGCGCCGTGACGAGCTTCGTCGGAACGGTGCGTGAGAACGACCCCGACGCGCGGACGCCCGTCGTCGCGCTCGAGTACTCCGCCCATCCGGATGCCGAGGCCACGCTCCACGACATCGTCACGACCGCGATCGGCGAGCACCGCGCCGTCGTCGCCGTGAGCCACCGCACGGGGCGTCTCGTCGTCGGCGATGCCGCCGTCGTCATCGCCGTCGGAACGGCCCACCGCGACGAGGCGTTCGGGATCTGCCGCACCGTGATCGAGGAGATCAAGCGCTCCCTGCCGGTGTGGAAGAAGCAATGGACCGACGACGGCGACGCCACCTGGAAGGGCATCGGCGGCTGAGCCTTCCGGTACCGGCCCGCGGCCGGCCCCGCCGCGGGCGTCGGAGGCAGCGCCGCGGGCGCGGGCGTCGGCGTGCCGATCAGCCGCCGGCGAAGGGCGGCAGCACGTCGACGAGGCTCGCGTCGGTGAGCGCGATGTCGTCGTCGGTGCGCCGGCCGTCGACCAGCACGGCGCAGCGGGGCAGGATGCCGCCGAGTGCCGGATGCTCGTCGACGAGCGCCGCGCGCAGATCGCCGAGCGTCGACTCGGTGCGCTGCTCCTCGGGCGTGCCGACCGCCTCTTCGGCCGCGGCGAAGTAGCGAACGCGCGCCATCAGTGCGTCCCGCCGGGTGCGCCGTCCCACGCGGTGGCGAGATCGACCACCGCCGCGACCGCGGTGCGTACGTCGTCGGGGGTTCCCCCGGCGAGCCCCGCGACGAGGCCGGCGACGAAGGCGCTGAACGGTGCGGCGGGCCGCGCCACTCCGTTCGCGACGTCACGGGCGAGGTCGAGGATCAGCGAGATCGGCAGATCGTCCTCGGCGAGGCCGAACCGTTCGCGCAGGGCAGCCGCCCACGCGTCGAGGGCTTCGGGGGGAAGGGTGCGGTCGCTCATGAGGTCTCCTTCGGGGAGGGCGAGCTGGGACGGGGGAGAGGTGAGGGTTCCGACGGGCGGAGCGGGGGCGGCGGCGCGGACGGGCGCCACGGCGCCCGTCCGCGCCACATCGTCCCAGGTGTCGATGTCGATGGTCGCATCGGTCGGCGCGGCGAGCACGACTGCACCGAGCGGCGCGAGAAGCGCCCGCGCCGGCGCGTTCACGCCGCGGCCCGGCAGGGCACGTGCGGCGGCGCGCAGTTCGTCGACGGGGTAGAGGCCGGTGAGCCATTGGGGCCGCGCGTCGCCGTCGCTGAGACAGAAGCCCCCGCGAGCATCGCCGTCCGACGACGTCGCACGTGCCGCGTGCAGCCGTGTGACGGCCGCGACGGGATCCACCAGATCGGCCGCGAGGACGAAGAGCCACGAGGGGGACGCGGGCCCGTGCGCACCGTCGTCGGGCTCGGACAGGTGGTCGAGTGCGGCGACGATCGCGGCGGCGGGGCCCGAGAACGGCGGATCCTCCCGCAGCCAGACGAGCGAGCGGATGCGCGGTGCGCCGTCGATGCCGGGGCGCCGCGGACCGACGATCACCACGGGGTCGCAGCCGGCCGCGGCATCGACGGCTCGCTGCAGCAGCGGGCGTCCCTGCACCTCGAAGAGCGGCTTGTCGAGGCCCCCCAGGCGCGACGCGCGGCCCCCGGCGAGGAGGATCGCGCCCGTGGTGGGCATCATTCCGGACGCGTCCAGTCGCCGCTCTTGCCGCCGGTCTTGCGCACGAGGCGCACGTTCTCGACGGCGGTCGATTTGTCCATGCCCTTCACCATGTCGACGACGGCGAGGGCGGCGACGGCGACGGCGGTGAGCGCTTCCATCTCGACGCCGGTGCGGTCGGCCGTGCGGACCGTCGCCTCGATCTCGACGCCGTCGTCGACGATGTCGACGTCGACCACGGCGCCGTGGACGCCGATCACGTGAGCGAGCGGCAGCAGCTCGGGGGTGCGCTTGGCGGCTTGGATGCCGCTGATGCGCGCCACGGCGAGCACGTCGCCCTTCGGGGTGGTGCCGTCGCGCAGCGCGGCGATGACGTGCGGCGCGCAGCGCACGAAACCGCGCGCCGTCGCCGCACGGACAGTCGGCTGCTTCTCGGTCACATCGACCATGCGGGCGTGTCCGGCGGCGTCCAGATGGGTGAAGGTCATGGCATCCTCGTGTTCTCGGGTTCGATCTGCGGCATCCGGCCGCTCAGTCGATCAGCATCACGTCGACGAGGTCGCCCGCCGCGACCGCGTCGACCTCGGCGGCGACGACGGCGTACCCCTCGGCGCCGCCGAGCCGTCCCGCGAGGTGCGAGCCTCCGCTGGAGGCGGGCGCGGCACGCCAGACGGCGGGGTCGGTGCGGTCGATCGTCACGGGCAGGTACTGGCGACGCCCCGCCGGCGTGCGCCAGCCGACGGCGGCGGGGATGCGCAGAAGGGGGCGCCGCACCTCGGTGCGCCCCTGCAGCGCGAGAAGGGCCGGGCGGACGAACACCTCGAACGACACCGCGGCGCTGACGGGGTTGCCGGGCAGACCGAACAGCAGCGTGCGGCCCGCGAGGCCGAAACCCTGCGGCTTCCCGGGCTGCATCGCGACCTTCCCGAAGGTCATCTGCGAGACCGTCTGGCGAACGACCTCGTAGGCGCCCGCGCTGACGCCGCCGGTGAAGACCACCGCATCCGCCGCGTCGGGGCCGGTGGTGACCTCATCGAGGAGAGCTCGCAGCGCCGAGCCCTCGTCGTCGACGATCTCGCGGCGGACGACCCGCGCTCCGGTCGCCGCGATCACGCCCGCGAGCAGGATGCCATTGGACTCGGGGATCTGCCCGCGCTCGAGTCGGACGCCCTCCGCCCCGGTCGCGCTCCCGAGTCGCTCCAGCGGAACCAACTCGCTGCCGGTAGACACGACGACGACGCGGGGGGCGACCGCCGCCGTCACCTCGGAGATGCCGACGGCGGCGAGGGCGCCGATCTGCAGCGGGCCGAGCAGGGTGCCCGCGGGCAGGACCACGTCGCCGCGCCGGGTGTCCTCGCCGCGGCGGCGCACGTGCACGCCGCGGCGCGCGGGGGCGGATGCCACCGCGATGACACCGAGCGAGTCGGCGAGCCCGCCGACGGTGTCTTCGAACGGGACGATCGTGTCGGCCGCGGTGGGCAGGGGCGAGCCCGTCATGATGCGCGCCGCCTCGCCGGTACCGATCGCGGGGTCGACGGCGCTCCCGGCGGGCAGGTCGGCGACGACCCGCAGCCGCACCGGAGCATCGGCGTTCGCCGCCGCGACATCGACGTGGTGCACGGCGAATCCGTCCATCGCGGAGTTGTCGAAGGGCGGCAGATCGATCACGGCGCGCGCCGGAGCGGCCAGGGTCGCGCCGAGCGCATCCGCCAGCGGGACAGTCCGCGCGGGCACCGGGACGACGGCGGCGAGCACCGCCGCGAGGTGCTCGTCGACGGTCAGGAGGGCGCGGGCGTGCAGGCCCGCGCCGTCGCTGGTGCCGGACGGCGTCGTCACGTCCACGCCGCGAGCCCGCCGACGAGCACGCGCGCATCGACGCCGCGCGCGTGCAGCACCTCGGCGGCCTGTTGGGCGCGCATGCCGTGTGCGCAGATGACCACGACCGGCCCGTCGGCGTCGAGCTGGGCCGGGTCGGCGAGGAAGTCTCCGAGCGGGATCAGCACCGAGTCGGCGACGACGCCCGACTGCGTCTCCCACGGCTCGCGCACATCGAGCAGGACGGCGTTCTCCTCGTCCTTCGCCGCAAGCATCTCGGCCGCCGTGACGTGCGCGATGGCGGGCGCGCCTCCGGTACCCGCGATCGAGGAGGTCGACGCGGAGGGCGAGACCGGGTGCGGGTGCGCCGATCCGTCTCGTCCGTCTCTTGCCGCCGGATCCGCCGTCGAGGACTCCGTCGTGGATTCCGACGTGGGGTGCAGCGGCACCTCGGTGAACCGGCCCTGCAGGGCGTCGATCACGAGTACCCGCCCGAGCAGCGGCTCACCGATGCCGGCGATGAGCTTGATCGCCTCGACCGCCATCACCGATCCGACCTGCAGCGTGAGGGCGCCGAGCACACCCACGTCGGCGCAACTCGGGGTCTGCCCGACGCGGTCGGTCGGGTGCAGGTCGGCGAGAACCACAGGTTCGCGCCCCTGAGGCGGCGCCGACCAGAACACCGTCACCTGCGCATGGAACTCCTGCACGACGCCCCAGACGAGCGGGATGCCGCGACGCTCGCACTCGGCGGCGACGATCGTGCGCGTCGCGAACGTGTCGGATCCGTCCAGCACGAGGTCGGCGTCCGCGAGCAGTGCGACCGCGTTCGCGGCATCCAGCCGTTCGTGCACCGCCACGACGCGGGTCTCGGGGCTGAGGTCGGCCGCGGCGCGCACGGCCGAGTCGACCTTCGGGGCGCCGACGTCGCCGAGGCGATGCAGCACTTGGCGCTGCAGGTTCGTCAGATCGACGTCGTCGTCGTCGATCACCGTGAGGGTGCCGACCCCGGCGGCGCACAGAGCGAGCACGGCGGGCGAGCCGAGCCCCCCGGCGCCGATGATCGCGACGTGCGCGGCGGCGAGATGGCGTTGTCCCGCCTCGCCGAACCCGCGGAGCGCCGCGTGTCGCTGCGTCCGCGCGCGCTCGTCGTCCGAGAGCGCGTCGACGGGGTGGACGAGCGGAGGCAGCGGCATGCGTTCAGGCTAACCCGCGGCTCCGACCGGAGCGGGCGCACGCCCGTGAAAACCGCAGGAGCGGATTATCCACGGTCAATGATCCGCGCCTGCGGGTAGATTCGTCTCATGACCAGCTACCGCATCGCCGATGCCGCGCGTCTTCTCGGCGTGAGCGACGACACCGTCCGCCGCTGGATCGATCAGGGCGCGCTCCCGACGAACGGCGCCGCGCCCGCTGAGATCCCGGGTGCCGCGCTCGCCGCGAAGGCCGTCGACCTCGCCCGTGCCCCGGGGGATCCGACCGACCGGCTCTCGAGCGCCCGCAACCGCTTCACCGGCCTCGTGACGCGGGTGCAGCTCGACGGGGTCATGGCGCAGGTCGACATCCAGTCCGGCCCCCATCGCGTCGTCTCGCTCATGTCGGCCGAAGCCGTCCGCGAGCTCGGTCTCGAGCCGGGTGCGCTTGCCGTCGCCGTTGTCAAAGCCACCACCGTCATCATCGAGATCCCGAAGGACTGACCCGTGCGCCGCACCCCCCTCACCGCCCTCGCCCTGGCATCCGCCCTCGCGCTCGCCCTCACGGGCTGCGCGGCTGCCGCCACTCCCGCGGAGTCTGCGGCTCCGACATCGTCACCCACCGCGTCGTCGACTCTCACGGGCGAGCTGACGATCTCGGCCGCCGCGTCGCTCAAGAAGGCGTTCGACGAGCTGGCCGTCGAGTTCGAGGCGGCGAACCCCGGCGTCGATGTGAAGCCGATCAGATACGACGGCTCATCGACCCTCGCGACGCAGATCCTCGAAGGCGCGTCGGTCGACGTCTTCGCCTCGGCCGACGAGAAGAACATGAAGAAGGTCGTGGATGCCTCGCTCGCGAGTGCGCCCGAGCTGTTCGCGACGAACGTGCTGACCCTCGTCGTGCCGAAGGGCAACCCCGGCAAGGTCACCGGACTCGCCGA
Source organism: Microbacterium dextranolyticum (assembly GCF_016907295.1). Taxonomy (NCBI): domain Bacteria; kingdom Bacillati; phylum Actinomycetota; class Actinomycetes; order Micrococcales; family Microbacteriaceae; genus Microbacterium; species Microbacterium dextranolyticum. The sequence continues at coordinate 825,243 of NZ_JAFBBR010000001.1, forward strand.
CCTCGCGAAGCCCGACCTCGACGTCGTGCTGTGCGCGGCCGAGGTGCCGTGCGGCGCCGCGTCGACGACGCTGCTGCAGAACGCCGGCGTCCAGGCATCCGTCGACAGCTACGAACAGAGTGTGACCGCCGTGCTCACCAAGGTCGCGAGCGGCGAGGCCGACGCGGGGCTCGTCTACGTGACGGATGCCGCGACGAACGCCGACGTCGAGACGGTGACCACGGCCGGCGCGGACGCCGTCGTGAACCGCTACCCGATCGTCGCCCTGACGCACGCAGCCCACCCCGAGGCGGCGGCTGCCTTCGTCCGGTTCGTGCTCTCCGACGCCGGGCGGTCGGTCCTCGGCGGGCTCGGCTTCGGCCACCCCTGAGCCGGGCCCGCCATCGATGGAGGAGCGGCGAGGGTTCGTCCCGCAGGTGCTGATCGTGCCGGCGGTGTTCGGCCTCGCCCTGCTCGCCGTCCCCCTCGCTGCACTCGTCGGGAGGGTCGACTGGTCGACGCTCTGGGGTGATGTGACCTCTCCCGAGGCGCTGTCGGCCCTGCGGCTGTCGCTGCTCACCGGCGCGACGGCGACGGCGGTGTGCGTCGTCCTCGGTGTGCCGCTGGCGCTCCTGATCGCGAGATCGGGCGACCGGCTCGCCGCCGCGCTGCGCGCGCTCGTCACGGTGCCACTGGTCCTGCCGCCGATGGTGGGTGGGGTCGCGCTCCTCTTCCTCTTCGGGCGCAACGGCTGGCTCGGCGTTCTTCTGGCCGACGCGGGGGTGAAGCTTCCGTTCACGACGCCCGCCGTCGTCATCGCGCAGACCTTCGTGGCGCTGCCGTTCCTCGTGCTCGCGCTCGAGGGCGCGCTTCGCTCGACGGGCGTCGGCTACGAGCAGACGGCGGCCGCACTCGGCGCGGGCCGCTGGCGCATCCTGTGGCGGGTGACGCTGCCGCTGGCCGCCCCGGGGCTCGTCGCGGGTGTGGTGCTGTGCTTCGCCCGCGCGGTGGGCGAGTTCGGGGCGACCGCGCTGTTCGCCGGCAACGCCCCCGGCGTGACCCAGACCATGCCGCTGGCGATCTACACGGCGTGGGGTGGGGCCGGGGTCTCGCAGGGGACAGCGGTGGCGCTGTCGCTTCTGCTTCTGGCGACCGCGATCGTCGTGCTGCTGCTCGTGCGTGCGTGGCGCCCCGCGACGGGGGTCGTGCGGTGAGCGGCGGCACCGCGGCGACTCGTCCGCTCGCACGGCAGGCGGCCTCGGCGACCGGCGCGGCACTCGACGCGCACGTCATCGTGCGGCGAGACGCTTTCACCCTGGATGCCCGCGTGACCGCCGCCCGCGGCGAGGTCGTCGCGCTCATGGGGCCGAGCGGGGCCGGCAAGTCGACTCTTCTCGGGGTGCTGTCGGGGCTGCTGCGCACGCGCGAAGGGCACGTGCGGCTGGACGGTGTGACCGTGTCGGGCGCGACGGTGCAGGTGCCGCCGCAGCGGCGCGGCGTCGTGCTGCTGGGGCAGGAGCCTCGGCTGTTCCCCCATCTCTCCGCGCGCGACAACGTCGCGTTCGCCCTGCATCGGCGGGGGCGTACCTCCCGTGCGGCGATCCATGACGCCGCGGATGCCTGGCTGCACCGCGTCGGGCTCGGTGACCGCGGTGCGCATCGTCCCCGCGCACTGTCGGGTGGTGAGCAGCAACGCGTCGCCCTCGCCCGCGCACTGGCCGCCGGGCCTCGGGTGCTGCTGCTCGACGAGCCGCTCTCGGCCCTCGACCCTGCGACGGCCGCGGACATCCGGGCCGTTCTGGCCGCCCAGCTCGCCGCCGCCGGCGCCACCGCCCTCATCGTCACGCATGCGGTCGTCGACGCCGTCGCGCTCGGCGATCGGCTCGTGCTGCTCGAGAACGGGCGGGTGACCCAGTCGGGGGCGCCGCGCGAGATCCTCACGGCGCCGCAGACCGCGTTCGGTGCGGCCATCGCCGGCGTCACCCGTGTCGTCGGGCGGGTGGAGGGCGGCGTCTGGAGGGCGGGACGGCTCTCGCTGCCCGCCCCGGCGTGCCCGGCCGGAGCGGCCATCGCGACGATCGCCTCCGGCGCCGTGGCTCTCCTCGACGCGCTGCCCGCCGAGCCGGCCGGCCGAGTGGTCTGGACCGCACGGGTGACCCGGATCGATGCGACGCCGAACGGGGCCCGGATGCAGACGGCGGATCCCGACGTCGCGGTCGACATCGCGGCCGCCGCGTTCGCGCAGCGCCGTCTCTCGATCGGCGATGGGGTGACGCTCTGCCTCGACCCGGACGGCGTCCGCATCGCACCCGAGGCACTGCCCGCCGATACGGAGCGTTGACCGCCGGAGCGGGCCGGGCTGGCGCCCGCGGCGCGAACTGCTCCCGCGCACTGCTGCGGCGCGCAATCCTGCGGTCCGCTGCTGCGCCCCGCTATCGCCGTCCGCTACTGCACCAGGCGCCCATCGGCCAGGCGGATCGTGCGGTCGACCAGCCCGGGCGGCACGGCGACGTGGGAGATCAGCACGATGGCCTGGTCGGGGCCCACCGCGCCGAGCAGGTCGGTGAGCAGGGCATCGGATGCCGCGGGATCGACGCCGGCGGTGGGTTCGTCGAGCACGAGCACGGGGAAGGCGCGCAGGATGCCACGGGCCAGCGCGATCCGCTGCGCCTGTCCGCCCGACACGAGTGCGCCGCGCTCGCCGACGCGAGCGTCGAGACCGCCGCGCTGGCGCAGCCAGTCGCCGAGGCCGACGCGTGCGAGCACGGCGGCGAGCTCGGCATCCGTCGCGGTGTCCCGGGCGAACAGCAGGTTCTGCCGGATGTCCTCGTCGAAGAGCATGGGCTGCTGTTCGCAGAGCCCCACCGTGCGCCGCACGGCATCCGCCGGCAGCCTGTCGACGGGTATGCCTCCGACGGAATACTCGCCACCGGTCGGCTCGAGGAAGCGCACGAGCACGTGCGCGAGGGTCGTCTTTCCCGCCCCGCTCGACCCCACGACGAGGATGCGCTCGCCGGGTCGGACATCCAGATCGATGCCGTCGAGCGAGGCGGCGGATGCTCCCGGCCAGCGGGCGGTGACCCCGCTCAGGCGGAGGCCCTCGCCGAGATCCGCCGCCGCGGGCGCCGGATCTGCGGCTTCAGCGGGAAGCTCGTGCGGGGCCGAGGCCGGCACCGACGTGGCGATCCGCTCCGCCGCGGCACGCACCTGTCGCCACGACGACGCTGCCAGCGGAACCGCGGTGAACACCTCGAACACCGCCATCGGCACGAGGATCGTCACGGCGAAGGCGGGGCCGGTGATCGTGCCGTCCGCGAGCGCGGGAGAGGCGACCATCACGGCGAGGATCGATGCGGCGCCGGCGAGGACCGACACGATGGCCGTGGTGCCGGCCTGCGCGGCGGCGCGACGGGTCACTGCCCGGCGAAGAGACGCATCCGTTCGTCGGATGCGCTCTCGCCCCGCGCCGTCCGCGCCGTACGCGATGAGCACGTCGAGGCTGCCGAGGTAGTCGAGCACGGCGTCGGCGAGGCGTCCGCGCAGGGGCGCGATCGACCGTTCGGCGCGCGACCCCGACGCCCAGCCCCATGCCGTGGCGACCACCGCGCCGACGACGAGGCAGGCCAGCAGGGTGAGCGCGGCGGGCCACCAGACGAACGCGACCAGGATGACGGCGCCGACGGCCACGCAGGCCGACGAGACGAGGGGGAGGGCGACCCGCAGCGGCAGGTTCTGCAGCTCGTCGACGTCGTCGACGAGGGCGCCGAGCACCGAGCCCCGGCGCGTGCGGGCCAGGCCGTCGGGGGCCAGCGGGATGAGACGGCGGACGAGGTCGGTGCGCGTCGTGGCGAGCTGGCGCAGCGCCGCATCGTGGCTCGCGAGTCGTTCCGTGTAACGGAAGGCGGCACGGCTCAGCGCGAACGCCCGCACCCCGACGACGGCGGCGCCGAGGAACATGACGGGCGGCTGCTCGCTCGCGAACACGATCAGCCAGGCGCTGCACGCGAGAAGGGCGACGGCGGATGCTTCGGAGAGGAACCCGCTCGCCGCGCCGGGCCAGAATCGGCGCAGTGACGGAATGGCGCGCCGCAGGATGCCGGCGGCCGTCGTCGCCGGGGCCGGCGCGGTCTCGGAGGCTTCAGCAGTCGCCGGCGGCACCGGGGGCGCAGGCGTCGCCGGCGTCGGGGCGGGGGCGCTCATGCGGTCACCTCCGCCGGGTGCAGGGCGACGACCTGGTCGGCGATCGCGCGGGCGGTGGAGCGGTGCGAGACCAGGAGCACGGTGGCACCGGCATCCGCCAGTGAGCGCACCGACGCCCACAGCGCGGCCTCGGTGTCGGCGTCGAGCGCGGCCGACGGCTCGTCGAGGGCGATCACGGGGGCGTGGCCCGACAGATGACGGTGGAAGGCGCGCGCGACGGCGACGCGCTGGGCCTGACCGCCGGACAGACCGGCGCCCTGCACGCCGAGCTCCGCATCGGGGTCCAGCGCTCCGGCGCCGGCGAGATCGAGCGCGCGGCGCACGGTGCCGTCGGCGGTCGCGTCGCGGTCGTCGCCGAGGCGTACGTTCCCGCCGATCGTGCCCGAGACGAGGCCCGGCTGCTGCCCGGCCCACGCGAGCCAGTGCCACGGGGCGACGGTGCGGACGTCGCGACCTCCGATGTGGGCGACGCCCTCGAAGTCCGCGGCGCCGCGGAGGGCCGCGAGCAGGCTCGTCTTTCCACTGCCGCTCGGACCCTCGACGAGGGTGACCGTGCCGGGGCGCGCGGCGAAGCTCACCGGAGGAAGCAGCGCGGCGCCGCGCCGCACGCGCAGATCGCGGACCTCGAGGTCGAAGGATGACCCCGAGGGCAGGGGTGCGTCGGCGGCATCCGCTCCGGTGCGCGGCGCACGGCTCGCGGCATCCAGCACGGCGAACACGTCCTCGGTCGCGGCAACCCCTTCCGCGGCGGCGTGGAACTGCACGCCCACCTGGCGCAGCGGCAGGTAGGCCTCGGGGGCGAGCAGCAGCACGAAGAGTCCGACCGCGAGGATGAGCGAGCCGTCGATCAGCCGGAAGCCGATCGAGACGGCGATGATCGCGACCGAGATGGATGCCAACAGCTCGAGGGCGAACCCGGAGAGGAACGACACCCGCAGCACCCGCATCGTCTCGCGCCGGTACGACGCCGTCACCTTCTCGATCGACGAGACCGCACGGTACTGGCGGCCGAAGACCTTGAGCGTCGACAGCCCCCGCACCGTGTCGGCGAAGCGCGAGGCGAGCTGGCCGAGAGTCTTCCACTGCGCGTTCTGCACCGACCGGGTGGCGAGGCCGATGAGGATCATGAACAGGGGGATGAGAGGGATCGTGAGGACCACGGTGAGGCCCGAGATCCAGTCCTGCCACCACATGATCGCGATGAGGATGGGGGTGGCGATGGCCGTCAGCACGAGCTGCGGCAGGTAGCGCGCGAAGTAGGCGTCGAGGGCTTCGAGCCCGCGCCCCGCGACGACCGCGAGCCGGGCCGAGTTCTGCTCGGCCAGCCATCCCGGTCCGAGGCGCCCGATCGCCGCGACGAGCTGCTCGCGCAGCTGCGCCTCGACGCGCGCGGCCGCGCGGGCCGAGACGACCTCGCGCACCCACAGCAGCACTGCACGCACGGCGACGACCCCCGCGAGCAGCATCAGAGTGCGGGGCAGGTCCGCGCCCGAGGCTCCGGTGCCCAGCGCATCGATCGTCCCGGTGATCGCGCGGGTCAGCAGCCAGGCGAAAGCCGCGATGACGAGGGTCTGGGCGAACCCGATCGCGGCGATCGCGACGAAGAATCCGCGCGAGGCGGAGGCATACCGCAGCAGCCGCGGGTCGACCGGCCGCATACGTGTGCGCTCGGGCGACGACTCGGCATCCGGCATCTGTCCATCCTCTCAGATCGGCCCGCACCGAAGCCCGGCGCGCGGCGCCGGCCGAATTCCCACGGTGATCCCGGCGGAGTGTCCGGAAGGCCGGGGTAGCCTCGGACAATGGTCGCGATCCCGCTCACCCTCACCCGGCCCCGCGCCGCCGGTGCGGCGGTGCCGACCGCGGCCGGAGCGGCTGTGAACGGATGCCCGGGTGACCCGCTCGTCGACCGCTTCGGACGGGTGCACCGCGACCTGCGGATCTCGCTGACCGATCGGTGCTCGCTGCGCTGCACCTACTGCATGCCCGAGCAGGGCAACGAATGGCTCGCCCGATCGAGCATCCTGACCGTCGATGAGATCGAACAGGTGGCGCGCGTCGCCGCCGCATCCGGCATCACGACCTTCCGGCTGACGGGCGGGGAGCCGCTGCTGCGCACCGACATCGTCGACGTCGTCCGCCGGCTCGCGGCGATCCGCACGCCCGACGGGGCCCCCATCGACCTCGCGATGACGACCAACGGCATCCGCCTCGCCGACCTCGTCGGGCCCCTCCGCGAGGCGGGGCTGCGTCGGCTCAACATCTCTATCGATACGCTCCGTCGCGACCGGTTCCGACACCTCACCCGGCGCGACCGGCTCGGCGATGTGCTCGACGGGATCGCGGCGGCCGCGGCATCCGGTCTGCGCCCCCTCAAACTGAACGCCGTCGCCATGCGCGGGATCAACGACGACGAGATCGTCGACCTGGTCGAGTTCGCGCTCGCCCATGATGCGCAGCTGCGGTTCATCGAGCAGATGCCGCTCGACGCCGGCCACACGTGGGACCGGTCGTCGATGGTGACGCGCGCCGAGATCCTCGAGGCGTTGTCGGCGCGGTGGCGCCTCACCGCGGTCCCGGGCCGCGGCGGCGCGCCCGCAGAGAAGTGGACGCTCGACGGCGGGCCCGCGACCGTCGGTGTCATCGCCTCGGTCACGGCCCCCTTCTGCGGCGCGTGCGACCGGCTGCGCCTCACGGCCGACGGACAGCTGCGCAACTGCCTGTTCTCGACGGGGGAGTACGACCTGGTGCCCGCGCTGCGCGGCGAACCCGGCACCGGTGATGCCGATGGAGACGCGGTGCCTGCGGGGGATGCCGGGCCGCACCCCGCCTCGGATGCCCGGATCGACGCGGTGCTGCGCGCCTGCGTCGCAGGCAAGCTCCCCGGCCACGCGATCGACGACCCGTCCTTCCTCCAGCCGGCCCGCGGAATGAACGCCATCGGCGGCTGACGCCCCCGCGCTCGCCTCGCGTTGTTGCGCGCGTGCCTCGGGCAGCAGCGCGGCCTCGCTGCGACCGCACTCCTCGCCGTTGCGTCCGCGAGAAACCACTTTCGACGCGAGAAACACGCGCACGAGTGGTTTCTCGACTCGAAGCTGGTTTCTCGCTCCACGAGTGGTTCCTCACCCGTGGCGCTGTGCGGCCCAGGCATCCACCGCCGTCGGGCGTCAACGAGGCGCCCGTGCTGCCCTGTGTCAGCAGCGCGCACCGCCGTCGCGTCCGCGAGAAACCACGCTCGCCGCGAGAAACACCTGCAGGAGTGGTTTCTCGCCGCGAAGGTGGTTTCTCGGGCGCCAGGTCGCCCGCTGGTGTACCCGCCGCCTGGCATCCGTCGCCCGCGGCGCGCCGCGCCGTTGCCCCCGCCGTCACGTCGCCCGCGCCGCTCAGCACAGAAACGGCCGAGCCGCTGCGTTTCGACGGTACGAAACGCAGCGGCTCGGCGTGGATCGGGACGTGAGTCCCGGCGGGGTCAGTGCGCGCCGGCGAGCTCGGCCTTCTCGATGATCGAGCGCGTGACGCGCTTGCGGAACACCCAGTAGGTCCAGCCCTGGTACAGCAGCACGAGGGGCAGGAAGATCAGCGCCGCCCAACTCATGATCTGCAGTGTGATCGGCGTGCTCGACGCGTTCTGGATCGTCAGGCTGTACGCGTCGTCGGTCGAGGACGGCATGACGTACGGGAACAGTGCCAGCCACAGCGTGAGCACCGCGAAGACGATCGCCACGGCGCCGGCGGCGAAGGCCTGCCCGTCGCGGTCGGCCCAGTTCGCGGCGATGGATGCCAGGAGGGCGACGGCGGCGATGATGCCGCACGCGATCACGGCCCACAGCAGCGGAGCCTCACGGCCCGCCGCGAGGAAGATCGTCCAGACGACGGTTCCGGCAGCGAAAACGACCGCGGGGATCGCGAGCTTCTTGCCGAGCGCTTGCGCGTCGTGGTGCACCTGCCCATCGGTCTTGAGGCCCACGAAGTGCACGCCGTGGAGCCAGAACAGGAGCATCGTCGTCACGCCCACCCACAGGCCGTAGGGGTTCAGCAGCGTGAACAGCGTGCCGGTGAAGTTCTTGTCGGCATCGATCGGCACCCCCTGCACGATGTTGCCGACGGCAACGCCCCAGAGCAGGGCCGGCAGGAACGAGCCGATCGTGATCATCCCGTCGAAGCGGCGCTTCCACCGGATGTCGTCGCGCTGGTGACGGTACTCGAACGAGACGCCGCGGACGATGAGGGCGAGCAGGATGATCAGCAGCGGCAGGTAGAACCCGCTGAACAGTGTGGCGTACCAGTCGGGGAAGGCTGCGAACAGGCACGCGCCGGCGACGATGACCCAGGTCTCGTTGAGGTCCCACACGGGGCCGATGGTGTTGATCACCTGGCGGCGCGAGACCTCGTCCTTGCCGAGGAAGGGAAGCGACATTCCGACACCGAAGTCGAACCCGTCGAGGACGAAGTAGCCGACGAACAGCACTCCGACGATGAAGAACCAGAGGTAGGCGAGATCCATGTCTGTCAGCTCCTAGTAGACCGTCGAGGGGGTTTCTTCGACGGACAGTTCGTTCGGGTCGGGGTCGCCGGGCTTCGGCAGCGGTGCCGGACCCTCCTTCACCGTCTTGAAGATGAGGCCGAACTCCACCACGGCGAGGATCGCGTAGATCAGGGTGAAGGCGATCAGCGAGACGAGCACGGTCCAGCCGGGCACGTTGGGCGAGACGCCGTCCTGGGTGAGCATCAGCCCGAACACGATCCAGGGCTGGCGTCCCATCTCGGTGAAGATCCACCCGACGAGGATGCCGAACAGTGCCAGGGGTGCCTGCCAGATCGCGAGTCGCCACATCCAGCCGGCGACGGGGCGCTTGGCGTTCTTGCGGGTGACCCACAGGCCCGCCACGGCGATCGCCGTGCTGATCAGGCCGAAGCCCATCATCCAGCGGAACGCCCAGTACGTGATCCACAGGACCGGGGCGAAGTTCCCGTTCACCTGGTCGGCGAACTGCGGGAACATCTGCGTCGTGTAGAGGTGGTTGAGGTCGTTGATGCCCTCGACGCAGCCGTTGAAGTCGTGCGTCGAGAGGAAGGCCAGGGCGTACGGGACGCGCAGCGACCACACTTCGCTCGTGCCGTCGGGGGTTCCGATCGAGAAGATCGAGAACGAGGCGTTCGCGCCGCAGGCGGAGTTGAACATCGCCTCCGCGGCGGCCATCTTCATCGGCTGCGTGTTGACCATGACGATGCCCAGCTGGTCGCCCGACAGGGCGGTCGCAGCGAAGCCGGCGATCATGGCCCACAGGCCGAAGCGCAGCGACGTGCGCATGAGGTCGATGTTCTGCTTGCGGGCGAGGTGCCACGCGGATGCCGCGATCATGACACCGGCGGCGAACATGATGGCTGCCGAGATCGTGTGCGGGAACTGCGTGAGGGCGACGGGGTTCGTCAGCACCTTCCAGAAGTCGTCCATCTCGGCGCGGTGGCCCTGCGTGGACATCTGGTAGCCCTGCGGGTTCTGCATGAACGCGTTCGCGGCGAGGATGAAGTACGCCGAGAGCCACGTGCCGAACACGGTGATCCAGATGGTCGCGAGGTGGATGCCGCGCGGCAGCTTGTTCCAGCCGAAGATCCACAGGCCGATGAACGTCGCCTCGAAGAAGAACGCCATCAGGCCCTCGAAGGCGAGCGGTGCGCCGAACACGTCACCGACGAAGCGGCTGTAGCTCGACCAGTTCATGCCGAACTGGAACTCCTGCACGATGCCGGTGACGATGCCCATCGCGAAGTTGATCAGGAAGATCTTGCCGAAGAAGCGGGTCAGCAGCAGCCACTTCACGTTCGCGGTGCGGAACCACATCGTCTGGAAGATGGCGACGAACAGCGACATCCCGAGCGTGAGCGGCACGAAGATGAAGTGATAGAGCGTCGTCAGGCCGAACTGCCAGCGGGCGAGCAGCAGTGGGTCCAGGAAGTCCATCGTGGTCCTCTCTCACGGCCCGAGCGGACCGTCTTCCATATGACTGAAGGTACACAGCGGCTTCTCAGCCCTCAGGTGGGCGGCGCCGTGAAAAAGACGTGCGAATGGCTCGCGATCAGGCCTTCTGCGACGCGTGCAGCAGCTGGACGATGCATTCGCGGGGATCGCAGGAGGACCGCATGCCATCGACGGACAACGGCCCGCCGGCGGAGCTGAGGACGCTCTGCATGATGCTCAGGTGCACGCTGCACAGCACCTCGCGGTGGTCTGCCTGCGCGGATGCCTGGGCGCACGGCGTGAGCTCGACGGTCAGCTCGTCCTCGTCGACGAAGGGGTCGAACCCGGCGCCGACGAGGTCTTCGACCAGTGCATCGATCTGGTGGAGCGCGGTGGTGTCGAGCTCGGGCGTCTCACCCGGGATGACGCGCCGCATGAGGTCGCCGCGTTCGGCGGCCGCGCGGGCGCGGCGCCGCTGCACCGGGCTGCAGGCGTTCACGCCGTCGGTGGCGCTGTAGAGCACGCGGGGGCGGCCGCGCGTGGTGCGGTGCTCGGTCGCCGAGACGACGTATCCATCGTCCATGAGGCGCTGCAGATGCTCGCGCACGGTGTTCGGGTGGAGGGCCGTCGCCTCGACCAGTTCGGCGATCGTCCGCTGCGGCCGTTCCTGCACGAGGTGCAGGATCTCGACGCGTGAGTAGTTGGAAATGGCGCTGTAGCCCGCCGGGCGACCTGTGGTCATGCCACATATTATTCACGGGATCGGACGCCGGCGCCACTGGCGGGGGCCTCGGGTTTCTTCCGGCCCGGAGGTAGAGGGCCCGACCTGCTCCCATTCCCTCCTTTCGGAGGGGACGGGCGCTGCCTCCGCACTCAGCGGGATCACGGGTGGTGCGCTCTATAGTCGGCGCATGGATCTCTGGCAGCTGCCCGTCATCGAGGGCCCGCTGCCAGGGGCGACGCTGGCGGTGGCCGCGGCGCTGTTCATCGTCGTGGCGGTGCGGCGGTGGCGTCGCCGTGCTCTGATCTGGGCGCTGGCGAGTGCCGGTGCCGGCGCCGTCATCGGATATCTCACCTGCAAGATCGTGAGCGAGGCGAAGGTGTTCGGCACCCTCCTGCCGCCGTTCGTGTGGCACTGGGTCGTTCCGGTGTTCGCCGCCGTCGGCTTCGTGCTCGGAGCGCTGCAGGGGACGAGGGCGTGGCGGAAAGTCGTCTCCGTCGCCGCCGCTGTCGCGATCCTGGTCGCGGGCGCGCTCGGGGTGAATCTCGCGTTCGGTCTGAATCCGACGCTGGGAAGCGTCGTCGGCGTCGCGCAGCCGGAGATCGAGATCCCCGCCGTCGAAGCGAGCTCGGCGGCGCCCTCGCAGCCGCTCTATCAGACGTGGACGCCGCCGGCCGGAATGGCTCTCATCGGCAAGCGCGGAAGCCAGATCATTCCCGCAACCTCTTCCGGATTCGCGGCTCGGCCCGCGGGTATCTACCTCCCGCCGGCTGCCCTGGTGAAAGACCCGCCCGCGCTCCCTCTGGTGATCATGATGATGGGGCATCCGGGCACTCCCGATCCCACGTCGATCTCGTCGGCCCTCGACGGCTTCGCCGCCCATCATCAGGGTCTTGCGCCGATCGTGATCGTCCCCGACCAGCTCGGCGAGAACGTCGCCGACACCGCCTGTGCGGACTCGGATGCCTATGGCAAGGCGCGCACGTACGTCACCGTCGATGTCGTCGCGTGGGCCAAGGCGCACCTCAACGTCATCCAAGACCCCGCCTACTGGACCATCGCGGGCTACTCGAACGGCGGCGGCTGCGCGATCACCTTCGGAGCCCAGTCGCCCCAGCTCTGGAAGAACATCCTCGACATCTCGGGTGAGCCCTACCCGGGATCGGAGCAGCCGGCGAACATCACCAAGATCATCTACGGCGGGAACGCGTCGGCGTTCGAGGCATCCAAGCCCGTCAACATCCTCGCGGCGGCGGCGCCCGGCAGCTATCAGGGCATGAATGCGATCCTCACCGCCGGCGGGGCGGATCCCGAGTACATCAAAGGCGCGGACATGCTCGCGAAGGCCGCCGGCGCGGTGGGCATGAACGTGGTGCGCTACAACGTGCCCGGAGCCGGACACACGGGTGATGCGCTCAAGGGCGGGCTCGCCGAGGGCATCCGGGTGCTGTACCCGATCCTGGGGCTGTCTGCGCCCTGAGCGCCGGGGAGTCCTGTGTCAGGCCGGTGGTTCCGCAGGGTGCACGTCCGGTCGCACGGGACCGAAGGCGTCGATGAGCTGAGCCACCTGTCTGCGCAGGCGCTCGCCGAACTGCTCCGGGGTGAGGGCGCACTCCGCGTGGAGCACGCCGTAGACCTCGTGCGAGGCGATGGCATAGAACTCGCGCACGAGGATCGGGACACTCTCCGGCGGCGTGAGCCCGAGCTCCACCAGGGTGCGGGCGGACCTCTCGAACTCGCGGCGTCGTTCCGCGCGCACCTCGTCGAGCATGGTCGCCGCCCGAGGGTCGGCGTCGGCCGCCGCCTGGAGGGCGCGCCAGAGGCGGTGGGTGCGCGCGATCGCGCCGGCGAGCAGGGCGAGGTACTCGTCGATCGCTTCGGGTAGTGGCATCCGTTGTGTCAGGCCGACGTAGGCCGGCTCTCCGGCGAGGGGAAACGCCTGCCCATGGCCGGCGAACGCCATCGCGAAGGCGGCGAACACGAGGCGACGTTTGGGCCCCGCCAGACCCACGCTCTCGACCGAGACCCCGGCGCGGTCGGCGATGGCCTGAAGGGTCGTCTGCCCGTAGCCGTTGTCCGAGAACAGCTCGGCCGAGGCCTGCAGAATCCTGCGCCGGGTGCCGGCGGCGGCATCGGCCCTGGTCACCATGCGGGTGTCCTGACGCCGGCGCACGGGCGGTGTGGCGGGAGCGCAGGATGCCGGAGCGGTCGCGCCGAGAAGATGTGTCCCACGTGCGGTCGTCCTCCGCGACGGGGGTGTTCGGGAGAGCCGAGGCGTCGGTCCGAACGCACGCTATCGGCGGTGATTCCACCGATGCTAGTTGGTTACGGTCTATCCGTAGCGAATCGGCGAGGAATCCCGTCGTGGTCACTGGTGGTATTCGAGGCGGTCGCACATATTCATTTGCATGTCGATATAGTCAAAGTGTCGCCGACGTCCGATCGTCCGGGCAGACCTCGCCCGTTCCGTCAGGAGAATCCATGAACGCCTCGATCCGCCGCCCTCTCTGGCCTCGTGTCTCCGGCATCCCGACCGTCATCGGGTCGGCCGGCGGGCCGCTCATCGCGCGGTCGCGGCTGACAGAGGCGAAGTAGCGTTCATCGTGCCCCGGAGCTATCACTCACCCCAGCGCCAGGCGGAGGCCGCGGCGACCCGCGCGACCATCGTCGAGGCCGCCGCGCGCCTATTCATCCGCGACGGATATGTCGCCACGTCGATCAAGGCGATCGCGGCAGAGGCGGGGGTCTCGGTTCCGACGGTGCATCTGAACGGGCCCAAGCATGCGCTCCTCATCGCCGCATTCGAGCGCACGTTCGCCGGTGACGAAGGACGGCACTCCCTCACCGAACGCCCCGAGCTGGTGTCGATCATGAGCGAATCCGACACCGACACGGCCATCGCGCGCTACGTCGACTTCCTCATCGATGCCAACCGGCGCGCCGCGGCGATCGTGCGCGCGATGCTTGCCGCCGCCGACAGCGACGACCAGGTGCGCGCCGCCTATCTCGATCTCGAGATGCGCCGGCACCGCGATATGACGATCGCGGCGGGATGGTTCCTGCAGCGCGGCCGCATCCGCGTCGATCAGCTCGCTGATGCCGCCGACGTGCTGGGCCTGCTCACCGGCGCCGACCCGTGGACGCACCTCATCGTCGTTCGCGGGTGGGACATCGCCGCCTACCGGTCGTGGCTGATCGCCCAACTGACCCGTCTGTCCGACAACCTCGCCTAGCCCCTCCGCGCCCGTGGGCGCTCGTCCTCGAAAGGTCCGAGATGACTTCCTCCGCCCTGCTGTGCAGCATGCCCGCCGTGGGTCATGTCGGGCCGCTCCTCGTCGTGGCACGGGAGCTGCAGCGGCGCGGCTGGCAGGTGCGGATGCTCACCGGCGCCCGTTACCGGAGGATGGTGGAAGACGCCGGCATCCGCTTTCTCGCCCTTCCCGCCGAAGCCGACACGCTCGACGGGATCGGAGCGGGGGACGACGAGCGCGATCGAGGCCTCGCGACCATCAACCGCGGCGTCGAACGGGCCTTCGTCGACCCGGCGGCGCCGGCCGCGGCCGCCCTCGAGCAGATCCTGCGCGACGAACCCGCCGACGTCGTGCTGCACGACATGACCTTCCTCGGAGTGCAGACCCTCTTCAGCCGGTCGGCGTCCGAGAGGCCCCTCACGGTGATGTGCGGAATCGGCCCCGCCGGATTCTCCAGCCGCGACACCGCACCGTACGGGCTGGGCATCACGCCGCTCCGGCAGCCCCTGCTCAACCGTGCGCGCAATGGCGTGCTGGGCGTTGCAGCGCGCGCCGTGCTGCGCCCCGTGCATCGATCGCTCGATCGCTTTCTGGCAGGAGTCGGCGCCCCCGAGCTGCGCGGTGCGTTCTTCATGGATGCCCTGTCGCGCAGCGATCTACTCGCCCAGTTCACGGTGCGCGAGTTCGAGTACCCCCGCAGCGACGCCCCGTGGAACCTGCGGTTCTACGGCCCGATGGCGACCGCCGCCGCACAGCCGACCCCGACGCCGGCGTGGTTCCACGAGCTCGATCCGGCGCTTCCCCTCGTGCATGTGACCCAGGGGACCGTGGCCAACACCGACTACACCGAGGTGATCGAGCCGACGCTCGCCGCCCTCGCCGATCTGCCCGTGCAGGTCGCGGTCACCACGGGGGGGTCGCGGCATCGACACGCTCCCACCGCTGCCGGCCAACGCCTTCGCCGCGAGCTACCTGCCGTACGACGAGCTTCTCGCCCGTACCAGCGTGCTCGTGACCAACGGCGGGTATGGCGGGCTGCATCACGCGATGCGCCACGGCGTGCCGATCGTGATCGCCGGCGATTCCGAAGACAAGGTCGAGACGTCCGCGCGGGTGCAGTACGCCCGGGTGGGCGTCAACCTGCGGACGGGGCGACCGACTCCGGACGCGATCCGCTCGGCGGTGCGCCGCATCCTCGACGATCCCTCCTACGCGGCCAACGCGCGTCGCATCGGCGATGCCATTGCGGTGGCTTCGGGAGCGCCGGGACTCGTGGACGACATCGAGAGGATGCTCGCCGTCCGCGCGTGATCCCGTGCGATCGCGCCGATGCTTCAGAGCTACGGGTACTTCGCGCCGCGCATCCGGCGCGGCTGACGAGCCGGCCGTTCGTCGACCGGACCGGCGCCCCCTGAGGGGCGGGCAGGATGCCGGTCCGGTCGAACGCCGGGACTGCGTCAGTGCTCGGTGTTCGGCTTCCAGCCGAGAGCCGGTGCGACGTGCGTCGCGAAGGACTCGATGACACGGAGGTTGAAGGCGACGCCGAGCTGGCTCGGGATCGTCAGCATCAGCGTGTCGGCCGACATGACCGCGGCATCCTGCATCAGCTGCTCGACGAGGACGTCGGGCGCGGCGGCATAGGTCTTGCCGAACGTCGAACGGAAGCCGTCGATGTAGCCGATGCCGTCGCCCTCGTTCGAGTGGCCGAAATACATCTCGTCTTCGGCCGTCGTGATGGGGAACACCGACCGGCTCACCGACACGCGCGGCGTGCCGGCGTGCCCGGCATCCGTCCAGGCCGTGCGGAAGCGGTCGATCTGCTCGGCCTGCAGCACGTCGAAGGGTCGTCCGTCGGCCTCGGTGACGAGCGTCGACGACATGAGATTCAGCCCCATGCGGCCCGCCCACTCGGCCGTGTCGCGTGAGCCGGCGCCCCACCACACGCGCGAGCGCAGGCCGGGGGAGTGCGGCTCGATGCGCTGCATGCCGTGCCCGCCGCCGAACGGCGAGTCGGCGTCGCGCTCGGCGAGGCCCTCGCCCTCGATGGCGCGCAGGAACAGGTCGAAATGCTCGCGCGCGAGGTCGGCGCCGCGGGGGTCTTCGGCGGTGTAGCCGAACGCCTCGTAGCCGCGCACGACCGTCTCGGGTGACCCACGACTGACGCCGAGCGCCAGGCGTCCGTCGGAGATGAGATCGACGGCGGCCGCCTCTTCGGCGAGGTAGAGCGGGTTTTCGTACCGCATGTCGATGACGCCCGTGCCGACCTCGATGCGCTGCGTCTTGGCCGCCATCGCCGCCAAGAGCGGCATGGGCGCGGCCTGCTGGCGGGCGAAGTGGTGCACGCGCACCGCCACGCCGTTCACCCCGATCTCATCCATGCCCTGCGCGAGGTCGATCGCCTGATGCAGCATGTCGCCGGCGGTGAGCTCGCGCCCGCCGCCGAGGGGGCCGTAGTGGCCGAAAGACAGAGTTCCGAAGCGTTCCATGACGAGGACAACGCTACGCCCCTGGCATCCATTCCGCTGAATGGATGCCAGGGTGCCGGCGATCTCGTCGCGAGAGGCATCCGCTGCCGCGCCGGGAGGGACGTCTGCTGCCGCGCTGCGAGGGGCAACCTCTGCTACTACGCCGTCGAGAAACCAGAACCGTCGCGAGAAACACGCGCTGACGTCGTTTCTCGCGTTCGAGTTGGTTTCTCGTGGGCGTTGACGCGCGGGATGCCGAGGCGGAGGTCAGAGCCCGTCGCGAACCCCGCGGACGAAGTCCTCGACATGGGTGCGCAGCGACCCGATGCGCGACTGGCGCGCGGCTTCGACGTCGAAATCGGCGTACGTCGATGTCGGGCGGCGGCGGGCGTTCTCGTTGCATTGGAAGCGATCGCAGGCGAGAGTGCCGACCGTGTCGCCCCGACGACCGGCGTCCCCGACGCGCTTGGCCGTGAACAGCAGCACGTCGTTGGGCAGGTGGATGTCGGCGCACCACGCGCACTGCGCGCGGCTCCGGGGCCGGGCATCGGCCTGGCGCAGCAGAAGCCCCGTCGGGATGCCGTCGAGTTCGACGACCACGTACCCGACGAGCGCGAGCTTGCGGTCGCGCGCTCCATAGAACTGCAGCGCGTCCCAGGGGGTGTCGGACACGTCGCCCGGAAGAGTGAGGTTTCGCCGTTCGGACTGGGTGACGTTGATGAGCGAAGCGCGGATCTGGGCTTCGGTGAGAGCGTGCATGACGATGGCCTTTCGTGACGAAGAGGCGGATGCCGCGGTGCCGTGCAAGACGGCGACCGATGGCGTACCCGAGGGGCGGGACGCGCGGCATCCGCGAGTGAAGAGGGATGACGATCAGCGCCGCGCGCGGGCAAGGCGCTCCACGCGGCGCGGAGGCGGGGTCACCTCTCGTCGGCGAAGAACTCGCCGACGACCTCCCTCTGGCCCGCACGTCGGGGGCCGTTCACGATGCTCACACTTTGAGCGTACGCCTCATCCGCATGGATGCCAGGGGCGTCAGCGTCACCGCGAGAAACCACATCCGACGCGAGAAACACCCACGTGGATGGTTTCTCGCGTCCCACGTGGTTTCTCGACGTGGCGCGAGGCGGGCCGAGTGGAGATGGTGCGAGATAGATGCCCGCCCGCGAGAAACCACAACGGGCACGAGAAACATGTGCTGGAGTGGTTTCTCACGCGCCATGTGGTTTCTCACGACGAGGCGAGGGGATGCCAGGCGGCGAGGCAAGACGGAGGGGGCGGCGGCGAGGGTCACCGCGGGGGTGGGCGCAGGCCTGTCTCGATCACGATGCGGCCTCCCGTGATGACGCCCGGGCCGTCGTCGGGCGTCGGGGCGGGCGCCGGCGTGATCTGCTCGGCCTCCCACACCGCGTGGGCCTCGGCTGCCGTCGGGCGCCAGACCTCGTCGAATCCGAAGGTGCCCCCGGAGGGGCGTGCGACGTGCTCGCCGCGTCGGCGCCGACGCGCGGTGTCCCAGGAGTACCTGGCGAACCACACGGGCATCGCGGCGAGTGCCGCGAGGAAGAACCACATGATCGCCGCCCCGAACATGTCGTCATCGTACGTCGCCGGGAACAGCCCGCGCAGTGGGGTGGTTGGATCTCATCATGACCCGTATCGGCAGCAGTGACCTCGACGTCTTCCCCCTCGCCCTCGGCGGCAACGTGTTCGGCTGGACGGCCGATCGCGACGAGTCCTTCCGCATCCTCGACGTCTTCCGCGAAGGTGGCGGCGACTTCATCGACACCGCCGACTCGTACAGTGCGTGGGCCCCCGGGCACAGCGGCGGCGAGAGCGAGACGATCATCGGCGAATGGCTCGCCAGCCGCCGCCCCGAGGGCGTGACGGTCGCGACCAAGGTCAGCCAGCACCCGCAGTACAAGGGCCTGTCGGGCTCGAACGTGCGGGCGGCGGCCGAGGCATCCCTCGCACGCCTGGGCGTCGAGCGGATCGATCTCTACTACGCGCACTTCGACGACGCCGAGACCCCGCTCGAAGAGACCGTCGCCGCTTTCGGTCAGCTCGTGGCCGACGGACTCGTGCGCTACACGGCGGTGTCGAACTACTCCGCAGACCGCATCCGCGAGTGGGTGCGCATCGCCCGCGAGCTCGGTGTCGCCGAGCCGGTCGCGATCCAGCCGCACTACAACCTCGTGCATCGCGAGACCGAGAACGACATCGTCCCCGTCGCCGAAGAGTTCGGGCTGTCGCTGGTGCCGTACTTCTCGCTCGCGAAGGGCTTTCTGACGGGCAAGTACCGCTCGACGGATGCCTCCGCGCACGACACCCCGCGGGCCGAGGGCGCCGCCGTGTACGCGACACCGCAGGGCCTGCAGATCCTCGACGTGCTCGAGCGCATCGGCGCGGCGCACGACGTCTCGATCGCGGCCACGTCGCTCGCCTGGCTGCGTGCGAAGCCGACGGTCGTCGCCCCCATCGCGTCGGCGTCCAAGCTCTCGCAGGTACAGGACCTGCTCGACGGTGGGCGCATCGAGCTCACCTCCGACGAGGTCGCCGAGCTCGACGAGGTCTCGGAGTGGACTCCCGCCGACATGTGATCCGCGTCGCGGGCAGGTCTCCGTCCGCACCATGATGGAGGCATGCCCGACGACTACACGCACGGCCACCACGAGAGCGTGCTGCGCTCGCACCGCTGGCGCACGGCCGAGAACTCCGCCGCCTACCTGCTGCCTGAGCTCGTTTCCGGGGCATCGGTGCTCGACGTGGGTGCCGGTCCTGGGACGATCACGCTCGATCTCGCCGTGCGGGTCGCTCCGGGCCAGGTGCGCGGTGTGGATGCCGCGGCGGACGTCATCGCGCAGGCCGAGGCGGATCGCGTGGCATCCGGCGTGGACAACCTGACTTTCGCCGTCGACGACGCGTATGCGCTGTCGTCGCCCGACGATTCGTGGGATGTCGTGCACGCGCACCAGGTGCTGCAGCACGTGACCCGGCCCGTCGACGCGCTGCGCGAGTTCCGCCGCGTCGTGAAGCCGGGCGGCGTCGTCGCCGTGCGCGACGTCGACTACGAGGGTGTCATCTGGTGGCCGCGGCTGCCGGGGCTCGATGAGTGGATCGAGATCTACCTGGCGGTCCACCGTGCGACGAGCGGCGAACCTGCGGCGGGACGCGAGCTCAAGGCCTGGGCGCGCGCCGCAGGGTTCACGGACGTGCGCTCGTCGGCGTCGCTGTGGCTGTTCGAGACACCCGAGGATCGCGCGTGGTGGGGCGGTATGTGGGCCGACCGGGCCCTGCAGTCCTCGTTCGCCGACAATGCGCTGCGGCACGGCATCACCGATCGTGACGGTCTCGAGCGGATCAGCGCCGCGTGGCGTGCGTGGGAGGCGGATCCCGACGCGTGGCTGCTCATGCCGCACGGCGAGGTGCTCGCCCGCGGCTGACGCGGTGCGGGGTGGAGATGTCGCGCCGGGCTCGTCTGGAGACGCGGAGAGGCGCGCCGTAGGCTGGGCCGGTGTCCGAGCCTCGCCCCGCCGTCCTGAACATCTCCGCGTACCTGTTCACGCATCTGCCGGATGCCGTGGCGCTGCAGCCCGCCCTGCGCGAGCGCGCCATGGCGCGCGGGCTCTGCGGCACGATCCTCCTCGCCGAGGAGGGCATCAACCTCTTCCTGGCGGGCGATCCGGACGAGGTCCGCAGGTTCGTGGACGAGCTGCGCACCGATCCGCGCCTGGCCGCGCTGCAGACGAAGGAGAGCTGGTCACAGGCCCAGCCCTTCCGCAAGATGCTCGTGAAGGTGAAGCGCGAGATCATCCGCATGGACCGGCCCACGATCCGACCCGAGACAGGGCGGGCTCCCGCTGTGGCACCCGCCACGCTCCGCCGCTGGCTCGACCAAGGCCACGACGACGACGGACGCGAAGTCGTGCTCCTCGACACGCGCAACGCGTTCGAGGTCGACGAAGGCGCCTTCGAGGGCGCCGTGGACTGGCGCATCGACCGGTTCACGCAGTTCCCCGACGCGGTGGCCGAGCACCGGGACGAGCTCGCGGGCAAGACCGTCGTCAGCTATTGCACGGGAGGCATCCGCTGCGAGAAGGCGGCGCTGCACCTGCGCGACGAGGGCATCGACGCGTGGCAGCTCGACGGAGGCATCCTCGCGTGGTTCGCCGAGGCGGGCGCGGCGCACTACCGCGGCGACTGCTTCGTCTTCGACGAGCGCCGCGCCGTCGACCCGAGCCTCGCGCCGGTCGCCCTGGGCGGTGCCGCATGAGCGGGCCGCGCGATCTCGGCGACGGCGCGGTGCTGCGCCCCGCCGCGGTGGGCGACGTCGACGGCATCCTCGCCCTCATCCACGCCCTCGCCGTCTACGAGCGCGAGCCGGATGCCGTGGAGAACACTCCCGAGATGCTCACCGAGGCTCTCTTCGGCGCCGATCCCCGGGCATTCGCGCACGTCGTCGAGCGGGACGGCCGGATCGTCGGCATCGCGATCTGGTTCCTCACCTACTCGACGTGGACCGGGCGGCACGGCATCTGGCTCGAAGACCTCTATGTGGACGAATCCGAGCGGGGCCGCGGATACGGGCGCTCTCTCATGTCGGCCCTCGCCGCGGTGTGCGTCGAGCGCGGCTACTCGCGTTTCGAGTGGACGGTGCTCGACTGGAACGCCCCGTCGATCGCGTTCTACCGGTCGATCGGTGCGGCGCCCATGGACGAGTGGACGACGCAGCGCCTCGACGGCGACGCCCTCACGGCCCTCGCCCGCGGCTGACCCGGGCCGGCGCGTCGTGGCGCGCCACGGTTTCGAGCCCGTGCGGCATCGCTGCGGATCGAGCGGCGCGGGCCTTGGCGACCGCGGTGGGGGAGGCGCGGAGTAGGGTCGCCGCATGCACGAATTGACGCGAGAGCAGGCGCGCCGCCTGGCGGTGCGCGCACAGCTGCTCGACGCCGATCGTCCCGGTGACGTCGTCGAGGTCGTCGAGCAGGTCGGAGCCATCAAGATCGACCCGACCGCGACGATCGCGCCCGCTGAGCAGACTGCGCCGTGGGCGCGGATCGGCTGGGGATACGAGCCCGGCCAGCTGACCAAGGCCGTCGAGCAGGACCGTCAGCTGTTCGAGTTCGACGGGCACTTCCGAGCGGCGTCACTGCTGCCGGCGACCCTCGCCCGTATGCGCGGACGGGTCTTCCGCGCCCAGGCATCCGAATGGCTCGCGGCCAACGATGCGTTCCGCGCCGATGTCCTCGCGCGACTGCGCGCCGAAGGGCCGGTCATCGCGGCGGCCATCCCCGATACGAGCCAGGTCGCCCACACGAACGAGGCCGGCTGGTACGGGTCGAACCAGGTGCCGCGCATGCTCGAGCTGCTCTCGTATCTCGGTGAGGTGGCGATCGTGGGTCGCGAAGGTCGTCAGCGGGTGTGGGACATCGGCGAACGCGTCTACGCGGGCGTACCCGAGATCCCCTACGACGAGGCGAGCGACATCCTCGAGCGGCGTCGTCTTCAGGCGGCGGGGATCGCGCGGCGGCGCTCGACGTGGACACCGGTGGGCGAGGCGGGCGAGCCGGCGCGGGTCGAGGGGTCCGCGTGGACGTGGCAGGTGGATGCGGCGGCGCTGGCGGGCCTCGAAGACGATGCCGGCGGGCGGGTCGCGATCCTCAACCCCTACGACGGGATGCTCTTCGACCGGCCACGGTTGAAAGAGCTCTTCGACTTCGAGTTCGTGCTCGAGCAGTTCAAGCCGAAGGCGCAGCGGCGCTACGGCTACTTCGTGCACCCGATTCTCATCGGCGATCGGTTCGTGGCGCTTCTGGACGCCCAGCTCGACAAGAAGAAGGAGAACCTCGTCGTCGCGGCCGTGCACGAACTCACCGACCTCGGCCCCGAGGATCGCGAGATGATCGACGCCGAGATCGACGACCTCGGCGAGTGGCTCGGTGTCCCGGTCGTGCGCAGTCGCTGACCGGCCCTGCCGCCCGTTCTCGCCGACGAGGCCGCCGACGCGCTGGGCGTTCCGGCCTCGGGACTCAGTCGTCGGCGCGCTCGCGCGGGGCCAGAGCGAGCGCGACCTGCTCGTCCGTCGTGAGCGGAGCGCGGGTGACGAGCTCGTGCACGAATGCCAGCTTGCGACGCACCGGCGGGCTGATCGTGAAGGGATACAGATCGGCGAGCCCCATGGAGCGGTTGATGCGGTTGAAGCCCTGCGACAGGGCCTCCCAGTCGCTGAGCACCCGACCGATCGGCTGATCGTCGTAGTGGTCCTCGGGAACCACGTCCACGTCGCGACGCGTGGCGGAGGCATCCAGTCTCATCCCGATCGCGGCGGCGGTCTTCAACGTGCCCACGATGTGCAGGTAGTGCGCGAAGGTCTCGGCGAAGTCCTCCCACGGGTGCATGGTGGCGTACTCGGAGATGAACGAGTCCTGCCATCCGGCCGGCGCTCCGGTCTCGTAATGGCGCGTCAGGGCGTCCTGGTAGCTCGCACGTTCGTCACCGAACAGGTCGCGGCACTGCGCCCACGCCGTGTCGTCGCGGATCAGCACGTTCTGGAAGTAGTGACCGCTCTCGTGGCGCAGGTGGCCGAGCACCGTGCGATACGGCTCGCCGAGGCGCACCCGCAGCGCCTCGCGCACATCGTCGAGGCTTTCGGCGAGGTCGATCGTGATGATGCCGTTCGCATGCCCGATGATGACGCGTCGGCCCTCGGAACGGCTCGAGAGCAGGTCGAAGCCGAGCCCGCCCGGCCAAACGTCCCACGGCACGATCGGAAGACCGAGGTCGCCCAGCTGCAGCAGCAGTCGGCGTTTGGCCTCTTCGGTGGTGGCGAGCTTCTCGAGGGCGATCGTGTCGTCCGCCGGCGGCCGTGTGCGCGTCAGCCGGCACGAGAAGCAGCGTCCCGCGGGGGCATCCTCGCGCACCAGCCAGTTGCAGCCCCACCGGCGCTCCGAGCAGGTGTACCAGGTGACCCCGTCGACGACCGCTCGTCCGTCGCGGATGCCGACGAAGCGGCGCTCGATCACTTCGAGCCCCATCTCGGTCGTGCAGTCCGGACACACCAGCGTGTCGAGGTAGACGAAGCGGCGGCAGGAGGGGCAGCGCGGCGTGGAGCTCACGCAGCAACCGTACCGCCCGGTCGACCCGCGCCGCGCGGCATCCCAGGCGCGGCCGGGTGTCACACGACGACACGCGATTCGTGCGGCGGGACGGGTCGGCACGACGATGGACCACGGCGACGCGAGGCGCAGGATGCCCGTGACGCAGAAAGGACGGACGATGACCACCCGGGGGTTCACGACACGGCAGCTGCACGAGCGGGCGACGGGAGCCACTCCCACTGCACGGGCGACACCCATCTACCTCACGGCGGGCTTCGAGTTCGACGAGTACGACAACGCCGCCGCGCATTTCGGTGCAGGCGAGGGCTACGCCTACACCCGCATCGGAAACCCGACCGTCGAGACCGTCGAGCACACTCTGGCGGCGCTCGAGGGCGGCTCGCAGGCGCTGCTGCTCGCGAGCGGGCAGGCCGCCACCTCCGTCGCTCTGCTGGCTCTGCTCGAAGCCGGCCAGCACATCGTCTCGTCGACTCACATCTACGAAGGCACCCGCGGACTGTTCCGCGACAACCTCTCGCGGCTCGGCATCGCCACGACCTTCGTCGACGACATCGACGACCCGGATGCCTGGGAGGCCGCGATCCGGCCCGAGACCCGCGCGTTGTTCGCCGAGTCGATCTCCAACGCCGCGAACCGGCTCATCGACATCGCCGCGATCGCCGAGGTCGCCCATCGCCACGGCATCCCCCTCGTCGTCGACAACACGTTCGCCACCCCGTACCTTGTGCGCCCGATCGAGCACGGCGCCGACGTCGTCGTGCACTCGGCGAGCAAGTTCCTCGCGGGACACGGCAGCGTGCTCGGCGGCGCGATCGTCGACAGCGGGCGGTTCGATCCGGCGCGCGACGGTCACCTGTTTCCGCACCTCATCGAGCCGGGTCGGGGCGGAGCCGCGAGCATTGCGGACCGGGTGGGCGGGGACGCCCGCATCGCGTACGCGCGCGAGAGTGTCGCGCCGCGCTTCGGACCGACGCCCTCGCCGCTGAACGCCTTCCTCATCGGGCAGGGGATCGAGACGCTGAGTCTGCGCGTCGAGCGCCAGAGCGCCAACGCCCTCGCCGTCGCCCAGTGGCTCGAGGGCCGCCCCGAGATCGCCGCCGTCGACTACGTCGGGCTCATCGGGCACCCTCATCACGCCCTCGCCGAGCATCTGCTGCCCGACGGCTACGGCTCGGTGTTCAGCTTCACGGTGCGCGGGGGATCGGACGCCGCCCGGCGCCTCGTCGAGAGCCTCGAGGTGTTCACCCACATGACCCACCTCGGCGATGTCCGCTCGCTCGTGCTCCACCCGGCCTCGACCTCGCACGTCACCCTCAGCGCCGACGAGCGCGCCGCCGTCGGCGTGTTCGAGGGCACCCTGCGGGTGTCGATCGGCATCGAAGACGTCGCCGACCTCACCGCCGACCTCGCACGGGCTCTCGCCGTGGCGTCCCCCGTCGACGTCGCCGTGGTCGCGTGAGCGCGCCCGGCTCGGGGAGCGCGCGGCCGCAGCACTTCGGCTGGTTCCTCGCGCGCGGCTTCGGCCCGCACGGGTGGGGGCATCCGTACCTCGACTGGGACTACGACTGGACCCGGCCCGACCTCTATCAGCAAGTCCGCGCGCGAGCTCGAACAGGCCGGATTCGACTTCGTGCTGATCGAGGATGCCCCCTCGCTCGGCTCGGCGGAGACGATCGACCTGCGCGTGCGGCACGCGTTCGGCGGTCCGAAGCACGATCCGCTGCTGCTCGCGCCGTACCTCTTCCAGGCGACGCGTCATCTCGGGGTGATCCCGACCGTCAACCCCGCGGCCACGCTGCCGTACACCGCGGCGCGCCAGTTCGCGACGCTGCAGCACCTGAGCGGCGACCGCCTCGGGCTCAACGTCGTCACCGACACCGGCAGTGCGCGTCATTTCTCCGACGCCGCGCCCCTCGGGCACGACGCCGCCTACGACCGCGCCGAGGAATGGCTCTCGTCGTTGCGCGAGCTGTGGGCATCGTGGAGCTCGCCGGCTGGCAGCGCCCTCGTGCGCGACGCCGCCTCGGGCGTCTATGCCGACGGCACGCGACTGGATGCCGTCCGCCACCGCGGCGAGTACTACGCCTTCGACGGTCCGCTGAACGCGATCCCGTTCGAGCGGGGCGAACCCGTCATCGCCTCGCCCGGCGGCTCGGGTCGCGGCCTCGCGTTCGCGGGGGCGAACTCCGACATCCAGCTCGCGCTCGCGCCGCTCACCGAGAAGAGCGTGCGCGAGTACCGTGCCCGCATCCACGCGGCTGCGATCGAGCGGGGGCGCCGCCCCGACGACATCCGCATCATGTTCGCGATCCAGCCGGTGATCGTGTCGTCTCCGGAAGAAGCCGATCGGCTCGTCGCCGCATCCGCCGCCCCCACCGACGATGTCCTGCGGCAGATCGCGCAGCGCCAGTCCAGCGACCTCGAGACCGATCTCACCTCGCTCGATCTCGACGCCCCGCTCCCGTCACGTCTGTTCGCCGAGCACGTCTCGCAGGGGTCCCTGCGCAGGCTGACCGGAGACCGGGATGTGGCGACCGCGCCGCTGCGTGCACACCTCACGGCGCTCGCGCGGCTCGGGCGCATCTCCGACCGGTCCGGGTTCGTCGGCACGGCGGAGGAATTCGCCGACCTCGTCGAGGAACTCGGCACCTGGGGCAACGACGGCGTGCTGCTGTGGGGCGACCTCCACCCCGTCACGGTGCATCGCACCCTCGACGAGCTCGTGCCGGTGCTCCGCCGCCGCGGCATCCTGCGCCGCGATCACACGGGGCAGGGGCTGCGCGCCGATCTGCACGCGTTCTGACCTCCGGGCGCCGCGCACCGGGCGGAAGCGCCACGCGAAAAGGCCGCGTCACCCCGACGGGTGACGCGGCCTTCTCGCAGGAAGGTCAGCCGAGCTTGTTGGCGCTCAGCCACGCCTTCGCGGCGTCCTTCGGGGACTTCTGGTCGACCTTCACCTCGACGTTGAGAGCGACGAGGCCCTCGGGGGTCAGGGCGGCGCTCACCTTGTTGATGACGTCGGCGACCTCGCCCGACACCGAGGCGTTCACGAGCGGCACGACGTTCGACGCGAGGAAGAGCCCCTTGGGGTCTTCGAGGGTGACGAGGTCCTTCGTCTTGATGTCGGGCTCGGCGCTGTAGACGTTCGCGACCTGGATGCCTCCGGCCACGAGCTCGTCGACCGTGGTGTCGGCGGTCCCCTTGAAGGTCACGTCGACGCCATACTTGTCCTTCAGGCCGCTCGGACCGTAGGGACGCTGCTCGAGCTCGGGCGCGCCGCCGAGCACGAGCGGCGAGATTCCGGCGAGATCGCCGATGGTCTTGAGGTTGTGCTGCTGGGCGAACGCGGCGGTCACGTTGTACGAGTCCTGGTCGGTCGCCGAGGACTTGTCGAGCACCGCGAGGCCGGCCGGCAGCGCCTTCTTCAGCGCCGCGTAGACGTCGTCCGACGCCGTGACGGTCGTGTTCTTGTCGAAGTACTGCAGCAGGTTTCCGGTGTACTCGGGCGTGAGCTGGATGGTGCCGTCCTGGAGCGACGGGATGATCGCCTCGCGCTGTCCGATGCTGAACGTGCGCTTGACGGTGAAACCGGCGCCTTCGAGTGCCTGGGCGTAGATCTCGGCGATGACCTCGTTCGAGTAATAGGCCTGCGAGCCGACGACGATCGTTCCCGAGGCAGGCGTCTCGGACGCGGCGCCCCCGGTCAGCGGGTCGGACGAGGCGCAGCCGGCGAGAGCCAGCGCGGTGACGGTCGCAGCGCCGAGAGCGGCGACGAGGCGGGTGCGGATGCGGGACATGGGGTGCCTTTCTGAGGATGCTGTGTGGTGCGGAACGGGGAGGTCAGGGTGCGGCCGGCACCGCGCGCGACGCGGTGCGACTCTCGCGGGCGACGCGACCCGCGACGCCGCGCGGGACGACGAGGCGCTGGAGCAGGGCGAACGCGCCGTCGAGCAGGAGCGCGAGCGCCACGACGAGGAGGGACGATCCGAGGATCTGCGGGAAGCTTCGGACCTGGATGCCCTGGATGATGAAGAATCCCAGTCCGCCGAGACCCACGTACGCGGCGACCGTCACCGTCGCGACCACCTGCAGGGCCGCGGAGCGGAGGCCGCCGATGAGGAGGGGGAGCCCGAGCGGTACCTCGATGCGCCAGAGGATCTGCCAGTCCGTCATCCCGACGGCGCGCCCCGCATCGATGACCGTGCGATCGATCGCTTCGAACCCGGCGTAGGCGCCGGCGAGGATCGACGGGATCGCGAGCAGCACGAAGGCCACGACGGCCGCCTCGGTCTTGTGCACGACGCCCATCAGCAGCACGAGGAGCACCACCAGTCCGAGCGAGGGGAGGGCGCGGGCGGCGCCCGAGAGGGCGACGGCGATCTCGCGTCCTCGCCCCGTGTGGCCGATGAGCCAGCCGAGGGGGATCGCGATGAGCGCCGCGACGGCGACCGAGCCGAACGTGAAGGCCAGATGCTGGCCGATCGCGAGGGGCAGCGGCAGCGAGCCGGTCAGCCGATCGGGCGAGAAGATCCACGCGAGGGCATCCGCGAAGGCGTTCATGCGACGCCCTCCGCGAGACGGGCATGCGCGGCGGCGCGACCGCCGCGGCGGCGACCGCGCCTCGGCTCCCAGGGCATGAGCAGCCGGCCGAGCAGGACGAGGAGGAGATCGATGACAAGGGCGATGACCACGACCGCCACCACCCCGGCGAGGATCTCGGGGACGATCCGGCGCTGGAAGCCGTTCGTGAACAGGTAGCCGAGGTTCTGCACGCCGATCAGGATGCCGACCGTCGCGAGCGAGATCGTCGAGGTGGCGGTGACGCGCAGCCCCGCCAGCAGCACGGGCCCGGACAGGGGCAGATCCACGGTCCAGAAGCGTCGCCACGGCCCGAACCCGACGGCGACGGCCGCGCTGCGGGTGGCGGGGTCGACCGAATCCAGGCCGTCCGTCACCGAGCGCGTCATGATCGCGACCCCGTAGATCGTGAGGGCGACGATGAGGTTGGCCTCGGTGATGTACGGCACGCCCACGGCGGCCAGAAGGGCGAACAGTCCGAGCGAGGGGATCGTGTACAGCAGGCCGATCGTGGTGAGCACCGGTCCGCGCAGTCGCGTATAGCGCCAGGCGACCCAGCCGACGGGGATCGCGATGAGGAACCCGAGCACGATCGGGATCGCGCTCTGCCGGAGGTGGTCGACCGCCAGAGAGGAGATGAGGTCGAGGTTGTCGAGAATCCAGCTCACGGCGTCGTCCCGGGCCCGTGGGTGTCATCGAGCGGTTCGTCGACCAGCACGCCCTGGGTGCGCCCGGCGGCGTCGACGAGCACCGTGCCGCGGTCGGTGCGCTTCAGACGCAGTGCCCGCGCCCCGCGTTCGACGCCGACGAACTCCGCGACGAAGTCGCTCGCCGGGTGCTCGATGATCTCGTCCGGAGTGCCGACCTGGGCGATGTGGGCGCCCTTCTCGAGGATCACCACCTGATCGCCGAGCAGAAAGGCCTCGTCGATGTCGTGCGTGACGAACACGACGGTCTTCTCGAGATCGCGCTGCAGCCGTCGGGTCTCGGCCTGCAGTTCGCTGCGGACGATCGGGTCCACCGCCCCGAAGGGCTCGTCCATCAGCAGGATGTTCGGGTCGGCGGCCAGTCCTCGCGCCACGCCGACGCGCTGCTGCTGACCGCCCGACAGCTGTCGCGGGTACCGGTCGGAAAGGGCGCGGTCGAGGCCCACGATGTCGAGCAGCTCTGCGGCCCGCTCGCGCGCCTGCCGCTTCGGCACTCCCTGGAGCACCGGCACCGTGGCGACGTTGTCGAGAACCGTGAAATGGGGGAGCAGCCCGGCGTTCTGCAGCACGTACCCGATGCCGCGGCGCAGCCGCACCGGATCGCGATCACGGATGGGCTCGTCGTCGATGAGGATCTCACCGCTGGTGGGTTCGATCAGCCTGTTGATCATGCGCAGCAGCGTCGTCTTGCCGCAGCCCGACGAGCCGACGAAGACCGTCGTCTTGTGTGCGGGGAGGACGAGGCTGAAATCGTCGACGGCCACGGTGCCGTCGTCGAATCGCTTCGTGACGGAGCGGAACTCGATCGCCATATGTGCTCCGGCTCTCTTCCGGGTCGGTGGTCTCCCACCCAATCACATGCCTGCGACATCGGCTCGGGGGGTTGGCATAGGAGGTCACAGTCGGGTAGGGCTGGGGTCATGGATGTCGAATCGGATGCCGCGGACTACGACCTCATCGTGATCGGGGCGGGCCCCGTCGGCGAGAACGTCGCCGACCGCGCGGTACAGGGCGGGCTGCGGGTCGCCATCGTGGAGAGCGAACTCGTCGGCGGCGAGTGCTCGTACTGGGCGTGCATGCCCTCAAAGACGCTGCTGCGCCCCGTCGCCGCGCTGAATGCGGCGCGTGCGGTGCCGGGGGCGGCGCCGGCGATCTCCGGTGGCGTCGATGTCGCGGCGACCCTGCGGGCCCGCGACGCGATGGTGCACGAGTGGAGTGACGACGGGCAGGTCGCCTGGCTCGACGGGGCCGGCATCGACCTGGTGCGCGGGCACGGACGGATCGACGGCGAGCGCAGCGTGCGGGTCGAGGCATCCGACGGCACGGTTCGCACGCTGCGTGCGCGCGACGCCGTCGCCGTCTGCACCGGCTCGGCTGCCCTCCTGCCCGACGTGCCGGGGCTCGCGGATGCCGCGCCGTGGACCAGTCGGGAGGCGACCGCGGTGCAGCAGGTGCCTGCGTCGCTCGCGATCCTCGGCGGCGGCGTGGTGGCGTGTGAGCTGGCCACGGCGTTCGCCTCGTTCGGGACGCGGGTGACCCTGATCGCCCGCTCGGGGCTGCTCGGCGGCCTCGAGCCGTTCGCGGGGGATGCCGTGGCGGCATCGCTGCGCGACGCGGGCGTCGAGGTCCGGATGCGGGCGCGGGCGCAGCGCGTGGATCGCGACGCCCACGGCGTGCGGATCACTCTGGACGGCGGCGACGAGGTGACCGCCGACGAGCTGCTCGTCGCGACGGGGCGGGTGCCCCGCACGGCCGACGTCGGACTGGACGCGGTCGGCCTCGAGCCCGGCACGTGGATCGAGGTCGACGACACCCTCCGCGTCCCCGGCAGCGACTGGCTGTACGCCGTCGGCGACGTCACCCATCGCGCCCTTCTGACGCATCAGGGCAAGTATCAGGCGCGCGCCGCCGGTGATGTCATCGCGGCCCGCGCCAGAGGCGGCGACGTGGACGACGCCCTGTGGGGGCGGCACGTCGCGACGGCCGACCATTCCGCCGTGCCGCAGGTGGTCTTCACCGAGCCGCAGGTCGCCGCCGTCGGTCTGACCGAGAAGCAGGCGACGGATGCCGGGATGCGCATCCGGGCGGTCGAGGTCGACCTCGCCGCGATCGCCGGTGCCGCCACGCACGCCGAGGGATACCGCGGCACCGCGCGCGCCCTCGTGGACGAGGACCGCCAGGTCATCGTCGGCGCCACCCTGGTCGGAGCGGATCTCGCGGAGCTTCTGCACGCCGTGACAATCGCGGTCGTCGCCGAGGTGCCGCTCGCGCGCCTGTGGCACGCGGTCCCGGCCTACCCGACCATCAGTGAGCTCTGGCTGCGCTGGCTCGAGGCATACGGTCGCTGACCGGTTCACGGCGTTCTCACGGCCTGTTCACGGCCTGAGCGATATGTGAACGATATATCGTTATGTATCGTTCACGATTCGACGGAGGTTCTCATGAGCAACGCGTACGGCGGACACGGCTTCGGCGGTCCGGGATTCGGCGACCGCGATCGCGGCGGCTTCGGCGGGTTCGGATCCGGCGGCGACGGCGGCAAGGGTTTCGGGGGAGCGGGCATGAGCGAGCTGTTCGACGTGCTCGGCCAGCTGAAGCAGAATGTCGAGCACGGCTTCGGCGCCCGGTTCGACATGAAGGCCGGAGGCCGGATGGGGCGTGGTGATGTGCGCGTCGCCATCCTCGCGCTCCTGGCTGAGCGACCCATGCACGGCTACCAGATCATCCAGCAGATCGACGAGCGCAGCGGCGGCGCGTGGAAGCCGAGCCCCGGGTCGGTCTACCCCACGCTGCAGCTGCTCGCCGACGAGGGCATGGTCGAGGTCAACGAGCAGGACGGTCGCAAGACGTACGCGCTGACCGAGGCCGGACGCGCCGAAGCCGCCGACAAGCCCGCGCCCTGGCAGACGTCGGCCTCGGCGGGCGCCGACCCCGATGCGCCCGGTCGTGCGGCGGGCGACGGCCCCGGTTTCGGTGCGCTCCCGAAGGCGGGGGCGAACCTCGCGCAGGCGGCCATGCAGGTCGGTCGGATGGGATCGCCCGCGCAGGTGCAGCGAGCCGTCGACATCATCGACGAGGCGCGCCGCAAGCTGTACGCCATCCTCGCGGAGGACTGACCCGATGCCGACGGAGGGCCGGCTGTCACCGGCAGCCGGCCCCCTCGCCGCGGCGCGCTCCGGCCGTGCCGGCCGAGCGGATGCCGCGGCCGACCCGCGGGCGCGCGCACGCTATCGGCGCATCGTCGGATTCGCGACGTCCGTCATGATCGCGACGTGGTGGTTCGACCTCGTCCTGCCGCGAATCGGATTCCGCAGCCTCTCCGAGGGGGGCCGCGTCGCGCGGTTGCAGCGCACCGCGCGACGCTTCCGGGTGCTGGCGATCGACCTCGGCGGTCTCATGATCAAGGTGGGGCAGTTCCTCTCGTCCCGACTCGATGTGCTGCCACCCGAGGTGACGAGCGAACTCGAGCAGCTGCAGGACGAGGTGCCGGCGGTCCCGTTCGCCGAGATCCGGTCACTGGCCGAGGCCGAGCTCGGCGTGCCGCTCGAGCGCGCGTACACCCGCGTCGACGAGGAGCCGGTAGCGGCGGCATCCCTCGGTCAAGCCCATCGTGCGCTGCTGTCGCCGGAAGACGCCGAGATCGCCGGGTTCGCGGAGGTCGTCGTCAAGGTGCAGCGGCCGGGCATCGACGAGATCGTCGAGATCGACCTCGCGGCACTGCGGACCATCGGCCGAAGGCTCAGCCGCATCCGCCTCGTCTCGGAACGGGTCGACGCACCCGCCCTCGTCGAGGAGTTCGCCGCAACCTGCCGCGAGGAGATCGACTACCTGCACGAGGGCGTCAACGCGGAGCGGTTCGACGAACTGTTCTCCGACGGGCGGCGCGTCGCGGCGCCCGTCGTCGTCTGGGAGCGCACCACGCGCCGTGTGCTCACCCTGTCGGATGTGACGGCCATCAAGCTGAACGACGTCGACGCGCTGCGCGCCGCCGGCATCGATCCCGCCGCGGTTGCGCGGGCGTTCGCCGAAGCGATGTTCGAGCAGCTGTTCGGCGCGGGGTTCTTCCACGCCGACCCGCACCCCGGGAACGTCTTCGTCACACCGCACGCTCCGGACGAGTCCGGCCGCACCTGGACCCTCACCTTCATCGACTTCGGAATGATGGGCCAGGTTCCCGCCGGACTGCGGGCCGGGCTTCGCCGCATCGTGATCGCCGTGGCCGCGCGTGACGGCGCGGGGCTCGTCGCCGGCATCCAAGAGATCGGGGTGCTGCTGCCGGGCGCCGACACGACCGACCTGGAGCACGCCCTGACCGCCCTGTTCGCCCGCTTCGGCGGGCTGTCGTTCGGTGAGCTGCAGAACATCGATCCGCGCGAACTGCGCGACTTCGCCGACGAGTTCGGTGCCGCGATGCGGCAGTTGCCGGTGCAGCTGCCGGAGAACTTCCTACTCATCACGCGCGCCGTCTCTCTCACCTCGGGTGTGTGCAGTGCCCTGGACCCCCGCTTCAACGTGTGGCAGGCGATCGAGCCGTTCGCGCAGCGGCTGCTGCGCGAAGAGAGCCGCGACGTGTTGACGAATGCCACGCAAAGCGCCGTCTCGTATGCGCGGACGGTGCTCGGGCTGCCGCAACGGATCGACGCGGTCGTGGCACGGGTCGACCGCGGCGGACTCTCGGTCGACACGCCGCAGGTCGGCGACCGGCTCGATCGTCTCGAGGTTCTGCTGCGGCACACGGTCGCCGCCGTGGTCTTCGCCGCCCTGGTCGTGGGGGGAGCGCTGCTGATGCCGAGCGTTCCCGCCGTCGCCGCAGGGATGCTCGTCGTGAGCGTCGTTCCGTTGCTGTTCGCGCTGGCCGGTCTCGGCCGCACACGGGGTCGTTCACGGCGTCGATGAAGGCCGTCCGTCGCACCCACCGGTCCTCTGTGGGCCACGGCGTGTCGCGTCGGGGCTGAGCAGATGAACATGCCCTGAACACCGTCCCGGTCGCACCGATCGGGGTCGCCGCCGATGGCAGAGTACTGGCATCCGTCGACCACCCCCTCGCTACAGGACGGCCCATCCGTGACGACGAAGCTGCGCAACGCACCGGCGGCGTCTCCGGTGCTCGACCCGCACCGCGGCGACGCTCTGCTGCGACCGGCGGCGCTCGCGAAGGTCTGGACCGGGCGCGACGCGCCGTTCGAGACGATGGCGGTTCCGGGCGTGCTGCTCGGGCCCGGTGATGCGATCGTCGCGGTCGAACTGGCCACGGTCTGCGGCAACGACGTGCGGATCGTGGCGGGCGCGCGGCCCGCCCCTGCGCCGCTCGTGCTGGGGCACGAATACGTGGGCCGGATCGTCGCACTGAGTCCGTCGGGCGCGCACGATGCGTCGGGTTCCGCGCTGCGCCTCGGGGATCGTGTCGTGGCGGGGAGCGTCGTCGACCCCGCCGGGCCCGGCTCAGGTTCGCCCGAGGACGATTCCGACGCGGGAGTCCCGGCCGCCGACGGTCCGTCGCGGCGGGTGCGTCACTACGGTGCCGAGCGGATCGGCGCGCACTGGGAGCTCAGCGGAGCCTTCGCCACCCACGTGCACGTGCGCCGCGGCACCGCGATCGTGCCCGTCGGCGAGCGGATCCCCGCCCGCGTCGCGGCGCCGGCCGCGTGCGGCGCCGCCGTCGCGTGGGCCGCCCTGCGGCATGCGGAGCAGTCCACCCGGCTGGCGCAGGCGGTCGTGCAGATCGACGGAGCCGGTCTGGTGGGGCTCACCGCGACGTCGATGGCCGCCGATCGCGGTGCGCGCGTCGTGGTCTCGGAACCGGACCGACGCCGACGCGTGCTCGCCCGCAGATTCGGTGCGGTGGCCGCCTACGACCCCTGCGACCGCGCCGCGCGCGAGAAGGCGCTGCGCAAGGCCGGCGCCACCGTCGTCGATGTCGTCCTCGACGGGGTCGGTGACGACGGCGCGCACGATGCCTCGGGCGCTGACCTGCGCGCGGCGATCGACTACCTGCGCGGCGCGTGGGGGCGACGTCCGTTCGAAGACCTCGTCGACCCCGTGCTGCCGCTCGACGCCGTCGATGAGGCCCTGCGGCTGTCGGGTCCGGGGGGCCCGGTGCGGGTGGGGATCGACCCGCGTCGCTGACGGGGCCCGGTGCGGGCGACGCCGAGGTCGCAGCGGCGGGCGAACTACCCTGGAGGGGTGTCCGACCTCGCCGCCATCCGTGCCCATGCCGACGACCTCGCCGACTTCGTCGCCGCTTCGCCGTCGAGCGTCCATGCCGCCGCCGAGGTGGCGCGCCGACTGATCGACGCCGGGTTCACGGCGCTCGACGAGGCCGACGCCTGGCCGATCGAGCCCGGCACGCGGCACCTCGTCGTGCGTGACGGCGCCGTCATCGCCTGGGTCGTCCCCGGCCGTGCCGACGCGGCGACGGCCTTTCGGATCTTCGGCGCGCACAGCGACTCGCCGGCATTCAAACTCAAGCCGAAGCCGACGACCGGACGGTACGGCTGGCTGCAAGCGGGCGTGGAGATCTACGGCGGACCGCTGCTGAACTCGTGGCTCGACCGCGAGCTCCGTCTCGCGGGACGCCTCGTGCTCGACGACGGCACCGAACGCCTCGCGGCGACGGGGCCGCTGCTGCGGCTGCCGCAGCTCGCGATCCACCTCGACCGTGAGGCGAACGACCACCTCGCGCTGCACAAGCAGAACCAGACGCAGCCCGTGTGGGGTCTCGGCGACGCGGCATCCGCCGACCTGCTCGCCGAGGTCGCCGCCGCCGCCGACGTGGACCCCGCCCGCATCCGCGGCTACGACCTCGTGACGGCCGACGCGGCTCGCGGAGTCGTGTTCGGCAAGGACGACGCGTTCTTCGCGAGCGGACGCCTCGACGACCTCGCCTCCGTGCACGCGGGTGTCGTCGCGCTGGCCGCGGCGGGAACGGACGCCGAGCACATCGCGATGCTCGCTGTCTTCGACCATGAAGAGGTCGGCTCGGGCACCCGTACGGGCGCCGCCGGACCGTTTCTGGCCGACGTGATCGAGCGGGTGCAGCTCGGCCTCGGCGCCTCGCGCGAACAGCAGCTGCGCGCGCTCGCCGGCTCGTGGTGCGTCTCGAGCGACGTCGGCCACTCCGTCCACCCGAACTATCCCGAGAAGCACGACCCGGTCGTGCAGCCCGTGCTCGGCTCGGGCCCGATCCTCAAGATCAACGCCAACCAGCGCTACGCGACGGATGCCGCCGGCGCCGCCGCCTGGAACGGCTGGTGCGAGGCCGCGGGTGTCGTCTCGCAGGAGTTCATCTCGAACAACGCGGTGCCGTGCGGCTCGACGATCGGCCCGATCACGGCGACCCGTCTCGGCATCCGCACCGTCGACGTCGGCATCCCGATCCTGTCGATGCACTCCGCGCGTGAGCTCGCCGGAACGAGCGATCTTCTCGCACTGACCCGCGTTGCGGCGGAGTTCTTCCGCACGCGGCGTTGAGTCCTCGCACCGCTCCCGCCGCGCGGCGGGAGCGGTGGGGCAGAGCTCACTGCGCCCGAGTCGGCGCCGTGCCGGAGCGGAGGCCTCAGGCCTCGGCGCGGGGCGGCAGCACCCAGCCGGCGCGGGGGAAGTGGCAGGTGTAGCCGTTGGGGATCCGCAGCAGGTAGTCCTGGTGCTCGGGCTCGGCTTCCCAGAACGCGCCGAGGGGCTCGATCGTCGTGACGGCCGGGGCGGGCCACAGGCCCGAGGCGTCGACGTCGGCGATGGTCTCTCTCGCGACCGCGTCCTGCGCGGGTGTCACGGGGAAGATGGCCGATCGATAGCTCGAGCCGATGTCGTTGCCCTGGCGATCGAGGGTCGACGGGTCGTGGATCT
Source organism: Microbacterium dextranolyticum (assembly GCF_016907295.1). NCBI lineage: Bacteria > Bacillati > Actinomycetota > Actinomycetes > Micrococcales > Microbacteriaceae > Microbacterium > Microbacterium dextranolyticum. Next base: position 862,063 of record NZ_JAFBBR010000001.1, read on the forward strand.
GGAAGAAGAACGCGAGGATGTCGCGGTACGTGGTCGCGGCCGGGTCGAAGACGATCTCGACGGCCTCGGCATGCCCGGGGTGGTGGCGGTAGGTGGCGTGGTCGTTGGTGCCGCCGGTGTAGCCGACCCGCGTGTCGAGGACGCCCGGCTGGCGCCGGATGAGGTCTTCCATGCCCCAGAAGCAGCCGCCGGCGAGGATCGCCGTCTCGGTGCCCGGGGTGCGGGTGATGCTGCCGTCGTCGGTCATGGTGTGCTCCTCGAAGTGTCATCCCCGGGTCGTCGGGGTGATCCGTCTGTCGCCGCGATCGCGGCCTCGGGGGAGACAACGTCGCTTCTGTCGATTCTGGTCCCTCGCGAACCTCCGAAGGCGCTGAGAGAGCCGTCGCGGTAGAATGGATGCCTCCGCAGCGCCCACCGGTGCTGCGAGGTGCATCTACCAGCTCGATCGCGAACCGGGAAAAGGCGGCACGTCACAGGCGAGCCGATTCTCCGGAGGAGCACGTGGACCCCACCGACACCGACGCCCACCCGATCGCGCGCGGCGCGACCGCTCACGCGGATGAACGGCTGCGCACGCGCGCGCACACCGCGGCCCCGGCGCAGCGGAGCGCATCGCCTGCGTCCGCCGGCCTGCTGGCGCACACCGGATGGGTGTACTGGCCCCTCGCCTTCATCGCGCGCCTGCCTTTCGCCATGATGACGGTCGGGGTCCTCATGCTGGTCGTCTCGGCGACCCACTCGGTTGCCCTCGGCGGGGCCACCTCCGCCGCCGTCGGCATCGGCGTGGTGATCGCCGGGCCGGTGATCGGCGATCTCGTCGACCGTCACGGGCAGCGGCTGGTGCTCGTCCCCGTCGGGCTCGCCAACGGCATCCTGCTCGCACTCTTCCCCCTGATCGCGACCGAGGACAGGCCGGCCGGGGTGCTGCTGGCGGCGGCTCTCGCCATCGGGCTGACGGCGCCGCAGGCGTCGGCGATGTCGCGCAGTCGGCTGCTCGCCATCATCGGGGCGCGGGTGGCTCCCGACAGGCGCGCCCGAACGACCAGTCGCATGATGTCGTACGAGTCGGCCGCCGACGAGACGGCGTTCGTGATCGGTCCGGTCCTGGTCGGTGTGTTCGCCGCCCTGATCGCGCCGTGGGCGCCGATCGCGATCGCCGCCGCGCTGAGCCTCGGTTTCGTGACGGCGTTCGCGTTGCATCCGACAGCGCGCACGTCGCCGTCGGGGGTGGATGCCATCGGCACCCGTGCACCGATCCGCGATGTCCTGTCCACCCGGATCCTCGTGCTCGTGGGGGCGGCCTCCTCGGTCGGCCTCTTCTTCGGGACGACCCTCACATCGCTGACGGCCTTCGCGCAGGAACGCGGTGCCGAAGAGCAGGCGGGGCTCCTCTACGGGCTCCTGGGGGTCGGGTCGGCCGTGCTCGCCCTCGCCGTCGGCCTGCTGCCGGCGCGATTCGCGCTGCGGCGCCGGTGGATCGCGTTCGCGCTCGTGCTGACCGCCTCGGCGATCGGCTATGCCACCGCGACGACGCTGTCGGACGTCGCGGTCTGGCTGCTCGTGATGGGGCTCGGTGTGGGGCCGACGCTGGTCACCCTCTTCTCGCTCGCGGGCGAGCGGGCACCGCTCGGGCGCACAGCCACGACCCTGACGCTGCTCGGTTCGGCGCTGACCCTCGCGCAGGCGCTGTCGTCGGCGTTCACCGGCTGGATCGCGCAGGAGTTCTCCACCCGTGCGGCCCTCACCCTGCCCGCGATGGCCGCGGCTCTCGCCCTGGCGTTCGGGGTCGTCAACCTCGTGATCGAGCGCCGCGCGCGCCGCACGGCGGTGTGATCGCCGGCCTCACGCGGGCGCCCGGCTCGTCGTGACGGCCGGGTCAGACGACGAAGCGCACCCAGTTCGCGCCGCGACCGGTCTCGATGCGCTGCAGGAACGTGAGCGTCGTGCCCTCGACGGCGTAGAGCGAGACGGTCGTCGACTTCTCGCCGGCGGCGACGAGCAGCCGCCCGTCGGGGCTCGTCGCGAACCCCCGGGGCTGCTGCTCGGTGACGGTGACGGACGTGGCATCCGTCGGCGCGCCGTCGCCCGCGAGCGGGAGCGCGGCCAGCGTGCTCTCGGTGCGCTCCGAAGCCCACAGCACGGCACCGTCCGCGCCCGCATGCAGGTCGGCGCCCCAGATGTAGTGATGCGCGAGCGGGTCGGCACCGAACTCGCTGTGGCCGAGCCGCGCATCCGGGTCGACCGCGCGCGCCGCCCCGACGAACGACAGCTCGCCCTCGTCGAGGTCGCGGCGATAGTGCAGCACCTCGCCGGAGAACTCGGTGATCACGTAGGCGGCCTCGCGTGCATCGTCGAGCAGGATGTGCCGCGGTCCGCTGCCGGCGGGTGCCGCCGCCGTCGGTGTCGCCAGCGGAGTGAGCGTCAGATCGTCGCCGAGCGTGTACTGCGCCACGAGGTCCGCGCCGAGTGAGACGAAGTACGCGAACCGGCCGTCGGCGCTGGCGAGCACGGAATGCAGGTTCGGGTACGCGATGCGGTCGGCGGGCGACCCGACGGAGCCGTCCGCCACCGCGCAGACGATGCCGTAGCCACCGCCGTAGCTCGCACCGAGCAGCGCCGTGCCGCCGCGCGTGAGGGTGAGGTAGTTCATGCCGCCGGAGGGCAGATCCAGCCGCGAGCGCGGGGTGAGGATGCCGGTCGTGCGGTCGAGTGAGAGGGTGACGATGCCGGCCGGCTCGCCCTTCACCGCCGCGTAGACGAGGTTTCGTCCACCGTCGACGGCGAACGAGGAGCAGCCCGTGAGGCCCTCCGTCACGGCGAGGCGTTCCAGTCGGTCGTCCACGAGACGGAACGACGAGATGGAGCCGTCACCGGCGTTGGCCACGAGGACGAGAGAAGCAGCAGAGGTCACCGTTCCAGCGTAGGCCGCCGCGTGGCCGGCGTCGTCCGGTCGAGGCTGCCAGGCCGTAGTCTCGAAACAACGGAAAGGAGCCCCCATGGCCCGCATCCTGCTCATCGGCGGGCACGGAAAGATCGCGCTCCTGCTCGAGCCGCTTCTCGCCGCCGCCGGTCACCACGTCACCGCGGTGATCCGCAACCCCGATCACGAATCCGACGTCGCGGCGGCCGGCGCCACGCCGCTCGTCGCCGATATCGAGCGTTTCGACCTCGATCAGTTCACGAACCTCGTCAGCGGCAATGACGTCGTCATCTGGTCGGCGGGGGCGGGCGGCGGCGACGCCACCCGCACGATGGCGGTCGACCGTGATGCCGCGATCCGTTCGATGGATGCCGCAGCGCGGGCCGGCGTCCGCCGCTACATCATGGTGTCCTACTTCGGCGCCGGTCCCGATCACGGCATCGACCCCGCGGACTCGTTCTTCGCGTACGCCGAGGCGAAAGCCGCCGCTGACGTGCACCTGCGGGCGAGCGATCTCGACGCGACGATCGTGGCGCCGTCGCGGCTGACGTCCGACGAGCCGACGCGGCGGATCGACGTGGAGGCCGCCGCGTCGGGCTCGGTGTCGCGTGCCGACGTCGCGGCCGTCATCGCAGCGGTCATCGACGAGCCGTCGACCGTGGGTCGCACGATCTCGTTCAACAGCGGCGACGTGCCCGTCGTCGACGCGGTGCGCGCCGCGGCCGGGGAAGAGAAGCCATGAGCGACCAGCGCACGACCTGGGTGCTCGTCGACGGCGAGAACATCGACGCGACGCTCGGGGCGTCGATCCTCGGGCGGCGTCCGCAGCCCGACGAGCGCCCGCGATGGGACCGGGTGCTCGCATTCCTTGCGGGGCGATGGAACCAGCAGACCCGCGGCCTCTTCTTCCTCAACGCGACGACCACGCTGCCGATGTCGTTCATCCAGGCGCTGCTCGCGCTCGGCTATCAGCCGATCCCGCTGTCGGGCGGCGCCGACGAGAAGGTCGTCGACATCGCGATCCAGCGGACGCTGCAGGCGCTGCGCGATCGCGCCGGCGATGTCGTGCTCGTCAGTCACGACGGCGACTTCGTCGACGACCTCGGCGCGCTGCTCGACGGGCGTCGTGTCGGCGTCATGGGCTTCGCCGAGTTCCGCAACGCCGCCTTCGGCGACCTGCCGGGCGTGGAGTTCTTCGACATCGAGTACGACGTCGAGGCATTCGACGCGCAGCTTCCCCGCGTGCGCGTCATCGCGATCGACGAGTTCGACCCGACGCAGTTCCTGCGCTGAGGCGCATCGATCAGGAGACGGACCAGATGCCACGGACCATCGTCATCACGGGGGCCAGCGACGGCATCGGCGCGGCGGCCGCGCGGCAGCTGCACGACGCCGGAGAGACGGTGGTCGTGGTCGGGCGCAGCGCCGAGAAGACCCGGGCCGTCGCCGAGAGCCTGGGGGCGCCGTGGCACCTCGCGGACTTCGCGGAGCTCGATCAGGTGCGGGCCCTGGCGCAGACGCTGCGCGAGACGTATCCGCGCATCGACGTGCTGGCCAACAACGCCGGCGGGGTCTTCGGTGAACGCACGCTCACCGCTGACGGGTTCGAGCGCACGTTCCAGGTGAACCATCTCGCGGGCTTCTTGCTGACGCAGCTGCTGCGCGATCGCCTGATCGAGAGCGGGGCATCCGTCATTCAGACCTCGAGCGTCGCGGCGCGCGCCTTCTCACGATTCGACATCGACGATCTGCAGGCCGAGCGCCGCTACACATCGAGCACGGCCTACGGCAACGCGAAGCTCGCGAACATCCTCTTCACGACCGAGCTCGCGCGGCGGCTGGGTGGGCGGGGTGTGTCGGCCGTGGCGTTTCACCCCGGTGCGATCGCGAGTGGTTTCGCTGGGTCGTCGACCGGACTCTGGCACTGGATGTACACCAACCCCGTAGCGAGCCGCCTGCTGACCTCGGTCGATGTCGGAGGGTCGCGCCTGGCGTGGCTCGCGCTCGGAACCCCGGGGGTGGACTGGCAATCCGGCAAGTACTACGCGAACAACCGGCCCGCCCGCACGAGCCGGCTCGCGGCGGACCCGCTGCTCGCCCGTCGGCTGTGGGAGAAGAGCGCCGAGCTGGTCGGGGTCGGCGCCGACTGAGGGTGTGCGGTGCCTCGCACCCCACGGCCCGCGCGGATCGCTGAGGTCGGTCTCAGCGATCCGCGCCTGACGCGCTTTCGTGCGAGATCGCGCCCAGGATCGCGTCCACGACGGCGGGCGTCGCGTGCGGAGCGATATGCAGATTGAGCGCCGGCTCGATCAGCTCGACCTCGAGCACGCACCGGCCGAAAGCGGCCGAGTCGACGATGTCGATGCGGGCGTAGAGGGGGGTCTCTTCCGCGGACGCGGCGGCGACGGCGCGCAGCACCTCCTCGCCGAAGCGCCGTTCGGCGGGCGACGCCTCGACGAGAACGGGGTTCTCGGCGTACACGCCGCCGCGAAGTCCTCCGCCGGCCTCGAGCAGCGCACCTTTCGCGATCGCGTGGGTGAAGGTGCCGCCGATGACGTACAGCGCCTTCTCGTGTCCCTCCGAGAGCTCGGCGATCTCGGGCTGGATCATCGCCACGCCCCCTCCGCCGATGATCCGCTCGGCAAGTTCGAGCGCGCGGGGATCGGATGCCGCGAACAGTCCGGTGTCTCGGGCGCCCGCCGACATGGCCGGCTTCACGACGAGGCGCGCGCCGGGGGCGTCGTGCGTCGCGATGGCCCGCGCCGCGGCATCCGTCGTCTCGGCATACACGGTCGGCACGACGCGGATGCCCCCGTGTTCGAGCTCGCCGAGATAGCGCTTGTCGAGGTTCCAGCGCACGGTGGCGGGGGTGTTGACGACATGCGTCGCCGTCTCGGCCCGGTCGAGCCAGTCGAGGAACTCTCGCGGCCGCTCGGGGTAGTCCCACGGCGAGCGGATCACCAGCAGATCGAACGCCGCGAGATCGATGGTGGGGTCGTGCCAGACCACCGATTCGGCCGCGACGCCGCGGGCCTGCAGGGCCGCGAGGAGCACCGGGGTGTCATGGTCGGGGTCTTCGGCGGAGTAGGCATCCGTCACGACGATGCCGATGCGGGGCGAGGGGGAGGACACGAGCGCCCAGCGTAGCGGCCGGTCGATCGGGGCGGGGGCGCCAGAGGGGCGGGCCGGGGGATCAGACGGGTGCGGCTGTCAGAGGATCCGCCCGATCGGCTCGCGCTTCTCGAGCTGGAACCGGTCTTCGGTGCGGCCCCGTGCCCAGTACCCCGACAGTGAGACCCGCGCCCGGTCGAGGCCCCGCTCGTCGAACAGGACCGCCCGGATCGCCTTCATCGATTCGCGCTCGCCGTGCGCGAACACCTGCACGTCGCCCTCCGGCCAGTCGAGCTGTCGCAGCACCGCCGCGAGCGCGTCGATGGCGTGGTCGGGGTCGATCGCCCATTCGATGCGCACCCCGTCGGGGGCGTGCAGAGGCAGGATCGCCGCGTCGGAGTCGACCTCGATGATGGCGTGGCCCACGGCATCCGCCGGCAGAGCCTCGAGCGCGGCCGAGATCGCCGGCAGCGCCGACAGGTCGCCCGCCAGGACGTGCGCGTCGGCGGTGGCGTCGGGCGCGTAGCCGCCGCCCGGACCCATGAGCGACAGTCGGTCGCCGGGGCGGGCGCGCGCCGCCCAGGGGCCGGCGAGCCCCTCGTCGCCGTGGACGACGAAGTCGATCGCGAGCGTGCGCGCCTCGTGGTCGACGCTGCGCACGGTGTACGTCCGCGTCACGGGCAGCGACTCGGGGGAGGGCGTCGTGAACTTCAGCTTCACGTACTTGTCGGTCTCGGGACGGTCCTCGAAGGCCGCGAAGCCCTCGCCCCCGAGGACCACCCGCACGAGATACGGCGAGAGCCGCTCGGTGCCGACCACCTCGAGGTCGATGGTCGGTCGGGGCGGACGGACGGCGGTGCGTGAAGAGAGGGCCACGGTTCCACGGTAACCGCCGCCGGTCGCCGTGGCTCGGTCGCGACGACATCGCCGCGGGAGCCGGCGCCCGACATAGCCTGGTGAGGTGGACATCGATCCGGCTCCGAGTGCGCGCGAGCAGTTGCGCGCGCTCGCCGCGACGTCGTCCACGGCACTCGGCCCGCGGGTCCCCCCTCCCGGGGCGGCGGTGCCTCGGGCGGCCGCCGTGCTGATGCTGTTCGGCGTGCTCGACGCGCGCGCGAGCGACCATGTCGCGCAGGATGCCGCGGTCTCGCGCGACCTCGACGTGCTGCTGCTGGAGCGCGCCACGACGCTCCGCGCCCATCCCGGTCAGGTCGCCTTTCCCGGCGGTCGACTGGATCCGGGAGATGCGGGCCCGGTCGCGGCCGCGCTGCGCGAAGCCGAAGAGGAGACCGGGCTCGACCCGTCGGGCGTCGACGTGCTCGGGGCGCTTCCCGCCGTCCCCCTGGAGCATTCCGGTCATCTCGTGACCCCGGTGCTGGGGTGGTGGCGGCATCCGTCACCGGTGCGCGTCGTCGACGTCGCCGAGTCGGCCGCTGTCTTCCGCGCACCCGTCGCGGATCTGCTCGACCCGCGCAACCGCGGCGTGACCGTCTTCGAGCGTGACGGCCTGGTCTGGCGGGGGCCGGCCTTCGAGGTGCACGGGCACCTGGTCTGGGGGTTTACGGCGATGCTGCTGGATGCCCTATTCGACGGCCTCGGGTGGACGGAACCGTGGGATCTCGGCGCCCGCACCCGGCGGATCGCGCTTCCGATCTGACCCCGGCTGCCGGGCTGAGTGTTCCGCCAGCGTGCGTCATGAAGATGCGCACGCGGTGGGGACAGGGCGTGCGCGCGTGTGAGGATCGGCGAGCAGGATGCCGGAGGGACGAAGATGCACGGGCGCGAACGAGGAGCTGCGGGGGTGTCGCGGCGGGTGCTGCTGGCATCCGGACTCGGATCGGTCGCGGCGCTCGCGCTCGCGGCGTGCGTGCCGAGCGCAGGCGGCGGAGCGAGTGCGTCCGGCGGTGTCGCGCCGACCGGGTCGGCTGCACCTGCACCGGGCGCCTCGACGTCGCCCGGCTCCGACGGCGGGCCGCGGGTGATGTTCATCCGCCACGCCGAGAAGCCCGCGGCGTCGGGCTCGCCGTACGGCGTGCAGCCCGACGGCACGCGTGACGACGAGTCGCTGACCGTGCAGGGCTGGACCCGCGCCGGCGCGCTCGTGGGACTGTTCGACCCGCAGACGCCCGATGGTGCCTCGCCGGTGCGCGCGGGGCTCGCCCGCCCGACCCGCATCATCGCCGCAGACCCGTCGAAGGGCAGCCGTCGCCCCGCGCAGACCGTCACGCCTCTCGCGGCGCGCAGGGGTCTGACCCTCGAGACGACGTGGAAGAAGGACGATACGGCGGCGCTGGCCGATGCGCTGCGCACCGCCACGGGCCACGTGCTCGTCTCGTGGGAGCACGAGCTGATCCCCGACATCCTCGGCCACCTCGGTCAGATCGACCCGGCGCCCCCGACGGCGTGGCCGAGCGAGAGGTTCGACCTCGTCTGGTGGCTGAGCCCGTCGGGTGCCGGCGGGTGGAGTTTCAGCCAGGTGCCGCAGCTTCTGCTGGCCGGCGACTCGCCCGCGCCGGCCTGACGACACCTGCGGCATCGGCACTCGCCGACGGCTGATAAGATCGACGGCGGAAGTGTGTCCGAGCGGCCTAAGGAGCATGGCTGGAATCCATGTAGGCGGGGTAACTCGCCTCGCAGGTTCAAATCCTGTCACTTCCGCCACAGGATGAGCGTCGTCCCGATCGGGGGCGGCGCTCATCTGCGTTTCGTGACGTGGGGAGACACGAAGCGCGGTCGCCCCACGGTAGCTGCGGCGCAGAACCCGTCGGGAATGCTTGCGCTGCGCGTGCGGTTGTCACGGTGCGTCGCGTCTCGCCGCGTCCGGCGCAGCGGGAGTTACCGTCGAAGAGGTCGCATCCCCCCGCGACCCTGCCCCACCGGCATCCGCCGTCTACGGAGAAACACCCTCATGAGTTCCACCCCTCCCACCGCGCCTGCGGCGCGTCCGCCCCGGCCGAAGAAGCCGTTCTACCGCTCGTTCGGCTTCCAGATCACGGTCGCGCTGATCGCGGGCATCCTGCTCGGCATCCTCGCCCTGAACCTCGGGCCCGATGCCGCCGGCAAGGACAACGGTCTGACGGCGACCCTGTCGACCATCGGAACGGCGTACGTCACGCTGCTGAAGGCGGCCGTGGTGCCGCTCATCTTCCTCGCGATCGTCGCGAGCATCACGCAGCTGCGGAATGTCACGAACGCCGCGCGCCTCGCCGGGCAGACGCTGCTGTGGTTCGGCATCACGGCTCTCATCGCGGTGACGATCGGCATCGTGCTCGGCATCACGATCCAGCCGGGCAACCGTGTCGCCCACGACCAGCTCACCACCGCCGACCCGTACACGGTCGGCACGTGGTGGAACTTCCTCAAGGGCCTCATCCCGCAGAACGCCTTCGGTCTCACGGTCTCGAGTTCGGCGAACGCGACCACCGGCGCGATCTCGTCGACCGTCGGGTTCAACATCCTGCAGGTGATCGTCATCTCGGTGGCGATCGGCGTCGCCGCCCTCAAGGTCGGAAAGCGCGCCGAGCCCTTCGTCGCCTTCACCCAGTCGTCGCTGAAGATCGTGCAGCGGGTGCTCTGGTGGATCATCCGCATCGCGCCCCTCGGCACCCTCGGCCTCATCGCCTCGGCGGTGGTCGAATACGGCACCGACAAGCTGCTGGCCCTCGTCTGGTTCGTCGTCGCCGTCTACGTGGGCCTCGTGCTGGTGCTGTTCGTCGTGTACCCGATCCTCGTGAAGAGCCACGGTCTGTCGGTCCGGCAGTACTTCTCCGGCGTGTGGCCGGCGGTGCAGCTCGGCTTCGTGTCGCGCTCGTCGATCGGCACCCTGCCGCTGACGCAGCGCGTTACCGAGCGGAACCTCGGCGTGCCCCGCGAATACGCGTCGTTCGCCGTTCCGCTGGGCGCGACGACCAAGATGGACGGCTGCGCCGCCATCTACCCGGCGATCGCCGCGATCTTCGTCGCGCAGTTCTTCGGCGTCGAGCTGAACGTCGTGTCGTACCTGCTCATCGCGCTCGTCTCCGTCGTCGGCTCGGCCGCCACGGCAGGGACCACCGGGGCCACCGTCATGCTCACGCTGACCCTCTCGACGCTCGGACTGCCGCTCGAAGGTGTCGGACTGCTGCTGGCGATCGACCCGATCCTCGACATGGGCCGTACCGCGGTCAACGTCGCGGGCCAGGCCCTGGTGCCGACGATCGTCGCGAAGCGCGAAGGCATCCTCGACCGCACGCTGTACGACGCGCCGCGCGACGGCGAGCCGTTCGCCGACGACTCGGACGACGACGCGGACCCCTCGCCTGCAGACGCCGTCGACGACGGCATCCGCACCGAATCGGCGCGCGCCTGAGCGCGGGCGCCCGCGCCGCCGGCTCGGTCAGGCGCGGGCGCCCCGCTCTGCGAGGCCCGATCCGGGGCGGATCACGAGCGACCGCGGCAGGACGAGCGTTCTGACGCGGTCGCCGGTCGGCACCGCCTCGAACAGTCCCCGGCGGATCCGCTCGGCGTCCGTGAACGCGCGGTCGGTGACGGATGCCCGGCCGCCGACCTCTGCGCCCGCCGCCTGTTCGGGGGCGTAGCTGGCGCGTTCGACGGCCGACACGAGCCGCGCCACCGCGTCCGGCGGAGCGCCGCCGGCGATGAGGTGCTGTCCGAACGCGCGTGGCGTCTCGGCGAGTCGCAGCGGGATGCCCCGATCGATGGCCGCATCCTGCGCGTTCCGCCAGGCGCCGTCGATGCCCCCGCGCGCGCGTCGCATCCGGCGCCGCACCCACGTCGCCGTCGCGGGGGCGATCGCGACCAGCAGTGCGGCGAACACGGCGGTGAGCACCGGCCACACGTCGATCGACCGTGCCGCCGCAGGGGCGGCCTCGGAGGGCTGATCGGGGCGCTCGGCGGGCCCGCCCGTCGCCGAGGACGTCGGCGACGGCGCCGCGGACGGTGTCGCCACGTCGGTCCCCGCGCTGTCGGCCGGCTCGGATGCCCGGCGGAACTCGGTCGCGACGCCGAGGCTCTTGGTCGGCTCGAACGGCACCCACCCGATCCCGTCGAAGTACACCTCGGGCCACGCATGCAGCTGGCTCATGGTCACGGCGGCGACGCGTTCGCCGTCGACGATCCGCCCCGTCGGAGAACCGGGCAGGAAGCCCACGACGACCCGCGAGGGCATGCCGAGCGAACGCGCCATCAGGGCGAACGAGCCGGCGAAGTGCACGCAGTAGCCCTGCTTGCGGTCGAGGAACGCGGCGACGGCATCGACGCCGGCGTCATCGAAGCCGTCCTGCACCGGCGCGCTCAGCGAGTATGTGAACTCGGGACCGCGGAACCAGGACTGCAGCGCGACGAGGCGGTCGTAGTCGCTGACCGCGCCCGCGGTGACGCTGCGCGCGGTCCTGGCGATGACGCCGGGGGTGTCGGCAGGCAACGCGGTGAGGTCGAGCGGCGAGTCCGCGATGCGTGCCGACGAGCTGCGGATCTGCTCGAGCGTCGGCCGGGGGACGTGCGAGACCACGTCGTAGCTCTGGCCCTGCACGTTGCCGCTCGCGGTGAACACGGTCCGGCTGTACGGCACGACGCTCCACGCCCCCTCGAGCCCGGCGACGCCCACCGCCGGAAAGGGGATCGGCAGATACTCCGACGACAGCTGCGAGACCTGAACGCTCGTGCGGTACTCCGTCACCCGAACGCCGTCCTCGGCCGTGACGGGGGCGAGGGCATCCGCCGCCAACGGGACCGAACGGGGGCGATCGGGCTGCCAGACGCGGCCGTCGAAGCTCGAGAGCGTCGCGACGCGGAGGTACGGGATGTCCGGCGCATCCCCGTGGAGCGTCAGCACCGTGACGTCGCCAGGTCGGCGCAGGTCGTCGCCGAGGTCGAGGGTCGGATCGATGCTCGTCGCCGCACCGAGCCCGCCCGGCGCGGCCGTCGGGGGCGGCAGCGCCGGGCCGACGACGACGGCACCCGTGATCGCGAGGGCCCCGACGGTGAGCGCGAGGGCCGTGACCCCGCCTGCTCGGGGCGACGCGGCGGCCTCGCGCGTGCGCGTCTCGGCGCGCAGCAGCCACAGGATCGCCGCCGCCAGCAGCACGAACGCGGGTACATCCACACCGGCCGGCACCGCGATCGCCGGGATCAGCCACACGGCCACGAGCGCGATCGTCGCCAGCAGCGGCATCCGCGTCGTGAGCACCACGTGATCGAGCCCGATCGCCAGCAGCCCGAGGCACGCGACGATCACGAAGCTCAGCCCGGCCGACGGCTCCAGCGGCGCGACGCCGTCCACGATCTGCGCGGCCGCGCTCTCCACCAGATCGCGGGCCTCGCCGAACGAGGCCGCGGACGGCAGGACGCCGAGCATCGCCGTGCCCGGCAGGAACACGGCGGTGACGGCGACGACCCAGACGACGAACTGGATGAGTGTGACCGCGACAGCGGGCATCCGCCCGATCCGCCGCAGCCCGAAGCCGGCGCCGAGCAGCGCCGCCGAGAGGATCGCGGCGCCGGCCATCCACGCCCCGCTGTGCACGACGCGCAGCAGCGGCACCATCGTGACGGCCAGGGCCACCCAGAGGGCGATCGTCAGACGCAGCTCACCGCCGGGCCGCCGCCGCGGCGCCGGCTCAGCCGGCGGCACGGCGCACCCCTCGGTCGACGGCGTCGCTCCACGCCGCGGGCAGATCCGCCCCGGTCGGCGCGAGCGCGACGCGCCATCCGGATCGCGCGGCCTGTGCCAGCGCCTCGTCCCCATCGGGATCCCGCCGTGAGCCGACGACGATCAGCACCGGCAGTGCGCTGTGCGGCACAAGCGGCGAGAGCGCGGAGGCATCCGTCGGCCCGAGGGCGCCGGTGACGACGACGAGGGGGCCGACCGTGCCGCCGGCGAGAACGCCCACGAGTCCGCCGAGGCCGCTGTCGCGGTGCGCGCGCACCGTCGCGAGGTCGACGCCGAGCTGTTCCCGCGCGGCGAGGTCATCGCCGTCGATCGGCTCGGTGAGTACGGCGCCGTCGCCGTCGACGACCGTGACGAGGTAGCCCTCGCGGGCCAGCAGCGTCGTCACCGACGCGCACGCGGATACGGCGGTCTCGAACGCCGGATCGGAGCCGGTGGTCCGGGTCGCCTCGACCGACCAGCGCAGCGCGCTGCGGTCGAGGACGACGAGCGCTTCGGGGGTTGTCTCCTGCTCTTCTTGGCGGACCATGAGTTCGCCGCGATGAGCGCTCGCGCGCCAGTGGATGCGGCGCATCGAGTCGCCCGCCGCGTAGTGACGCGGGATCAGGTTGTCCGAGCCCTCGCCGAGCCGGTCGACCGTGGAGTGCATACCGCCCCCCAGGTCGCCCGGCTGATCGATGAGGGGGCCGAGATCGACGACCGCGGGCGTCACGGTCAGCGGGTCAGGGCGCCCCACGCGTCGCCGTCGCCGCGCGAGGCCGAAGGGGTCGATCGTGAGCAGCGAGAGCGGGCCGACGGGTTGGATGCCACGGCGCAGCGCCGTGACCCGGTACTCCACGGGGGCGGCGGGCGCGCGCCCCCGACCCGGCGCGGACGGGACGATTCCCGACGCGTCGCCGCTGAGGCCGGGCGGGAGGCCGTCGCGCCACCGCCCCTGCGCGGTGGGGAGCAGGGAACGGATCTCGACCCGCATCCGCACGGTCGCCTCGCCGCCGACCGCGGGCGTGTCGGGGGCGAACGAGCGGGTCACCCGCTCCGTGCTCGGCACGAGGTAGAGCGTCGCGGCGCTCGCCGAGACGAGCACGAGCAGCAGGGCCGCCACGTAGAGGAGCTCGGCCAGCCCGAACCGCTGCGCGACCACGATGCACACGATCGCCAGCGCGACCGCTCCGGTGCCACGGAGCGTCAGCGGCCAGCGCGAGAACATGACCTCAGCGCGTCGCGAGCGGAACGCGGACGGTGCCGACGATTCCCCGCAGGGCCGCGGAGATCGTGTCGGCGGCAGAACGGCTGCGCGCACTCGTCGTGCCGCGCGCGACGATCAGGCGGTGCGCGAAGACGGGCTCCACGAGCATCGCGACATCATCGGGGATGACGAACTCCCGCCCGTCCAGCGCTGCCCAGACCTTGGCGGCGCGCACGAGCTGCAGCGTCGCTCGCGGGCTGGCGCCGAGGCGGATCTCGGGATGCTCGCGCGTGGCGCGGGCCAGGGCCACCGCGTACTCCTCCACGGCGGGGGAGACGTGCACGGCGCGGGCCGTCGCGATCAAGGCGCGCACGCCGTCGGCGTCGACGACCGGCACGAGGTCGTCGAGCGGGTTGACGCTCTCGCGCTGACGCAGCATGAGCGCTTCGCTCGTGGCATCCGGGTACCCCATCGAGATGCGCATCATGAACCGGTCGCGCTGCGCCTCGGGCAGAGCGTAGGTGCCCTCCATCTCGAGCGGATTCTGGGTCGCGACGACGAGGAAGGGGTTCTCGAGCGCACGTGAGACGCCGTCGACGGTGACCTGCCGCTCCTCCATGGCCTCGAGAAGGGCGGATTGGGTCTTGGGAGAGGCGCGGTTGATCTCGTCGGCGATGACGATGTGCGCGAAGATCGCGCCCGGCTTGAACTCGAACTCGCGGTCGACCTGGTTGTAGACGCTGACGCCGGTGACGTCGCCCGGCAGTAGGTCCGGCGTGAACTGGATGCGGCGGACCGTGGCATCCACCGATGCCGCGAGCGCGCGCGCCAGCATCGTCTTGCCGACGCCCGGCACGTCCTCGATGAGCAGGTGCCCCTCGGCGAGCAGGCACACGAGAGCTGTGCGCACCGCGGCGGGCTTGCCGTCGATCACCCGCGACACGGATGCCAGGACGGCCTCCGTCGCACGGGAGAACGCGTCGGCGGTGATCGGTACGTGGGACATACGTGGCCTGTCTCGCGGCGGCGGGATCGCCGCGTCGTCGCGGGGTGTGTCGCTCGATGCTAACCCGCGGCGGCGCGGGCCGGCCCCGACGTCGGGTAAACTCCAAGAAGCTCTCCGCGAGGCGGCATCCAGGCCAAATCCCCCAGGACGGAAACGTAGCAAGGGTAACCAGGCTCTGCCGGGTTCGCGGAGAGTCTTACTTTCCCGGCGGTGTCTCGAGCTCACCGCCGGTGCCCCGGCATCCGCATCGTCGCGTGGTGCCCGCTCGTTCTCTTCCTCTTCCGCGCGCTTCGGTCTCGGCCATGTGTCGCACCCGCGCCGGGAAGGTTCGGGGTCGCGTCTGCCCACGCCCGGAAATGTTCGGGGTCGCGTGTGCCCGCGGGCATCCGGTTCGGGGCCGCGTGCGGTCGATGGATGCGCGAGTCGGCGACCACACGCGACCCCGAACCCGGCGATCGAGTCGCGCGCAGGATGCCCCAGGGTGCGACCGCGGGGGACTGCCGGGTTTTGTCCGGGCCCGATCTGGCCCGGTCGCGCGCGCCCCGCCTAGGCTGAAGGGGTGGCGCAGAGCATCTACATCACCTCCACGGAGGGCCTGTCCGGAAAGTCCACCATCGTCCTCGGGGCGATCGATGCGCTGAGCCGCTCGATCCCGCGCGTGGGGGTGTTCCGCTCCATCGCGCGGTCGACGAGCGAACGCGACTACGTGCTCGAGATGCTCCTCGATCACGTCGGCGTCGACCTGGACTACGACGAGTGCGTGGGCGTCACCTACGACGAGGTGCGTCGCGACGCGGATGCCGCGATGTCGAAGATCGTCGAACGCTTCAAGGCCGTCGAGGCCAAGTGCGACGCGGTCGTGATCGTCGGCAGCGACTTCACCGACGTCGGCTCCACGAGCGAGCTCGGCTACAACGCCCGGATCGCGGCGAACCTCGGTTCCCCGGTCCTGGTGGTGCTGAACGGCCGCGCGGACCAGGGCGACCGGCTCGGGGTGAGCGTCGCCCGCACGCCCGAGCAGTTGGGCCAGCTCATGTCGCTCGCCCTCACCGACATCACCCACCAGCGTGCCGAGCTGTTCGCCGTGATCACGAACCGTGCCGACCCGGCGCGGCTCGTCGAGATCGACGCGGCGGTGCGCGCCGTCGTCGAGGACGCGCCGGCCGTCGACGGCACGCGCGAAGCACCCGTGGGCGTGTGGGCGATCCCCGAGGACGTACTGCTGGTCGCCCCCGCCGTCCGCGACATCCTGCTGCGGCTGGACGGCACCCTGCTGCGCGGCGACGACGAACTGCTCACGCGCGAGGTGCTCGACGTGGTCGTCGCGGGGATGTCGCTCGACAACATCCTGCCCCGCCTGACCGAGGGGGCCATCGTGATCGTCCCCGCCGACCGCACCGAGGTGCTGCTGGGCCTTCTGCTCGCCAACTCGTCGGGCACGTTCCCCTCGATCTCGGGGATCATCCTGAACGGGCCGTTCCCGCTGCCCGGCCCCGTCCGCGAACTCATGGCGGGCCTCGACTCGTCGCTGCCGATCGTGCAGACCGATCTCGACACCTATGACACGGCCGTCCGCGTCATGGGCACGCGCGGTCGCCTCGCGGCCGGATCGCAGCGCCGCTTCGACACGGCGATCGCCCTGTTCGAGCAGAACGTCGACACCGAGGAGTTCGCCCGCGCTCTCGGCCTCGCGCATTCCGCCGTCGTCACCCCGCTCATGTTCGAGTACCAGCTGCTCGAGACCGCGCGTCAGGGGCGCAAGCGGATCGTCCTTCCTGAGGGCGGCGACGACCGGGTCCTCAAGGCGGCGGCGACCGTGCTGGCCCGCGGCATCGCCGACCTCACGATCCTCGGCGAAGAGGCCGACGTGCGCGGACGTGCCGTCGAGCTCGGACTCGACCTGTCGGCGGCGCAGGTGCTGAGCCCCTTCGACCCCGAGATCGTCGACCGCTTCGCGCGGGAGTACGCCGAGCTGCGCAAACACAAGGGCGTCACATACGAGAAGGCCGCCGACACCGTCACCGATGTGTCGTATTTCGGCACCATGATGGTCCACCTGGGGCTGGCGGACGGCATGGTCTCGGGCGCCGCGCACACCACCGCGCACACCATCCGTCCCGCCTTCGAGATCATCAAGACCCGGCCCGGCGTCTCGGTGGTCTCGAGCGTCTTCCTCATGGCGCTCGCCGACCGCGTTCTCGTCTACGGGGACTGCGCCGTCATCCCCGACCCCTCTTCCGCCCAGCTCGCCGACATCGCGATCTCGTCGGCCGAGACGGCCCGGGAGTTCGGCATCGATCCGCGCGTCGCGATGCTGTCGTACTCGACCGGCGAGTCGGGCTCGGGCGAAGACGTCGATAAGGTGCGCGCGGCGACGGCCATCGTCCGCGAGCGTGCCCCCGAGATGCTCGTCGAGGGTCCCATCCAGTACGACGCCGCCGCCGACGCCGCGGTCGCCAAGGCGAAGATGCCGGGTTCGGCGGTCGCCGGTCGCGCGACGGTGTTCGTCTTCCCCGATCTGAACACCGGCAACAACACCTACAAGGCGGTGCAGCGCTCCGCCGGCGCGATCGCGATGGGGCCGGTCCTGCAGGGGCTCAACAAACCGATCAACGATCTGTCGCGCGGCGCCCTCGTCGACGACATCGTCAACACCATCGCCATCACCGCGATCCAGGCTCAGGGAGCATCCGCATGACCGTCGTCCTCGTCATCAACAGCGGTTCGTCCTCGTTCAAGTACCAGCTGGTCGACGTCGAGACCGAGACGGCGCTCGCCTCGGGCCTGGTCGAACGCATCGGCCAGAGCGTGGGCGCAGCCCGCCACCAGGTCGGCGATGCGACCTACGATCGCGAGCTGCCGATCCCGGACCACACCGTCGGCTTCCAGGTGATGCTCGACGCGTTCGCCCAGAACGGCCCGTCGCTCAGCGAGTACGCACCCTCCGCCGTCGGGCATCGCGTCGTGCAGGGCGGCGCGCGCTTCTTCCACCCGACGATCATCGACGACCTCGTCGAGATCAACATCGACGAGCTCTCGGTGCTCGCCCCGCTGCACAACCCCGGCGCGCTACAGGGCATCCGCGCCGCACGGGATGCCTTCCCCGACCTCACTCACGTTGCGGTGTTCGACACGGCGTTCCATCAGACCCTGCCGCCGGCCGCCTACACGTACGCGATCGACCACACGATCGCGCGCAAGCACCGCATCCGCCGGTACGGATTCCACGGCACGAGCCACAAGTTCGTGAGCGAGGCCGCCGCCGACTACCTCGATCGGCCCCTGCGCGAGCTGAAGCAGATCGTGCTCCACCTCGGCAACGGCGCCTCCATCACCGCCGTCGACGGCGGTCACTCGGTCGAGACCTCGATGGGCCTCACCCCGCTCGAGGGACTCGTGATGGGCACGCGCTCGGGCGACATCGACCCCTCGGTCCTGCTCGTGCTCGCCCGCCGCGAAGAGCTGACCCCGGGCGGTCTCGACGAGTTCCTCAACAAGAAGAGCGGTCTGCTGGGCCTCACGGGTGTCTCGGACATGCGCGACATCGAGTCGCGCCGTGCCGAGGGGGCAGGGGCGGCGATGCTCGCCTTCGACGTGTACATCCACCGTCTGCGCGCGTACATCGGCGCCTACATCGCCCAGCTCGGCGGCGTCGACGTGATCTCCTTCACCGCCGGCGTGGGTGAGAACTCCGCGCTGGTGCGGGCCGAGGCGCTGGCAACCCTCGGGTTCCTCGGCGTGCACATCGACGCCGAGCGCAACGAGGCGCGCGAGCGCGGCATCCGTCGCATCTCCACGCCCGACTCCGCAGTCGAGGTCCTCGTCGTTCCGACCAACGAAGAGCTCGAGATCGCGCGGCAGACCCTGAGCGTCGCGATCCCCGCCTGACGGGGCTCGGCGCAGCGCCGGGGTTGCGCCGCCCGGAGTGCGGGCGGCGCCCCCTCCGGACACATGGCGTTCACACCCCGCCACTACGCTGAGAGCGTGGCAGACGCACTCCCCGACCTGACGACCTACGACGGCGTGCTGTTCGACCTCGACGGCGTTCTCACGCCGACGGCGGAGGTCCATATGCGCGCATGGCGGACGATGTTCACCGATCTGTTCGCGGCGTGGGGCATCGACCCGCCGTACACCGACGACGACTACTTCCGCTTCCTCGACGGAAAGCAGCGCTACGACGGCGTCGCCGGCCTGCTGCGCTCACGCGATGTCGAGGTGCCGTGGGGTGCGCCGGATGACCTCCCCACGGCCGACACCGTGTGCGGGATCGGGAACCGCAAGAACGAGGTGTTCGCCGCCACACTGCGGGCCGAGGGCATCGCCCCGTACCCGGGATCGCTCGCGCTCCTCGTGCGACTGCACGAGGCCGGCACCCCCATCGGCGTGGTCTCGAGCTCGAAGAACGCCGAAGAGGTGCTGACGGCAGCGGGCATCCGGGACTTCTTCCCCATCGTCATGGACGGCGTGGTCGCGGCGCGCGAGGGTCTGCGCTCGAAGCCCGAGGCCGACATGTTCGCCGCCGGCGCGCGGATGCTGGGCGTCGATCCCGCCCGCAGCGCCGCCGTCGAAGACGCGCACTCGGGTGTGCAGTCCGCCTCGGCCGCCGGGTTCGGCCTCGTCGTCGGCGTCGATCGCGGCGCCGGCGCGCAGGCGCTGCGCGAGCTCGGCGCGGATGTCGTGGTCGACGACCTCGCGGAGCTCGTCCGCTGATGGGGCCGCGATCCGCAGGAATGGACGGCATGGACCGTCGACGCTTCCCGGTCGATCCGTGGCGCCTCGTCGAGACCGAGTTCTCGCTCGACGACGTCGGCGTCACCGAGACGCTGTTCGCTCTCGGCAACGGCTACCTCGGCCTGCGTGGAAACCACCCGGAGGGGCGGCACGCGCACGAGCAGGGAACCTTCATCAACGGGTTCCACGAGACGTTCCCGATCCGTCACGCCGAGCAGGCCTACGGCTTCGCGGAGGTCGGGCAGACGATCATCAACGCGCCCGACGCCAAGGTCATGCGCGTCTACGTCGACGACGAGCCGCTCGCCTTCGACGTCGCCGACATCCGCGACTACGAGCACGCGCTCGACCTGCGCCGGGGGGTCATCACCCGCCGGGTGCGCTGGATGACCCCCAGCGGCAAGGATGTGCTCATCGAGAGCGATCGGATGGTCTCCTTCGAAGAGAAGCACCTCGCCGCGATGCGCGTCACCGTCACGGTGCTGAACGCGGATGCCCCGGTCACGATCAGCTGCCAGCTGATCAATCGGCAGGACGGCGAGGACGTGTACGGCGGTGCGGCTCCGGGCGGCGCGAGCGCGAAGAAGGCCGGCTTCGACCCGCGCAAGGCGGAGAAGATCCACGACCGCGTGCTGCAGCCGCAGGAGTACTGGCAGTCCGGGGGGCGTTCGGCCCTGTCGTACCGCGTCACCGAGTCGCGCATGACCCTCGCGGTCGTCGCAGACCATCTGATCGAGACCGAGAACGACTACTCGGCGCGCACGCTCGTCGAACCCGACATCGCCAAGAACGTCTTCCGCGTGCAGGCCCGGGCGGGCGTTCCGGTGACCGTCACCAAGCTCGTGAGCTATCACACCTCGCGCGGGGTTCCCGCGCGCGAACTCGTCGACCGAGGGCGTCGCACGCTCGACCGCGTCGAGGCCGAAGGCGTGCAGACGCAGTACGACCGCCAGGCGGCGTGGATGGATGCCTTCTGGCAGCGCTCCGACGTCGTCATCGGCGGACGCGACGACCTGCAGCAGGCCACACGGTGGTGCCTCTTCCAGCTCGCCCAGGCCGCAGCCCGCGCCGACGGCCAGGGCGTGCCCGCGAAGGGTGTGACCGGATCGGGCTACAGCGGTCACTACTTCTGGGACACCGAGATCTATGTCCTGCCCTTCCTCATCTATACGAGCCCCGTCTGGGCGCGCAACGCACTGCGCATGCGCTACCTGATGCTCCCGGCGGCCCGCAAGCGCGCCGGTCAGCTGAACGAGGCCGGGGCGCTCTTCCCCTGGCGGACGATCTCGGGCGAAGAGGCATCCGCCTACTACGCCGCCGGAACCGCGCAGTACCACATCAACGCCGACGTCAGCTTCGCGCTCGGCAAGTACGTGCGCGCAACCGGCGACGACGAGTTCCTCTATCGTGAGGGCGTCGACATCGCGGTCGAGACGGCGCGCCTGTGGGCGACGCTCGGGTTCTGGCGCTTCACCGAGGACGGTGAGCCCGAGGTCTTCCACATCCACGGGGTGACCGGTCCCGACGAGTACACGACGGTCGTCAACGACAACCTGTTCACCAACGTCATGGCCCGCTACAACCTGCGCTTCGCGGCGCGGATCGTGCGCGAGATGGCGGAGGAGGCCCCCGCCGAGTACGCCGCGATGGTGGCACGCCTCGGACTCGACGACGGCGAGCCGGATGCCTGGGATGCCGCCGCCGAGGCGATGCACATCCCGTACAGCGAAGCCCTGGGCATCCACCCGCAGGACGCGGTCTTCCTCGAGCGCGAGGTGTGGGACCTCGAGAACACGCCGACGGAGCAGCGTCCGCTTCTGCTGCACTTCCACCCGCTCGTCATCTACCGCTACCAGGTGCTCAAGCAGGCCGATGTCGTGCTCGCGCTGTACCTCCAGGGCAACCACTTCACCGACGACGAGAAGCTCGCCGACTTCGAGTACTACGACCCGCTCACGACGGGCGATTCGACTCTGTCCGCGGTCGTGCAGGCGATCCTGGCTGCCGAGGTCGGCTATCAGGATCTCGCCCTGCAGTACTTCGCGCAGTCGATCTTCGTCGATCTGGGCGACCTGCATCACAATGCCGCCGACGGCGTGCACGTCGCCTCGGCGGGTGGCGTCTGGACGGCGTTGGTCGCCGGTTTCGGCGGCATGCGCGACCACTACGGCGAGCTGTCGTTCGATCCGCGGCTGCCGAAGGACTGGCCCTCGCTGTCGTTCCCGCTGCAGTGGCGTGGCACGCCCCTGCAGGTGACGATCACGCGGCGCGAGCTGACCGTGACGGCGGGCGAGGGCGATCCGGTCGCCTTCTCCGTGCGCGGGCGCGACGTCGAGGTCGTCGGCGGAGCGACGGTCAGCGTGCCGCTCGCCGGGCAGGGGCCGGTCATCGCCGGCCGTCCGACGCTCGGCGACCTCGGGGAGTCGCTCCGCGAAGACGGGACGCTGCTGTCGGCGTCGGTCCCGAGCGCGACGATGACCACGAGCATTCCGGTGGTCACCGGCTCTCTGCCCGTATCGGAGCTCGCCCACCCGCGCGAAGAGCACGGGAACCTCGGCGTCGACTCCTGACGCCCGCTTCGCGCTGAGGCCGCCGACCCCGGGTCGCGGCCTCAGGCGACGTAGGGCGCGAGGCTCTCGGCGAAGGGGGAGAGCCGGGCGACGAGTGCCGGCGCGTCCACGATGCGGTGCCGCGGCCCGGCGAATGCGAGCGCGCCGGCGATCTCGCCGTCGGCACCGCGCAGCGGAACGGCCAGGCATCCGACCCCGGGCGTCGCACCGTCCATCCGGGTGACGCCACCGAGCCGCGCGAGCTCGGTCGCCGCGGCCTGCGCTGCCGGGCCGTCGCCGCCGGTGGCGACGAGCATCAGCACCCCGAGAGCGGAGTGCTCCGGGTCGCGGGCGAGGCGGACCGGGTCGCTCAGGGGGAAGTCCGGGTCTTCGTCGAGGATGTGCAGCCGTCCGTTCGTGTAGGCGGCCACGTGCACCCCACCGCGCAGCGTCGCCCGTGCCTCGGCGATCAACGTGCGCGCCGTCGTGGGCAGCCGCGCCGGCTGGACCGCCGCGGCGAGCTGCGTCACCTTCGCCTCCAAGGCGAAGCCCGACAGATCGGGCGTGCGCACCAGGTACTCGTCCTCGACGAGGAGGTTCAGCAGGCGATACGTCGTCGCGCGCGGCAGATCCAGGTGCGTGGACAGCTCGCGTGCCGTGACGCCCGCGCCCAGCTCCGCGACCGCTTCGAGCACCGTCAGAGCGCTGTGGATGGCGCGGGGCTGACGCGCCGACAGCGACGGTGCGCCCGCCTCAGCCATCCGGGTCGTCCCGCGCCACGCCACCCAGCACGGCATCGGCGACCGGCACGTCGTAGGCCCCCAGCGTGCCGAGCGGTCGCCGCAGGCGCCACGCGATCGCGATCGCGGCGACCACGGCGATCGCGATCGCCACGGCCATCGCGGGGCTGCCGGAGGACACGTCGGCGGCGGCGAATGCGACGACCGCGGCCAGCAGGGCGATGGCCGCGACCCACGACATGACGACCGCCGCCTGCGTCGACTCGCCGATCCGGCGCAGGAACACGGGCGCGGCGAGGCACACCAGAGCGTAGGAGACGATGTAGCCGACGCCTCCGATGGCGAGTGTGAGGTGCATCGCCGCCCGCAGGTCGACCCCCGTCACCGCGAGGGTGAGGGGGACGGCGACCACGATCGGCAGCGACACCGAGATCGCGCCGATGGGCGTGCCGTAGCGGGCGTGCGTGCGTCCGACGGTCGCGCCGAGAACGCCGTCTCGGCCCATCGCGAACAGCACCCGGGCGAGAGCAGTCGTCGATCCGATCGCGCACGCGAGGAAGGATGCCGCGATGCCGGCATCCGCCAGCACCGCCCATCCGCCCAGGCCGAAGGCGTTCGCGAGGTCGTTGACGGGCGAGGCGCTGCGCGAGAGGTCGCGCCCCAGTCCCGCGAAACCGGCCACCTGGGTGACCGCGGCGAGAAGGTACAGCACGAGCGAGACGATCACCGTCGCACGGATGGCGCGGGGGATCGTCCGCAGCGGCGCGCGCGCCTCGACCCCCAGCGTGGTGGCGCTCTCGAACCCGACGTAGGCCGTCAGTGCGATGAGAGCCCCCGCCGCGACGCCGAGGGCGGAGTCGGAACCCGAAGGCAGGAGCGATGCGGGGTCGATCGGTCCGATGCGCGTGAGCAGCAGGGTGAGCAGCGCGGCGATGAGCGCGACCGAGGCGAGCTCGACGACCAGGGCGACACGCGCGGAGAGGCGGATGCCCCGCACGAGGACGATCGTGAGCAGAGCCGACTCGGCGAGCACGATCGCGCCGATGCCGAGCGGGGTGTCGATCTCGGGCGTGATCGGGCGCAGCAGCAGCCGCGTGTAGTGTGCGCCGCCGAGAAGGGCGAACATCGCGATCGCGCCGTACCCCACGAGCACGGCGGCTCCCGTCGCCAGGCCGCCGCGCGGCCCGAAGCTGCGGGCCGCGTAGGTGTAGAGCGCGCCGCTGGCCGCGAGTCGCCGGGCGAACTGTCCGACGGTTCCCGCCATGAGCAGGCTCAGCACGCCGGCGACGAGGACCGAGACGACGACGGCTCCGGCCGAGACGCCGGCGACCAGACCGGTCACGGTCGTGGCAGCCGCCGCGGGTGCGACCGCCGACACCGACTGCGCCATGACGTCGACGAAGCCGACGCTCTGCCGGTCCAGGCCCTCCAGGGGAGAACGCCGACCGAACGCACGGACCGGCGCGGGATCGTGGATCGCACGCTCCAGAGCGGTCATCGATGCCTCCTCGCCGCTCGATGCTAGGCGGGCGCCGTTGCCCGGCGGCGTCCCGGGTGTTTCCGTGCGGTTTCCCCGAATGAGACGGCGCACGCCCGTGCTCCCGTTTGGGGTGCGCGAGCTTTCACGCTGCGGGAACGGGGGCGTGATGCGGCGGGACGAGCATCGCCTCATCGGATTTTTCCCGGCCCGACCCCAGAGAGGTCCCCATGACGAAACTCGATCCATCCGCCGCCGCGACGACCACGGCCGGCACCCGCACGCTGACCGGATCGCTGGGGGCGACCGCGATCGTCTTCATGGTGGTCGCCGCTGCGTCCCCGCTCACCGTCATCGGCGGCGCAGCCCCGCTGGGCATCCTTCTCGGCAACGGCGTCGGGTTCCCCGCACTGTACGCGGTCAGTGCGGTCATCCTGCTGCTGTTCGCCGTCGGTCTGTCGGCGATGTCGCGGCACATCCCCCGCCCGGGCGCCTTCTTCACCTACGTCGGATACGGCCTCGGCCGCTCGACCGGCCTCGCCGCAGCCTGGATCGCGATGCTCACCTACACCGCGATCCAGGTGTCGGTGTACGGCTACATCGGCTACATCCTCTCCTACACACTGCAGACCTACACCGGTGTGACGCTGCCGTGGTGGCTCATGGCCCTCGCGATCATCGGACTCGTCGGCATCCTCGGCTACCGCCACATCGACCTGTCCAGCAAGGTGCTCGGCGTGCTCCTGATCGCCGAGGTCGGCATCGTCGCGATCCTCGTGGCGGTCGTCCTCTTCCGTGCACCCGAGGGGCTGAGCCTCGCGCCGTTCCAGCCGTCGCAGGTCGTCAGCGGCTCGCCCGGCGTCGGCCTCATGTTCGCGATCGCGGCCTTCATCGGATTCGAGGCCACGGCCATCTTCCGCGACGAGGCGCGCGATCCCGACCGCACCATCCCGCGCGCGACGTACCTCGCCGTCATCGGCATCGGCGTCTTCTACACGGTCGCCTCGTGGGGCCTGGTCATGGCGTGGGGACCGAGCGGGGTGGTCGACGCCGCCGCGGCCGACCCCGGCAGTCTCATCCTGCGTACGATGGCGACCTACCTCGGCACCGCCGGCGAGGTCATCACGAACGTTCTCCTGATCACCTCGATGTTCGCGTGCGTGCTCTCCTTCCACAACGTCGTCACGCGCTACCAGCACTCGATGTCGACCGCCGGCGTCCTGCCCGAGCGTCTCTCGGGCGTCCACCACCGCCACCTCTCGCCGCACTTCTCCTCGCTCGTGCAGACCGTCACGGCTGCCGTGCTGGTGGTGGTGTTCGCCATCTTCCAGCTCGAGCCGGTGCTGCAGGTGTTCACGTGGTTCGCCGGCGTCGCGACCCTCGCGATCGCCGTGCTCATGGCGGTGACCTCCATCGCCGTGATCGTCTACTTCGCCCGCACGCGGCGTGACCGACGCCTCTGGAACACCGTCATCGCGCCCGCGCTCGGCTTCGTCGGGCTCGTGCTCTCGTCGGCGCTCATCGTCGCGTACTTCCCGATCATGGTGGGCGACATGGATGCCGACGGCGCACCCGTCTTCGGCGGCGTGAGCTGGTTCCTCCTCGGCCTCGTGGCCGTCTTCCCCCTCATCGGCTACGCGCAGGCGGCCTGGATCCGCACCCGCCGCCCCGCCGCCTACGCCAAACTCACCGACGCCATCGCAGGCTGACCCCCACCAGGAGATCACCATGACCCTCACCGACCCGACGATCGCCGCGCCCGCCGCTCGTGCCACCGTCCACCCGCTCGCCTCTCTGACCGCCGCCGAGATCGAGGCCGTGCGCGCCCTCGTGCTCGCCCTCCCGTCGACGACCGACCGGGTGCGCTTCGCCTACGTCGGCCTCGAGGAGCCCGCGAAAGGCGACATCCTCGCCTGGGAGGCGGGCGGGGCGCTCCCCGAGCGTCGCGTCCGGGTGCAGCTGCTCGACATGACGACGACCCGCTCGAGTGATCTCGTCGTCTCGCTTGCAACGGGCGAGATCCTCCGCGAGACCGTTCTCGACGGCACGGGCGGGCAGCTGCCCATCCTCGACGCCGAGTTCGAAGAGGTCGCGACGATCGCGAATGCCGACGCAGGCTGGATTGCGGCGCTCGCCGCGCGGGGACTGACCGTCGATGACGTCGTGCTCGTGCCGCTGTCCGCCGGGAATTACGGCTACGCGGCCGAAGAGGGGCGCCGCATCCTGCGCACGTTCGCCTTCCGACAGGATCACCCGAAGGACCACCCGTGGGCGCACCCCGTCGACGGCCTCACGGCCTACATCGACGTCGCCGCGCGCAGCGTCATCCAGATCGTCGACACCCCCGGCTTCGCCGTGCCCGACACGAGCGGCAACTTCGACGACCCGGAGCTCCAGGGCCCGCCGCTCGAGGGGCTGCGCCCGATCGTCATCACCCAGCCCGAGGGGGCGAGTTTCACTGTCGACCAGGAGCACGTCACCTGGGGTGACTGGGACCTGCGGATCGGATTCGACACCCGCGAGGGACTGATCCTGCGGCAGCTCAGCTTCCAGGGGCGGCCGGTCATGTACCGCGGCTCGATCAGCGAGATGGTCGTTCCCTACGCCGACCCTGCGCCGAACCGCTTCTGGCAGAACTACTTCGACACGGGGGAGTACCTCTTCGGGCGGTACACCAACGAGCTCGAGCTCGGCTGCGACTGCGTCGGAGACATCACCTACGTGGATGCCGTGCTCTCCGACGAACTCGGCCTGCCGCGAACGGTCCGCAACGCGATCTGCATGCACGAGGAGGACTTCGGCTCCCTCTGGAAGCACACCGACATCTTCACCGGGTCGAGCGAGGTGCGCCGTCAGCGGCGCCTCGTGATCTCGTTCTTCACGACCGTCGGCAACTACGACTACGGATTCTTCTGGTACCTCTACCTCGACGGCACGATCGAGTGCGAGGCGAAGCTCACGGGCATCCTGTTCACGTCGTCGTACCCGGGCGAGGGGTATCCGTTCGCGTCCGAGGTCGCACCGGGTCTCGGTGCGCCGTACCATCAGCACCTCTTCTCGGCGCGGCTCGACATGACCGTCGACGGGCTCGCGAACGTCGTCAACGAGATCGACGCCGTACGCCTGCCGATCTCGGCGACGAACCCGGCGGGGAACGCCTTCACGAAGAAGGTGACGCCGCTCCTCTCCGAGAAGGCGTCGGGCCGCGTCGCAGACGGGGCCGTGAACCGCGTGTGGCAGATTGCGTCGACGGAGCACACCACCTCGCTCGGCCAGCCGACGTCGTACGTGCTGTTTCCGACCGAGACACCGGTGCTGCTCGCCGACGACGCGTCGTCGATCGCGGCGCGGGCCGCTTTCGCCACGAAGAACCTGTTCGTGACGAAGTACGACCCCGACGAGCGCTATGCCGCGGGTGACTTCGTGAACCAGCATCCGGGCGGCGCGGGCATCCCGGCGTTCATCGCCGGTGACGAGCCGCTCGTCGGCGAGGACGTCGTGCTGTGGCACACCTTCGGCCTCACGCACTTCCCTCGCAACGAGGACTGGCCCGTCATGCCGATGGACTACGCGAAGTTCACGCTCAAGCCGTACAACTTCTTCGAGCGGAACCCGACCCTGCACGTCCCGGCGCCGCGGTCGTCGCATTGCGCCCCGCGGCATGCGCACGGCACGGCCGCGCACGACGCGGAAGGGCACGCGCACGGCGGCGATGCGCACCCGGCCTCGTCCGACCACGGCGACGCCGGTCACGCTCACCACTGCTGAGATCGTGACGCCGCACCTGCTCGCGCTCGCGCCCGCCGCGGTCGGACTGTGCTGTCTGGCAGCCGACCGCCGGCGGGCGCGGGTGCGCGAGGTCGCCGCAGGCCTCGTGATGATGATCGCGATGATCGACTCGGCGGTCGGGCACCTCGTGCCGCTCGTCTGGTGGGTCGCCCTGCTCCTCGCCACCACCATGGCGCTCGCCGCCTCGCACCGCCGATCACGCCTCGCACACGGCGCAGGGAGCGGTCCGGTCCGCGGCACCGAGGCGACGATGGTCGCGCATGCCGCCGGCGGCATGGTCGTGATGGCCGCGCTGCTGCTCGCGATGGCGGCCGGCGGCGCCGCGGCCAGTACCGGGTCGGGCCTCGGGGTCGCGGCGCACGCGCACGGCGGTTCCGGGGTGGGAGCGTCGGCGGCGGAGATCGGCGTGCTCGGCGTGACCCTCGCCGGCGTCTACGTCGTGGCATCTCTCGTCGTCATCGCGCGCTCCCGCTCGCGTCTAGACCGCGGTCAGTACGCGGCGATGGCGGTCTCGGCTGGGATGATGGCATGGGGCCTCGTGCTCTGAGCCGCGCCCGGGCCCGCCGGGTCCGCCCGGGCCGGCTGGGTCCGCCGGGCCACCGGGCCCGCCGCGCGCCGGGGGCCGCCTCGGCCCCAGGCCGGGGGCGCCGGGGCGCGCCCGTTCACAACTCCGGAGTTCTGCCGCGGGACGCCGGATCAGTGGGCTCCGGCGGCCGCCTCCGTCGATTTCTCCGGAGTTGTGGACGCGACGATCGCCCGGACCGCGTCGCGCCCGGCGCGGTTGGCTCCCACCGTCGACTGCGACGGGCCGTAGCCGATCAGGAACAGGCGCGGCTCGTCGAGCGCGCGCCCGTTCGCGACGCGGACGCCGCCGGCCGAGGTGCGCAGCTGCAGCGGCGTGAGGTGGCCGATATCGGCGCGGAAGCCGGTCGCCCACAGGATGGCATCCGCGCGTTCGAACGAGCCGTCCGGCATCCGTACGCCGTCCTCTTCGATCGACGCGAACATCGGATGCCGCACGAGCACCCCGCGCACCCGTGCCGACTCCGACCAGGCGGTGCGGTGTTGACCGGTGATCGAGATGACGCTGCCGGGTGGCTCGCCGCGGCGCACGCGCTCCTCGACCCCCGCGATGGCGGCGATTCGTGCCGCGGTGTCGAACTCGGCCGCATCCCAGCGCACCTCGCGCCGGGTCACCCAGAACGTCTCGGCGACGTGCGAAATCTCATCCAGCAGCTGCACGGCGGAGATCCCGGCGCCGACGATGAGGACGCGGAGCCCGGCGAACTCGGCCGCCGAGACGTAGTCGTGCACGTGCAGCTGACGGCCGCGGAACCGCTCCGCTCCGGGGACGTGCGGCCAGAACGGGCGTCGCCAGGTGCCCGTCGCGTTGATGACGTATCGCGCCGACCACACGCCTGTGCCGGTCTCGACGAGCAGCCGTCCCTGGGGATCGGCGTCGGCGCGGCGCACGGCCCGCACGCGCACGGGGCGCCGCACCCGCAGATCGAATCTCTCCTCGTAGGCGGCGAAGTACGCGGGCAGCACGTCGCGCGCGGCGGCAGCGGGATCGGCGGCAGGCACGGCGTAGCCGGGCAGCTCGTGGATGCCGTTGACGGTGGCCATCCGCAGCGAGTCCCAACGGTGGCGCCAGGCCCCGCCGGCGCCGTCGTCGGCATCGAGGACGACGAAGCGACCCTCGTCGCCCGGGGCGTCGTCGACGGGGGAGTAACCCCGGCGTCGCAGGTGATAGGCGGCCGAGAGTCCGGCCTGCCCGGCGCCGATCACGACGACGTCGACGGGCTGCGGATCCACGACTCGTGCAACGGCGCACGGGCGCGCGGTGTTCCCACCGGCGGCTGAGCCGATGTCGCAGGCACGCCGTAGTCTGTTCTGGTGACCACCGCCCTGTATCGCCGCTACCGGCCCGAGAGCTTCGGCGAGATGATCGGCCAGGCCCAGGTCACCGAGCCGCTCATGACGGCACTGCGCGGCGACCGGGTCGGCCACGCCTACCTGTTCAGCGGTCCCCGCGGATGCGGCAAGACGACGTCGGCGCGCATCCTCGCGCGATGCCTCAACTGCGCGCAGGGGCCGACCGACACTCCCTGCGGCACCTGCGACAGCTGCGTCGAGCTCGGCCGCGGCGGCGGCGGATCGCTCGACGTGGTCGAGATCGACGCGGCATCCCACAACGGTGTGGACGACGCCCGAGACCTCCGCGAGCGCGCGATCTTCGCGCCGGCGCGTGACCGTTTCAAGATCTTCATCCTCGACGAGGCGCACATGGTCACCCCGCAGGGGTTCAACGCGCTGCTGAAGCTCGTCGAAGAGCCGCCCGAGCACGTGAAGTTCATCTTCGCGACGACCGAGCCCGAGAAGGTCATCGGCACGATCCGCTCGCGCACCCATCACTATCCGTTCCGCCTCGTGGCGCCGGCGGCGATGCTCGAGTACGTCGAGCAGCTGTGCGCCGAAGAGGGCGTGCAGGTCGAGGCCGGAGTCCTTCCCCTCGTCGTCCGCGCCGGCGGCGGGTCGCCCCGCGACACGCTCTCGCTGCTCGACCAACTGATCGCAGGGTCCGACCCGTCCACGGGTGCCGGCGGAGCGGATGCGACGCTCGTGCGCTACGAGCGGGCGGTCGCTCTGCTCGGGTACACGCACGCCGAGCTCCTCGACGAGGTCGTCACCGCCTTCGGTGCCTCCGATGCTGCGGCGGCGTTCGCCGCCGTCGACCGGGTGCTGCAGACCGGGCAGGACCCGCGCCGTTTCGTCGACGACCTGCTCGAGCGGCTGCGCGACCTCATCATCGTGGCCGCCACGGGAGAAGGGGCCGCGGCGGTGCTGCGCGGCACGCCCGCGGACGAGCTGGAACGCATGTCGCGTCAGGCGGCCGCATTCGGAACAGATCGGCTCTCGCGCATCGCCGACCTCGTCGTCGGCACCCTCGACGACATGAACGGGGCGACCTCTCCCCGCCTCCAGCTCGAGCTGCTCGTGGCGCGCGTTCTCACCTTCTCGACCGCGGGGCTGTCGACCGGCGGCGCGGCGATCGCCGCGGCTCCGGCCGGCTCCGTTCCGTCCGTCTCTCCGGCGGCGGCCACGGGTGCGCCTGCCCCGCGACCGGCCGCCCCGGCGGAGGCCGCGCGCGCGCACGATTCGGGGGAGTCGGCCTCGGTCGTGCGCGGAGCGTCGACCACACCCGAGATCGCACCTCCGGCATCCGTCCCCGCCGCTCCGGCGGTCGCACCCGTGGTGCCGGTCGCTCCGGTCGTCCCTGCGGGACCCGTGACCTTCGACCAGCTGCGCGATGCGTGGCCCGAAGTTCTGCAGCGACTCGAAGGGGTGAGCCGGTCGTCGTGGATGCTCGCGACCGCCGCGACGCCGCTCGCGTACGCCGACGACGTTCTGACCCTGGGCTTCCAGAGTCAGGCGGACGTCGCCGCGTTCAAGAAACTCGCCGCCGGCAAGGGGCCCAGCGAGGACCTTCGCGGCGCGATCCTGGACGTTCTCGGCGTCCGCGTGAAGTACGTCGCTCGGCACGACGGTCCTCCGCCTCCGGCGAGCGGGTCTGCGGCCCCCACCGGTCCCGGCGACCCGACCGGTCCGGCCGGCTCCGACGGGGGCGAGACCGGGACCCGCGGCCCTGGACCGGGTGGTGTGACCCCGGCAGGCGGAGCGCCCCGCGGCACCTCTCCCGCGAACCCGGGCCCCGGCCCTGCTGCCCGCGACGGCGGAGCGTCGGCACCGCGTGGCGGTGCATCGGCGGCGCCGGTCGCTCCGGTCACGGAGTGGGCGGTCGCGACGATTCCCACCGGCGAGCCGGACGTCGCCGCGCCACCGCAGTTCGCAGTCGACGACGAGCCCGACGACATCGCACCCGCGCGGGCGTTCCAGATCGAGCGCGAGGGCGAGGTCATCCCCGATTCCGACGTTCCGCCGGACGACGACGATGCCCTGCCGCCACCCGACGATCACGGGTACGCGCCGCCGCGCGTCCCCGCGCCCACCGAGCGTCGTCCGGTCGCGTCGGTCTCACCGCCGGCCGCATCGTCAGCGTCGCCTTCGTCGCGGTCGAACCGGATCGAGCGGGTGGGCGAGGCCGTCGTGCGTCAGGTGCTCGGGGCGACCTTCGTGCGCGAAGAGCCGCACGTGACGGCGACGAGGTTCAGCTAGCCCATGTACGACGGCATCGTCCAAGACCTCATCGACGAGTTCGGCCGGCTTCCGGGCATCGGCCCGAAATCCGCCCAGCGCATCGCGTTCCACATTCTGCAGACCCCCACCTTCGACGTCGCGCGACTGTCGCAGCTGCTCGGCGAGCTGCGTGAGCGGGTGCGCTTCTGCGAGGTGTGCGGCAACGTCAGCGAACAGGAGCGCTGCGCGATCTGCCGGGATCCGCGCCGCGACGGCACGCTCATCTGCGTCGTCGAAGACGCCAAGGACGTCTCGGCGATCGAGCGCACGCGCGAGTTCCGCGGGCTTTACCACGTGCTGGGGGGAGCGATCAGCCCGATCGCCGGCGTCGGCCCCGATGAGCTGCGCATCACCCAGCTCATGCAGCGTCTGGCCGACGGCACCGTGCAAGAGGTGATCCTCGCGACGAACCCGAATCTCGAAGGCGAGGCGACGGCGACCTATCTCAGCCGTCTGCTGCATTCGCTCGAGATCCGCGTCACGCGACTCGCCTCCGGCCTTCCTGTCGGCGGCGACCTCGAGTACGCCGACGAGGTCACCCTCGGCCGCGCCTTCGAAGGCCGCCGCAGCATCTGAACCCGTGTTCGGCGCGCACCGTTCGTTCTCGTGCGCGGCACCTGTCGTCCATCTTGTTCGGACATCCTGTGTGCATGAGCGGCGAGATCCTCATTCTCATCCTCGTGATCGTCACGGCCATCGCCTTCGACTTCACGAACGGATTCCACGACACCGGCAACGCGATGGCGACGTCGATCGCGACGGGCGCGCTGAAGCCCAAGGTCGCGGTGACGATCTCCGCGGTCCTGAACCTCGTGGGCGCGTTCCTGTCCGTCGAGGTCGCGACGACGATCACGAAGGACGTCCTGAAGATCCAGACGAGCTCCGGCGGGCTCGTCGAGGGGCTGAGCGGCGAGACGGCGATGACGATCATCTTCGCCGGCCTCGTGGGCGGCATCGTCTGGAACCTCCTGACCTGGCTGCTGGGGTTGCCCTCGAGCTCGTCGCACGCCCTCTTCGGCGGCCTGATCGGAGCCGGCCTCGCGGGTGCCGTCGCGATCAACTGGGAAGGCATCATCGCCAAGATCATCGTCCCGGCGTTTCTCTCACCGGTCATCGCGGGTGCGGTCGCGGCCCTCGGCACGTTCCTCGTCTACGCCCTGACCCGCGGCGTGGCGCGCAAGCGACGCGACGCCGGGTTCCGCTGGGGCCAGATCGGCACGGCATCCCTCGTCTCCCTCGCCCACGGCACGGGCGACGCGCAGAAGACGATGGGTGTCATCGCGCTCGCCCTGATCGCGCACGGCTCGCTGTCGACGCAGAGCATCGAGCAGGACGGCCTGCCCGTGTGGATCATCTTCGTGTGCGGGGCGGCGATCGCCCTCGGCACCTATCTGGGCGGCTGGCGGATCATCCGCACGCTCGGCAAAGGGCTGGTCGAGATCGACTCGCCGCAGGGCATGGCCGCCGAGGCATCCTCGGCCGCGATCATCCTCACCTCGAGCTCGATGGGCATGGCGCTGTCGACGACGCACGTCGCGACCGGATCGATCCTCGGTTCGGGCGTCGGAAAGCCCGGCGCGCAGGTGCGCTGGGGTGTCGCGGGGCGCATGGCCACGGCGTGGCTCACCACGATGCCGGCAGCGGCGATCGTCGGCGCCCTGTGCTACTTCGTGGCCAACGGCATCGGGGGCGTCGCCGGCGCGATCGTGGTGTTCGCTCTGCTGGTGGCGCTGTCGGTCGCGCTGTACCTGCGCAGCCGCCGCCAGCCGGTGCACGCCGGCAACGTCAATGAAGAATGGGACGGCGGCCTCGTTCCCGCCGGCTCGCAGCAGACGCCGGTGGCGTGAGCGAGGATCGGAGAGACGATGGACATCCACTGGGCAGACATCCTCCTTGCGGCGGTGCGCGTTCTGATCGTGGGCGCACTGTTCGGTGCGGGCCTTCCGGCGCTGTTCGCGCTCGGGCTGCGCCTGCAGGCGACGGGTGCGGGTGAGACGGATGCCGAGGGCGCTGCGACGGCCCGGCGCCCGGCGGCCACGGCGACGGCTTACGTTCTATTCGGCGTGGTGATCGTGGCGGTGCTGCTCGGAGTGCTCTTCATCACGCGGCACAGCCTCAACCACTACTTCGGCATCTCGGTCTTCGGGGGCTGAGGTGGCAGAGGGAATCGGCGCCGCGATCCTGCGCTGGCTGCGTGCCGGCTATCCGGAGGGCGTTCCCCCGACCGACTACTATCCGTTGCTCGCGCTGTTGCGCCGCACCCTGAGTTCCGCAGAGTTCGAGGCCGTCGTCGAGGCCCTCGAGACGCGCGACGACGCGGTCGTTCGGGTGAGCGACATCCGTGCCGCGATCGAGCACGTCACCTCCGAGCCGCCGGAAGAGGCGGACATCCGCCTCGTGGCGTCACGGCTCGCGGCCGCGGGGTGGCCGCTCAGCGGCTCCGCGAGGCAGTGGGCGGAGCCCGAGGCGCCCGTGCCGCCGGCCGGTCCCGGGCTCATCGAGCGTGTGCTCGCGTGGCTGCGTCGGGGCTACCCCGAGGGCATCCCCGCGTCGGACTACGTGCCGATCCTCGCCGTACTCCGTCGCCGGCTGAGCGACGACGAGGTCACCCGTATCGCGGACGCCCTCGTCGCGATCGGCGCCGAGCGCGGTGAGGTGTCGGTGGTCGACGCGCGCGTGCTCATGAGCAAGGTCCTCGACGACCTGCCTTCCGACGAAGACCTCGCCCGCGTCGAGGAGCGGTTGACGGCAAGCGGACTGGTCCTCGACCGCCCCGGCGGGGCATGACGTCGCGCATGGCGCGGGCGGCATCCGCCTCTCTCTAAGATGGTGCGGTGGGGCCGGTGGTCCCGCATCCTCTTCCACGCCCACACACGCCGGGAGTTCCACACGTGGCGCTGATCGTCCAGAAGTACGGCGGCTCGTCCGTCGCCGACGCCGAGAGCATCAAGCGCGTCGCGAAGCGCATCGTCGACACCCGTCGCGCGGGCAACGACGTCGTCGTCGCCGTGAGCGCGATGGGTGACACGACCGACGAGCTGCTCGACCTCGCGCACGACGTCGCGCCCATCGCGAACCCGCGCGAGCTCGACATGCTGCTCAGCTCGGGGGAGCGCATCTCGATGGCGCTGCTCGCGATGGCCATCCACTCGATGGGATTCGAGGCGCGGTCGTTCACCGGCAGCCAGGCCGGCATGATCACGACCGCCGACCACGGTTCGGCGCGCATCGTCGACGTCACGCCGGTGCGTCTGCGCGAAGCGCTCGACGAGGGCGCGATCGTCATCGTCGCCGGGTTCCAGGGCTTCAACCGCGACACCCGCGACATCACGACCCTCGGACGCGGCGGGTCCGACACGACCGCCGTCGCGCTCGCCGCGGCGTTGAAAGCCGACGTCTGCGAGATCTACAGCGACGTCGACGGCATCTTCACGGCCGACCCGCGCGTCGTGCCGAAGGCGCGAAAGCTCGACGTCGTCACCTCTGAGGAGATGCTCGAACTGGCCGCGAACGGCGCGAAGGTGCTCTACATCCGCGCCGTCGAGTACGCCCGTCGCCACGGCGTCATGATCAACGCCCGCTCCAGCTTCAGCTCCGGCCCCGGCACGTTCGTGCTCGGCCCGGGCATGACCGTTCCCGCCGGTCTGGCACCAGCCCCCACAGAGGAGTCCGCAATGGAAGAGCCCATCGTCGCCGGTGTCGCCACCGACCTCGGCCAGGCCAAGATCACGGTCATCGGCGTGCCCGACGTGCCCGGCAAGGCCGCCGAGATCTTCACCGTCGTCGCCAAGAGCGGCGCGAACGTCGACATGATCGTGCAGAACGTGTCGGCCGCTGCGACCGGTCGCACCGACATCTCGTTCACGGTGCCGAAGTCGGATGCCGCCATCGCCCTGCGCGCGCTCTCCGCCGAGCAGCCCGGCATCGGCTTCGAGAGCCTCGTGCACGACGACCAGATCGGCAAGCTGTCGGTCGTCGGTGCCGGCATGCGCACGCACTCGGGCGTTTCCGCGACCCTGTTCGAAGCGCTGTCGACCGCGGGCGTGAACCTCGAGATGATCTCGACCTCCGAGATCCGCATCTCGGTCGTCGTCCGCGGCGACGACCTGGCGGGCGCCGCTCGGGTCGTCCACACGGCGTTCGGCCTCGACGCCGACGCCGAGGCGGTCGTCCACGCCGGCACCGGCCGCTGACGCGACATCCGCTCGATCGCCGCCGCCCACGGCCGCATCGCGCGGTCGAGTCGGCAGGAAACCGTCTCTCGTCGGCAGGGACGCACGCCTCAGACGCGGATGCCCGGGCATCCGGCCCCGGTAGAATCACCGAAACCCCGCACTCACGCAAGGATCCCTCATGACGCGCATCTCTGATTCAGGACTCTCCGTCGCCGTCGTCGGCGCGACCGGCCAGGTCGGCACGGTCATGCGCGAGATCCTCGCCGAGCGGAGCTTCCCGATCCGCGAACTGCGCCTGTTCGCGACGGCCCGCTCCGCCGGCACCGCCGTCGAGTTCGGCGGCGAGACCGTGGTCATCGAGGATGTCGCCACGGCCGACCCTTCGGGCATCGACATCGCCCTGTTCTCCGCCGGTGCGACCGGCTCGCGCGCCCACGCTCCCCGGTTCGCCGAGGCCGGCGCGGTCGTCATCGACAACTCCAGCGCCTGGCGGATGGACCCCGAGGTGCCCCTCGTCGTGAGTGAGGTCAACCCGCACGCGACCGTGAACCCGCCCAAGGGCATCATCGCGAACCCCAACTGCACGACGATGGCCGCGATGCCGGTCCTCAAGCCGCTGCACGCCGCGGCCGGACTCGAGCGCCTCATCGTCTCGACCTACCAGGCGGTGTCGGGCTCGGGCCTCGCTGGTGCGCAGGAGCTCCTCGGCCAGGTCGAGGGCGTGCTCGCCCAGAACCACACGCTCGATCTCGTCCACGACGGTTCGGCGGTCGACTTCCCCCAGCCCGAGAAGTACGTCGCGCCGATCGCGTTCGACGTGATCCCCTTCGCCGGGAACCTCGTCGACGACGGTGACAACGAGACCGACGAGGAGAAGAAGCTCCGCAACGAGTCGCGCAAGATCCTCGAGCTGCCGGACCTCCGTGTCGCCGGCACCTGCGTGCGCGTGCCTGTCTTCACGGGGCACTCGCTGTCGATCCACGCCGAGTTCCGTGATGACCTCACGCCCGACCGGGCGCGCGAGATCCTGGCATCCGCCCCCGGTGTCGTCCTCGAAGAGGTGCCGACGCCGCTGCAGGCCGCCGGCAACGACCCGAGCTATGTCGGTCGCATCCGCGCCGACCAGTCCGCTCCCGAGGGCAAGGGCCTGGTCCTCTTCCTCTCGAACGACAACCTCCGCAAGGGTGCGGCGCTGAACGCCGTCCAGATCGCCGAGCTCGTCGCGGCACGCCTGGGCGCGGCCGCTCCCGCGGCCTGATCGCCGCCACCCCCTCGAGACCGCGTTCGCGCGTCGAGACCGTGACTCGTACACGCGGTCTCGACGCGCGAACGCCGTTTCGGTGCGCGAGTGCCACGCGGAGCGGGCCGACTGGCGCCCGGAGTTGCGGTGGGGGAAAGAAACCCGAGAGTTCTCGAACGACGGATGCCATGGCGGCGGAGGCCGGAGATAACCCCGCCTAGACTGGGACATCGTGAGCGAACCCGTCGATGTCGTCCTGATCGGTGGTGGCATCATGAGTGCCACCCTGGGAACCCTGCTGAAGAAGTTGCAGCCGGACTGGAAGATCGTCGTGCTCGAGCGGCTGAGCGAAGTCGCTCAGGAATCGTCCAACGCGTGGAACAACGCGGGCACCGGTCACTCGGCGCTGTGCGAGCTCAACTACATGCCCGAAGGCGCGGACGGCTCGGTCGACCCGGCGAAGGCCGTCGCGATCAACGAGCAGTTCCAGCAGAGCCGTCAGCTGTGGGCGAGCCTCATCGAGCACGGCATCCTCGACGAGCCGTCGACGTTCATCAACGCGACCCCGCACATGACGTTCGTGCGCGGCGAGAAGGATGTCGCCTACCTCAAGAAGCGCTACGAGGCGCTGCGCACCCAGCCCCTGTTCGCGGGCATCGAATACTCCGAGGACTCGCGCGTCATCAATCAGTGGGCGCCGCTGCTCATGCAGCGCCGACGCAAGGGCGAGCCCTTCGCCGCGACGCGGGTGCCCGCCGGCACCGACGTCGACTTCGGCTCGCTCACCCGCCAGCTCTTCGACCACCTCTCGGGCGAAGGTGTGGAGGTGCTCACCAACATCGAGGCGCGCAAACTCCGCCGCAACGCCGATGGCACGTGGAAGATCTCGTTCCGCCGCACGCTCGGACGCACGCCCGGCTCGCTCGACGCGCGGTTCGTGTTCGTCGGGGCCGGTGGCTGGGCGATCAAGCTGCTGCAGTCCTCGGGCATCCCGGAGATCTCCGGGTACGGGGTGTTTCCGATCGGCGGCCAGTGGCTGAAGACGTCCAACCCCGACATCGTCGCGCAGCACAAGGCGAAGGTCTACTCGCAGGCCTCGGTCGGTGCGCCACCGATGTCCGTGCCGCACCTCGACACCCGCGTCGTCGACGG
The DNA here is from genome assembly GCF_016907295.1 of Microbacterium dextranolyticum. Lineage (NCBI taxonomy): Bacteria > Bacillati > Actinomycetota > Actinomycetes > Micrococcales > Microbacteriaceae > Microbacterium > Microbacterium dextranolyticum. The sequence continues at coordinate 901,006 of NZ_JAFBBR010000001.1, forward strand.
CGAGGCGTCGCTGCTGTTCGGTCCGTTCGCGACGTTCAGCCCGAAGTTCCTGAAGAACGGACGCATCACCGACATCGTGGCGCAGGTGCGCCCGGGCAACATCGGTCCGATGCTGAAGGTCGCCATCGACAACCCCGGCCTCATCAAGTACCTCGTGGGTGAGCTGCTGAAGAACCACGCGAAGAAGGTCGATTCGCTCCGCGAGTTCATGCCCACGGCGAAGGACGAGGACTGGGAGCTGCTGCAGGCCGGTCAGCGCGCGCAGGTGATGAAGAAGGACCCGAAGAAGGGCGGCGTGCTGCAGTTCGGCACCGAGGTCGTCACCTCTGCAGACGGCTCGATCGCGGGGTTGCTGGGCGCCTCGCCGGGCGCCTCGACGGCGGCCTCCATCATGCTGGGCCTGCTGAAGACGTGCTTCCCCGACCGGATCGCGCAGTGGGAGCCGGAGCTGAAGGCGCTCATCCCCAGCTACGGTCAGACGCTGAACGGGCGTCCGGATGCTGCTCGGGCCTCGGTCGCCGAGACGGCGGCCGCGCTCGAGATCAACGTCTGATCCGCCGGGGCCCATGGCGAAGCTCTACTTCCGCTACGGAGCGATGAACTCCGGCAAATCGACCGCGCTGCTGCAGGCGGCGTTCAACTACGAGGAGCGCGGCCAGCACGTCCTGCTCGCCAAACCTGAGATCGATACGAAGGGCGCCGACCGGATCGCGAGCCGCCTGGGGGTCTCCCGTCCGGTCGACTTCCTGATCGGACCGGACGACGACGTCCGGGCGCTCGTCGCGGAGCATCGCGAGAAGCTCGGGGGAGACCTCGCCTGCGTGCTGATCGACGAGGCGCAGTTCCTCGCCCCCGCGCAGGTGGACGACCTGCTGCGACTCGTGGTCGATGAGCGCATCCCCGTGCTCGCCTACGGCATCCGCACCGACTTCCAGACCCGGGCGTTCCCGGGATCGGCGCGTCTGCTCGAACTCGCGCACAGCCTCGAAGAGCTGAAGACGATCTGCCGGTGCGGGCGCAAGGCGCTCTACAACGCCCGTCTGGTCGGGGGGCGTTTCGTCTTCGACGGCGACCAGGTGGCGATCGACGAGCTCTCGCATCAGAAGGTGACGTACGAGTCGATGTGCGCCGAATGCTATTTGCGGGAGTCCGGCGGGCGCCTGAGCTGACGGACGCGCGTGCACCGGTGTGTTGCGCCGTGAGGCGCACCGCTTGGTCGGCGGATGGCGGTGGGTTACCGTGGTCTGACCAACCCGGAAGGCGACGATGACCGACTCTCCGCCCGCGCGCGCCTGGCGCGTCGTGCTCGAATCCATCGAAGGCGACCTGCTCGAGGGCAGGCTCGGCCCCGGTGATCGTCTGCCGCCCGAGAGAGAGCTCGCCTCGACGCTCGGCGTGGGGCGATCGAGCGTCCGCGAAGCGCTCCGCGTGCTCGAGGTCATGGGGCTCATCCGCACCGGCACCGGGTCGGGTCCCACGGCGGGAGCCATCGTGACGGCGACCCCGCACGGCGGCCTCGCCCAACTGCTGCGCCTGCAGGTCGCGGCGCACGGCTTCCCGATCCCCGACGTGTACGAGACGCGTCTGCTGCTGGAGGAGTGGGCGGTCGCCCGCCTCGCCGGCCAGCCGGACGCCGATCTCAGCGCCGTGCATGCGGCGTTGGATGCCATGGAGGCGGACGGGCTGTCGATCAACGACTTCCTCGCCCTCGACTCGCAGTTCCATGTGCGGCTGGCCGAGGCATCCGGCAACGTCGTGGTCTCGGCGACCATGGCGGGCCTGCGCGAGACGATCGAGAGCTACATCCGCGGCGGAGCCGGGCGGATCGTGGACTGGGAGGCGACGGCCGCCCGTCTGCGGCGTGAGCACGCCGACATCGTCACCGCGATCGAGCGGGGCGACAACGAGAGCGCGCAGCGGCTGCTGCGGGCCCACATCACCGGCTATTACTCCGATGCGGGACTGCCGACCCCCTCTCCGATCTGATACGCCCCCACTCCGAAGAAGGTCGATCATGGTCCAGCGCCAGCTGCCGAAGATTCCCGAGTTGATGGAGCTGATGCAGTTCCGTCGTCCGGAGTGGGATGCCACGAAACGTCGGCTCGAGGGGGCGTTGACGATCGCGGATCTGCGTCGGGTCGCGAAGCGACGCACACCGAAAGCGGCGTTCGATTACACGGATGGCGCCGCGGAGGGTGAGGTCTCGCTGGCGCGGGCGCGCCAGGCGTTCGAGGACGTGGAGTTCCATCCCGACATCCTTCGCCCGGCGGAGCATGTCGACACGTCGGTGGAGGTTCTCGGGGGCCGGTCGGCGCTGCCGTTCGGGATCGCGCCGACCGGGTTCACGCGACTGATGCAGACCGAGGGCGAGGTCGCCGGTGCGGGGGCTGCGGGGGCGGCGGGCATCCCCTTCACCCTCTCGACATTGGGGACGACGTCGATCGAGGGCGTCCGTGCGGCCAATCCGGAGGGTCGGAACTGGTTCCAGCTGTACGTCATGCGGGATCGTGAGATCTCCTACGGCCTGGTGAAGCGGGCTGCGGCAGCGGGATTCGACACGTTGATGTTCACGGTGGACACCCCGATCGCGGGCGCGCGGCTTCGGGACAAGCGCAACGGGTTCTCGATTCCCCCGCAGTTGACGCTCGGCACGATCGTGAACGCGATTCCGCGTCGGTGGTGGTGGGTGGACTTCCTCACGACCCCGAAGCTCGAGTTCGCGTCGCTGACGACCACGGGCGGCACGGTGGGGGAGCTGCTCAATGCGGCGATGGATCCCACGATCGGGTACGAGGACCTCGAGGTCATCCGGTCGATGTGGCCGGGGAAGATCGTCGTGAAGGGTGTGCAGAACGTCGCGGACTCGGTGCGGCTGATCGATCTGGGGGTGGATGGCATCGTGCTGTCCAACCATGGGGGGCGTCAGCTCGATCGGGCACCGGTGCCGTTCCGGCTGCTGCCCGAGGTGGTCCGCGAGGTCGGGGCGGATGCCACGGTCATGGTGGACACCGGGATCATGAACGGTGCGGACATCGTCGCCTCGATGGCGCTCGGTGCGTCGTTCACGCTGATCGGGCGCGCCTATCTCTACGGCCTCATGGCCGGGGGTCGTCGAGGTGTGGACCGAACGATCCAGATCCTGCGCGCGGAGATCGAACGCACCATGACCCTGCTGGGCGTCTCGTCCTTCGCCGAACTCGAACCCCGCCACGTCACCCAGCTGCAGCGGCTGACACCCGTCTCCGGGGTCACAGCGCCGTCCCCGGCCGCGGCCATGCGGATCTGACCGCGCGGGTCTGATCGGTCGGATCGGCCCGCTCAGCGAGTGGGGAGGGTGGGGATGAGTCCCTCGAGGAAGGTGGCCGTGTCGGGCCATCCTTCGACCGCCTGGCAGGTGACGCCCATCGCCCGCACGGGGTAGTCGTTCCCGTGCTCGTCGAGGCGATCGCCGACGAAGAGCATGTCGTCGAGCGGGATGCCGGTGACCTCGGCCAGACGGGTCATTCCGTAGGCCTTGTCGATGCCGCGGTGGGTGATGTCGACGGAGGTCGACCCGCCGGAGCGCACCTCGAGGTCGGGGATGCGTGCGGCCACGGCGTCGCGGAGCGTGTTCTTCTTCTCGCCCGTCGGATCCCAGGCGACCTTGGCGTCGAGAGGAGCGGCCTGCCCCAGCGCCGAGAAGGTGATCTGCGAGCCGCGGTCTTCGAGGATCGGCCCCCAGGTCTCCTCGGCCCAGAGGCCGAGGCGGCGGGCCTCCTCCTCGACGGCCGTCAACGCGCGGGACTTCTCGTCGTCGGTGAGGCGGTGAGCGTAGACGGTGCGCACGCCGTCAGCGGTCAGGCGGTAGTACTGGGTGCCGCACGTGGGCATGAGATGGAACCGGTCACGCAGGGCGGCATCGGCTTCGGGCAGGCGCTCGACGACCTGCATCTGGAACTGCTGCAGCTGACCGCCCGAGATGATCGCGACCTCGACGCGGTCGGCCAGCGCGAGCAGCAACTCACCCATGCGGGGGTCGATGGGGCTCTTGGACGGCGCGAGCGTGTCGTCGAGGTCGAACGCGACGAGGCGGGGGGCGCGGGGCGTGTCGGTCATCGGGGTCCCATCCGGTGCGTGAGCGCTCCGAGGCTCCGTGCCCGGACGGCGGTCCGCTGCGGAGCGTCGATGCGTGGGGGTGCCGGCCGGTCGACCGGATCGGACTCCGATCCGCGGGGGCCGGGCCGATCGAGAGTCTATCGGAACGGCGTGCACGCGAAGGTGCTCGTGCGCCCCCTGAGATGAGGAGACGACGAAGGGGCCGATCCGTGGATCGGCCCCTTCGTCGTGCTGGTCGGGGTGACAGGATTTGAACCTGCGGCCTCGTCGTCCCGAACGACGCGCGCTACCAAGCTGCGCCACACCCCGTGGCACCCCTCCGAGTCTACCCCGTCGGAGCCGTAGCGCCGAATCGAGAACGCGAATTCGTGTTCACGACCGTGCGCGGAGGGTCAGGACCGAGGCCTCGGGTCGGCAGCCGAAGCGCACGGGGGCGTAGATCGAATGCCCGAGTCCCGCCGAGACGTTCAGCGGCACACGGCGTCCGTCGTGGTCCCAGGTGCTGAGCCCGCGCGCCTGATCGAGGGGGATGTCGCAGTTCGCGACGAGTGCCGAGCGCGAGAACGGCACGCGCACCTGTCCACCGTGCGTGTGCCCCGCCAGCAGCAGATCGGCGCCGAGGTCCGTGAACCGATCCAGGATCCGCCGATAGGGCGCGTGGGTGACGCCCAGAGTCAGATCGGAGGCAGCGGTCTTCGCAGAACGCGGAACCGGCGAGAGCGCGTCGATGGCGGCGGGGAGGGCGTCGAGGTCGTCCCAGTCGCGGTGCGCGTCGCTCACGCCGAAAGCGTCGATCCGCACCCCGGCGGCTGTGACTGCGGCTGCCGTGTTGTTGAGATCCGACCATCCGAGATCGTCGGCCATGAAGGCATCCAGCGCCGGTGTGTCCAGGCGCTCGACGCGCCGCTTCTGCGTCGACGGGCCCGAGAAGTAGCGCAGGGGATTGCGCGCGCTCGGGCCGACGACGTCATTCGAGCCGTGCACGAAGAACCCTGGCACACCGCGCAGCGGTGCGAAGGCGCGACGGATGCCGGTGAGTCCGTCGGCATGCCCGAGGTTGTCGCCGGTGTTCACGACCAGGTCGGGCTGCACTTCTTCGGCGAGGCGTGCGATCCACGACTGCTTGCGACGCTGCCAGGGGGCCATGTGGGCATCGGAGAGATGCAGCACATGCAGCGTCGGCGAACCCGCCGGCAGGACGGCGAGATCGTGGTGGCGCACGGTGAAGAGGTAGCGCTCGATGCACGTGCCCCAGACAGCGGCGGCGGCAGCGGTCGCCCCCGCCGCCGAGACAGCGGCGAGGGCGACGCGGCGTCCGGAGGTCACGGGCGCGAGCCGCAGGTCTTCGCCTGGTACTGCACCGTGATGGCGGAGCCTCGCGCGACGACGGAGCCCGGCGCAGGATCGGTTCCGGTGACGGTTCCCTCGGCGGTCGCCGAATCCACGGCGGTGCACGCTGTCGTCACCTGTCCGAAGCCTGCTCCGCGCAACGCGTTGACGGCATCGTTGGGCTTGCCGCTGACGGCGGGCACCGAGACCCCCTGGCCGTTGCTCGGGCGGATCGTGACCGTCTGTCCAGCGGCGACGCGTCCCGCACCCGGGTCCTGTTGGATGATCGTTCCGGCGGCCTCGACACCGTTGACCTGATCGCCGACCGTCACCGTGAACCCGGCCGTGCGCAGCGTCTGCGTCGCCTGGTCGACCGTCATGCCGATGACGGAGGGAAGGTCGGTGAGCACGTTCTTCGTCAGGGCCGAGTCGGGCGACGGGAACCGGTCGCCGCCGTACTTGGCGTTCGCCGCGCCCTGCATCGCCGGCCAGATCGAGTTGCGGATGCGCGAGAGCTGATAGCCGCTCTCGTAGTAGTCGCTGAGCAGTGCGTCACCTTCGACGTTCCCGACCCAGACCACGGTCGCGACCTTGGTCGAGGACCCGTCCATCCAGGTGTGCAGGTACTCGTGGATACCCGTCTTGCCGAACACCGGCACGCCGTCGCCGATCTGGGCGCCCGATCCGGTGCCGGTCATGACGCCCTGCAGCGTGTACGCGGCGGTGCTGGCGACCGCATCGCTCATCGCCGGGCTGCACGTGCGCTGCGGGGTGATGTCCTTGCCGTCGTGGTCGAGAGCCTTGTCGATCGCCTTCGATGGGCACAGCGACCCGTTCGCGGCGACGGAGGCGTAGACCTGCGCCATGTCGATGGGGGCGACGGCCTGGTCGCCCAGCACGTTGTAGGCGAAGTTGGTGGTGTCCAGAGGGCTGCCGTCGCCCGACATCACGCCCATCTTCATCGCGAGACGGTTGGTGCTGCACACCGAGATCTTCTCGGCCATCGCCAGGAAGCCGGAGTTGAGCGAGTCGCGGGTGAAGTTGTACACCGTGCCGGAGTATCCGGGATTGTTCTCGAAGTTGCCGATCTGCCCGTTGCCGTTGTTGCCCGCGACGACGTTCTGGATCGTGCCGTCGCACTGGTCGATCTTCTTCGGGCCGACCCGACCGTTCAGAGTCTCATTGACGGAATGCCCCTGCTCGAGCCAGTTGAGCAGGCTGAAGATCTTGTACGTCGAGCCGGCGGAGTGACCGCCGCCTCCGTTCGCGGCGCGGACGTTGTAGTTGACCTGCGTCGTGGGGCCGTTGACCCCGGAGTCCTCGATGGAGTACGGGCGGTTCTGCACCATGGAGAGGATGCGGCCGGTGCCCACCTCGACCTGCACGCCGGAAGCGCCGAGGTTCATGTAGTCCACGTGCGCCGGCACGACCGAGATGGCCTTGAGCGCGTCATCCTGCAGCGTCGGGTCGAGGGTCGTGTAGATCTTCATGCCGCCGCGACGGAGGTTCGCGGCGCGCTGGTCGTCGCTGTCGCCGAACGCGGGGTCGGTGAGCAGGACCGACCGCACGTACTCGCAGAAGAACTCCGCGCCGCTGGCCGTCTGGCAGCCCTGCGCGCGGTCGGTGATGTGCGGCTCGATCGGGCTCGCCTTGGCCGCCGCATACTCGTCCTGCGAGATCTTGCCGTCATCGAGCATGCGTCCGAGCACATAGTTGCGGCGATCGAGGGTGAGGGAGTACCCGTCGGCGGCACTGTTGACGGCGTTGCCGTCCTTGTCGGTGGTCGACCCGTTGGGCATGTCGAGGCGGTAGACGTTCGGCGCCTGCACCATGCCGGCGATCGTCGCGGCCTGCGCGATCGACAGGTTCGCGGCGGGGATGCCGAAGTAGTGCTCCGAGGCGGCACCGATCCCGTAGACGAGACCGCCGAAGTTGGTGATGTTGAGGTACCCGAGCAGGATCTGCTCCTTCGAGTACATCTTCTCGAGCTGGATCGCGTAGCGCATCTCCTGCACCTTGCGCTGGTAGCCCTCCGAGCCCTTGTTCACGGTCGTCGTGGAGTAGCAGGCCTGGACTTCGTCGTCGGTGGTCGCCTTCGACTCGCAGTTCTGCATGAGCACGTTCTTGACGTACTGCTGGGTGATCGACGATCCACCGCGGTTCGAGCCGTTCGAGGCGTTGCCCACGAGCGCGCTGAGCGTGCCGACGATGTCGACGCCGCCGTGCGTGAAGAAGTTCTTGTCCTCGCTCGAGGTGATCGCGTCGTACATGACGGGGTTCACCTGGTCGAAGGTCACCGGCACGCGGTTCTGGTCGTAGAACTCGGCCATGACGACGTCGTTGCCGCTGGCATCCTTGCGGTAGATCTCCGTCGGAAGCATCAGCGGGTCGATCTGCAGGAAGCTCGGCATGTTGTCGAACGTGTCCAGGGCGCCGGTCGCGGCGTAGCCCGACACCGCGATCGCGGGCGTCACCGTGGAGGCGATGAGAACACCGGCCACGGTGCTCAGGCCGACCAGGCCGGCGAGGCCGCCGAGCACGCCGGTGGCCGTCCTTTTGAGATGAGGCATAGGCTTGATGGTAGGGGAGAACCCTGTGCGATCCCTTGACGGGGGGATGCCGGGGAACGGCCTCCGCGGGCGCCGCACGCCCGGGCATCCGTCTGCCCGACCACTCGACTCCGATGTCGCCTGAGGAGGCTTCATGACCACGTGGGAGTACCTCACCACGCCCCTGCTCATCCACAACACCGCAGCGATCCTCAACAACTGGGGCAAGCAGGGGTGGGAGCTCGTCCAGATCGTCCCCGGCCCCGAAGGCGGGCTGGTCGCCTACTTCAAGCGCCCGACCGGCGGCGGAGCGGCCAACGCCGGTCTCGGCGCCGCCGCGGTCGCCGCGCAGCAGTTCACCGGGGCGGAGGGGCAGGCGTGAGCGCCGCGATCAGCGCCCGTCTCGCCGAACTCGGCATCGAGCTGCCCCCCGTCGTGCCTCCCGTCGCGGCGTACATCCCGGCGACCGTCCACGGCGACCTCGTCTACACATCGGGTCAGCTGCCGATGATCGCCGGTGCGCTCCCCGCCACCGGCAAGGTGGGCGAGGGACACGGGCTCGTGCCGGCCGCCGACGCCAAGGACTACGCCCGTCAGAGCGCGCTGAACGCGCTGGCCGCCGCCGCGGATGCCGTGGGCGGCGTCGACAAGGTCGTCCGCGTCGTCAAGGTCACCGGATTCGTGGCATCCGTGCCGGAGTTCACCGGACAGCCCGGCGTCATCAACGGCGCCAGCGAGGTGCTCGGTGAGATCTTCGGCGACGCCGGTCGTCACGCCCGCTCCGCGGTGGGGGTTCCGGTGCTGCCGCTCGACTCTCCCGTCGAGGTCGAGGTCGTCTTCGCGTTCGTCTGACGCGCGCGGGTCGGCGCGGCGGGAGCGCGCCGAGGCATTGCGCTGCGCCGCCGCGGCCCGACAGAGTGGGGCATGCCGATCTTCGCTCTGCTCGTCTTCGTGGTCATGGTCTCGGCGCTGATCGACGCCATCACCCGCCGCGACGACCAGGTGCGCCACCTGCCGAAGTTCGCGTGGATCATCTTCATCGTGCTGCTGCCGCTCGTGGGGTCGATCCTCTGGTTCGCCCTGGGCCGTGAGTGGGGCGCAGCACCCGAGGCCCTGAGCTTCGGCGACCCGCGTCGGTGGTCGAAGGATCAGGAGCAGCCCGCACCGGCATCCCGCCCGCGCGACACCCGCACGACCGAGCAGCAGCTGGCCGATCTGGAGCGCGAGGAGCGCGCCGCCCACCTCGAAGCGGAGATCCGTCGTCGCCGTGCCGCGAGAGAGGGCGGCGCGGACTGACCCGCGCCGCCCTCTTCGGCCGTCCGCAGCGCTACCTGCCGCCCACCTGGCCCTGGATCGTCGACATCACGAGGGTGTCGGCGAGGGTCGTCGTGTCGCCCACCTCGCGGCCTTCGGCGACGTCGCGCAGGAGGCGTCGCATGATCTTGCCCGAGCGGGTCTTCGGCAGTTCGCCGACGATGTAGATGTCGCGGGGGCGGGCGATCGGGCCGATCTGCTCGCCGACCCACTTGCGCAGGGTGTCGGCCAGACCCTTCGGCGAATGCGCATCGAGGTAGCTGCGCTTGACGATGACGAACGCAACCACCGCCTGGCCGGTTGTTGCCAAAGTATGCGTCAGCGATCGGTTCGTTGGGGTTGAGCGGAGAGGGGCGACGTTGTCATTCTCGTCGTCGGTCCTGATGCCCGGTCCGGTGAGGAGACCGCGACAAGTCTCGCGGACGACGGGGAGCATCGCCAGCTCGAGCTCGAGCTCGCCCGAGGCCGCCCGCGCCGATGGCGCCGGCGGCCTCCGCCCGTGTCACCGCATCAGACGCGTGTTCGGCGCCGCGTCCGGAGCGATGAGCCGATCAGTGCGCCCGCTCCGAGCACGAGCAGTGCTGGCCCGACCCAGAGCGCCGGGCTCAACTCGCCTCCGGTCGCGGCGAGTTGATTGCGCTGCACGGTCACCGCGGCAACGACGGTGAGGCCGATGTCGTCGAAGCTGAGGATAAGGTGGTGCTCCCCGTCCGTGACGCCGGTGAGGTTGAAGCCGCCGGTGATGGCGGCGCTGTCCCACTGGACAGTGCCGAGCGATACCGGGGTCGATCGCATGTTGCCGATGATGGACGACCGCGAACCCTGCATCTTCGTCAGGAGTGAGGACATCAGGTCGAACGCTTCACTGCGCTTGTCGGTCAAGCCGGCCAGTCGCAGCACATCCATCTGCTGAGTGTTCGTGACGGCGTCGAGTTCGATGCGCAGCGTTGCGACGAGGTCGGCAGCGGCCGTTCTCACCTCGGTGGAGTCCGACTTCGCCGAAAGGAGAACGTGCGACCCCACGGCCGGGCGTGCGGCCGCGATCGCAGTGGCCAGCGACTCATCAGTCGGCCCGGCGACGTATGCGTTCAGGGCCGTGATGGCCGCGTTGAGCGTGACCACGCGGGCGTTGCGTTTCTGCACATCCGTGACCTGGGAGGAAAGCTGTTGGTCGAGCAGCCGGACACGCTGATCCTGGACAGCGCGCAGAGCCCCTTCGAGATCGAACGCGGTGAGCGAGATCTCGTTCACGGTCACGCCCGGCAGCCTGGAGACCACCGGCGACAGCAGCTGGTATGCGGCGGCCGCCTCGTTCTTAGACGGCCGCTCCGCGAGACCGAGCGCCTGTCCCGAGCCGTTGAGGAGAGGGAATGTGACATTCGGTGTGCCCGCCGCGGCCGCGAGCAGGGCGGCAAGCTCGGGCTCCGAGATGCTGCTGAAAGCGCCGGTGAGACCGACATCGTCCGGACGCTGGAAGACCGCGACGTAGGCCTTCTGTACCGGGTTGGTGGAGGGCGAGGGTGTCGGGGTGGCTGTGGGTGTGGGTGTGGGTGTCGGGGTGGCTGTGGGTGTGGGTGTGGGTGTGGGTGTGGGTGTCGGGGTGGCTGTGGGTGAGGGCGTCGGTGTCGGGACGTCCGTGGGTGTGGGTGTCGGGGTGGCGGTGGGTGAGGGTGTCGGGGTGGCGGTGGGCGTGGGTGTCGGTGTCGGGGTGGCTGAGGGTGTGGGGGTCGGTGCCGCGGTATCCGAGATGAGCGCGAAGGAGCGGGCCACATCGACGAGGCTGGGGCTCTCTTCGCCTCGGGGAAGCGCGAAGGCGGGATTGTCCGACGGCTGCGCATCCGCGAGCGTGAATCCCGTGGCCGGCTCGAAGCGGATGCTGTAATCGTCGGTGGATGTCGTCGGCAATGAGCCTGATCGGAATGTGCCGTCTGCGGCGACGGCGACGCGCTGCACTGCCGTGCCCCCACTGAGGATGGTGATGCTCGCGCCCGAGAGGTCGGCGAGAGGGGAGGCATCCGACGTCGCGGTCACCGCGCCGCTGATCTCACCGAAGGAGCCCTCCAGCGGGACGGTGACGGCATCTCCCCGCGTGGGGTTGAACTCCCTCCTCGCCGTGGGTTCGAGGAGGTCGCCGACAGCACCGGGCCAGGACGCCTCGGCGATGAAGCTGGTGTCCGTCGCGGGTATGCGCACGGACACCGTTCCGTCTGCCGAGGTGGTTCCGGTGGCGATGACCTGGTCGAGCTCGCCGGTGGAGAGCACGGTCACCGTCGCGCCGCCGAGCGGAGCGGATGCCGTCCCGTCGGAGAGAGTCGTCGTGATGAGTATGTGGCCTGCTTCGGACTCCGCGGCGCTGGCGACGGCGGGCAGCCCCATCAAGACAAGGCCGGTGGCTACGGACAGCACACCTGCGGTGCGTAGCGGGGAGACCAGATTCCGACGTCGTCGTGCGACGGGGTGGGGCATGGCGATCCTTTCCGATGGTTCGTGGCTAAGTATGGACTCAGTCCAAACTTTTACGCAACCCAGGGAGATCGACCTAGGGTGGGATGAAGGGAGAGGAGGGACGGCGATGACGGAAGGGCTCCGCGAGAAGAAGATGCGCGTCGCGCGTCGGGCCATGGAGGAGGCCGCGGTCGGAATCGCCTATGAGGAAGGCGTTCACGCCGTGACGGTCGACCGCATCTGCGAAGTGGCGATGGTGTCGCGCAGTACGTTCTTCAACTACTTCCCCTCGCTCGAGCATGCGATCTTCGGATCCGCCCTGGTCTACGACCCTGTCCTGACCGAGCGCATTTTGAGCGCGCACCGAGACGACCTCGTGATCGCCGCCTCGCGGATCGTGATGGAGACCGTCCGTGGGCAGGGTGACGACGAACTGCTGCGCAAGCGGTTCGCGCTTTTCGCCCGGGAGCCGGGAACGACGACGACGGTGTCGTGGGCGGCCGGGACGAGCCGCGCCGGACTGCAGGACGTGATCGAGAACTGGCTCGATGCACATCCGGCATCGGCTCGCCTGGCGCACGCCAATCACGCCACGGAGGCGCGGATGATCGTGAACTTCTCCATCACGCTCGGCGACGAGGTTATGCGGCTGGTGGGTGAGGACGGCGGGGACTTCCCGTTCGACCCCGCCGTGTTTCGCACGGTGCGCGAGCGGATGAGGGCGCTGAGCATACCCGCACGGTGAACGCCCCGCACCGCGATCAGCGGTACGAGGCGTTCGGGACCGCCGCTACTTCACCTGCGCCGAGATCACGCTCATCACGGCCGTGTCGGCGAGGGTCGTGGTGTCGCCGACCTCGCGGCCTTCGGCGACATCGCGCAGGAGACGGCGCATGATCTTGCCCGACCGGGTCTTGGGGAGTTCCCCGACGATGTAGACGTCGCGCGGGCGCGCGATCGGCCCGATCTGCTCGCCCACCCACTGGCGCAGCGTGCCGGCCAGACCCTCCGGCGAGTGCGCGTCGAGATAGCTCTGCTTGATGATCACGAACGCGACAACCGCCTGGCCGGTGGTCTCATCGGATGCCCCGACGACGGCCGCCTCGGCGACGGCTTCGTTCCCGACGAGAGCCGATTCGATCTCGGTCGTCGACAGGCGGTGACCGGAGACGTTCATGACGTCGTCGACGCGGCCGAGGAACCAGACGTCCCCGTCGTCGTCGAGGCGGGCGCCGTCACCGGCGAAGTAGTAGCCCTTGTCCTGGAACTTCTCCCAGTAGGTCTCGACGAACCGCTCCGGGTCACCCCAGAGGCCGCGCAGCATCGACGGCCACGGCTTCGTGAGGACGAGCAGGCCTCCGTTGCCGTTTCCGACATGCTCGCCCGACTCGTCGACGACATCGACGCCGATGCCGGGAAGCGGCACCTGCGCGCTGCCGGGCTTGGTCTCGGTGACGCCCGGCAGGGCCGAGATCATCATCGCGCCGGTCTCGGTCTGCCACCAGGTGTCGATGATGGGGGCGGTGCCGGCGCCGATGATGTTGCGGTACCACATCCACGCCTCCGGGTTGATGGGCTCGCCCACCGACCCGAGCAGACGGATCGAAGACAGATCGAAGCGCTGCGGGATCTCGCGCCCCAGCTTCATGAACGAGCGGATCGCCGTCGGAGCAGTGTAGAGGATCGTCACGCCGTACTTCTCGACCAGCTCCCACCAGCGGCCGGGGTGCGGGGTATCCGGCGTGCCTTCGTACAGCACCTGGGTGGCGCCGTTCGCGAGCGGACCGTAGGTGACGTACGTGTGCCCGGTGATCCATCCGATGTCGGCCGTGCACCAGAAGACGTCCGTCTCGGGGTGCAGGTCGTGCGCGACTCTGTTGGTGAACGTCGCCTGCGTGAGGTAGCCGCCGGAGGTGTGCAGGATGCCCTTGGGCTTGCCCGTCGTGCCTGAGGTGTACAGGATGAACAGCGGGTTCTCGGCGGGGAAGGGCTGCGCGACGTGGTCGGCGGATGCCTGGGGCACCGTGTCGTGCCACCAGATGTCGCGACCCTCGGTCCAGCCCACCTCGTTCTCGGTGCGGCGCACCACGAGGACGTGTTCGACGGTGCCCTGGGGCCCGTTGCCGCGGTCGGCGAGAGCCTGGTCGACGGCGGGCTTCAGAGGTGACACGCGTCCCTTGCGATAGCCGCCGTCGGAGGTGATCACGAGCTTCGCGCCGGCGTCGTCGATGCGGGTGCGCAGGCTGTCGGCCGAGAAGCCGCCGAAGATCACGGAGTGGATCGCACCGAGGCGCGCCACGGCGAGCATCGCGGCGATCGCCTCGGGGATCATCGGCAGGTAGATCGCGACCCGGTCGCCCTGTTCGACGCCGAGGTCGGTGAGGACGTTCGCGACGCGTCTGACCTCATCGGTGAGCTCGGCGTAGGTGATGCGCCTCTCGTCGCCCGGCTCGCCCTCCCACAGCAGCGCGACCCGATCGCCCGCCCCGGCCTCGACGTGGCGGTCGAGGCAGTTGTAGGCGACGTTCAGCTCGCCGTCGGCGAACCACTGGGCGAACGGCGGGTTCGACCAGTCGAGCACCTCGGTGAACGGCGTGTGCCAATGCAGCGCGCGGGCCTGCTCGGCCCAGAACGCCTCGCGATCGGCGTGGGCCTGCGCGTACAGGTCGGCGGTGGCGACCGCGTTCGCGGCGAACTCGGGCGACGGTGCGAACCGGCGGTTCTCGGTCAGCAGGTGATCGATCTGGCTGCTCATCAGGCGCGCTCCTTTGCGGCGATGGTTCCCGGGCTCGGGCCCGTGGACGAATGAGGACATCTAGCCATATGCGTCGGACGGGTCACCACCGCCGAAAGGAGGGAGCGCGCGGAGCGCGCCCACTCAGAGATATATCGCTCGGTTCGGGCCCTTTCGGCTTGGGGAGGTCGAAGCTCCCTGCGTACGCTCGTGAGCGGCCGAACTCTTGATTCTGGCACTGCGACATCTGCTCCCCCCACGCGGGTGTCGTGTGGGCGGCATCCCGTTTCCCCCGATGGGATGCCGCCCTCTTCCTCCCCAGGCGACGATTCGCTCCCGCTGTCCACGGTTCGTTCCCGCGGGCCGATCCCGTGATGCGGGTCGACCTACCGTCGGGGCATGTCCGAACCGTTCATCGCCCGCAGGCGGGTCCCCGAGGCCGTGCGGAGGGCGGGCGCGCTCAGCCCGCGCGACACCTCGCGCGACGTGCCCGCGACGGGTGCGTCCGGCGGTGGTCGCGGGGCGGATGCCGGCATCCCCCTGCCTCGGCGCGCGCTCCCCGATCACCCGGCGATCGAGCCGCTGCGCGATCTGCTCGCCGACCCCACCGTGACCGACGTGTTCGTCAACGGTGCCGATGGACTCTTCGTCGACCGGGGCCGGGGGATCGAGCGCGTCACCGGGTGGACGGCGGGCGCAGACGAGTTGCGCGCGCTCGCCGTCGCTCTGATCGGGATCGGCGGTCGCCACCTCGACGACGGGACCCCCCTCGTCGACGTGCGCTGGGAACACGGCGCGCGTGTGCACGCGGTGCTGCCCCCGGTCGCATGTTCCGGCGCGGCGATCTCCATCCGGCTGCCGTCGACCGACCTGCCCGACCTCGACGATCTGGGGCGACGAGGTATGTTCGATGCCGTCACCGCGACTCGTCTGGAGGCGTTGGTGGCGCAGCGGGCGAACCTGCTGGTCACCGGCGCGACGGGAGCGGGGAAGACGACGCTGCTCGCCGCTCTCCTCGGGCGCGTCCCGGCCACCGAGCGCATCGTCACGATCGAGGATGTCGCCGAGCTGCGCATCGCGCATCCGCATCACGTGGGTCTGGAGGCCCGCCAGTCGAACCTCGAAGGGGCGGGTGCCGTCTCGCTCGCCCGCCTCGTCCGCGAGGCACTGCGGATGCGGCCCGACCGCCTCGTGGTGGGGGAGTGTCGCGGGGAGGAGGTGCGCGAGCTGCTGACCGCGCTCAACACCGGGCACGCGGGCGGGGCGGGAACGGTCCACGCCGGAGGGATCCGCGACCTTCCTGCGCGGCTCGACGCGCTGGGTGCGCTCGCGGGCCTCGATCCGCAGGCCACGGCGCGACAGGTCGTCAGTGCCATCGGGGTCGTCGTGCACGTCGAGCGCGGCCCGGACGGTGTGCGCCGCATCGCCGGATTCGCCCGCCCGGTACTCGAGGACGGCCGACTCGCCGTGGAGGCGATCACATGAGCGGCGCCGCGACCCGACGGCGCGGATGGGCGCGCCTGCGCGAGCGGAAGCATCCTGCGCGCGATCATGAGCGGAACGATGATGTTCCCGCCGACGCGGTCGATGTGGCATCCGTCATCCAGCGCGTCGCCGTGCTGCTCGACGCGGGTGTCGCCCCCGCCCGCACGTGGCAGCTGCTCGCGGAGGTCGGCGAGCCGTTGGCCCTGCAGATCGCCGAGGCCCCTCCGGGGACGGCCGTGGGCGACATCCTCGCCGCCCGCGGTGACGCGTGGGGAGATGTCGCCGTCGCCTGGCGGGTGGCGGAGACCGTCGGTGCTCCGCTGGCCCCGAGCCTGCGACGGTTCGCCGAGTCGCTCCGCGACGCACAGCAGACGCGCGACGACGTCGCTGTCGCGCTCGCCGATCCGGCGGCCACCGCCCGGCTGGTCGCATGGCTGCCGCTGGTCGCGATCGTGCTCGGCGTCGCTCTCGGGTTCGATGTGATGACGAGTGTGACCCAGCCCGCGGGCATCGCCTGTGTCGTCGCTGGGTTCGCGCTCATGCTCGCCGCGCGGCGCTGGAGCAGGCGTCTGGTCGATCGGGCGCAGCCCCCGGCGACGCTCCCCGGCGTCTCGTCCGACACGGTCGCGATCGCGCTGTCGAGCGGGGCTTCGGTGGAGCGCGCACTCGCCGTCGTCGTGGCATCCGGGGGAGGCGACCCGGATGACGTCGTGCGCGACGTGCTCGCGCTCTCGCAGCGCTCCGGCGCCCCCGCGGTCGAGCTGTTGCGAGCGGCCGGTGCCGACAGTCGGCGTCGCGCGCGCACCGACGGGCGCCTCAGCGCCGCTCGGCTGAGCGCGCGGCTGCTGCTGCCGATGGGGCTGTGCACCCTGCCGGCTTTCTTGCTGCTCGGCGTGGCGCCGATGCTGCTGTCGGTTCTCGCCGGCTCCGCGCCGGCTCTGGCGAGCCGATGAGCGCGCCTCGTCCGTCCGTGCGTTCGCGCCTCCGTTTTCCGATCGTGCCCGCCCCGTCCGCAATCCTGCGCAAACCGAAGGAGTCGTCATGACCATCCGCACCCCGAACGCCCCGGCCGACCGCCGCGGGTTCCCGGACCTGCCCCCGCTCACACGCCGCCGTGCTGCCGCGCTGTTCGACGACGAGGACGGCGCGGCCACCGCCGAGTACGCCGTCGCGACGATGGCGGCCGTCGCCTTCGCCGGCCTGCTCGTCATGATCATGCGATCCGATGAAGTGCGCGGCATCCTCACCGATCTCGTCCGGCGTGCGTTGACGGTGGCGTGAGCGTGCGTGGCGATGACCGCGGGGCGGCGGCCGCCGAGTTCGCGGTCGTCGTCCCCGCCGTCCTGCTCGTGGTCGCCCTCGCGGCCGGGACCCTCGCCGCCGCGGGCCGTCAGGTGCGACTCGAGCAGGCGGCGGCGCAGGCAGCCCGGCTCTCCGCGCGCGGCGAGGCGGATGCCCGCGTCGCCGGCATCGTCTCGACCGTCGCCGGGGGAGCGGTCGATGCCGTTTCCATGGAGGGCGATCTCATCTGCGTGACGGTGTCGGCTCCGTTGGGGCTCGCGGTGCCGCTGCCCGACCTCACGGCGCGCTCGTGTGCCCTCTCCGGGGGTGGCTGATGTCGGGCGTTGCCGCGGTGGCGGGCGTGCTGGGCGTGACGGCGGTCCTCGCCGTCGCCGGATCGACGATGAGCGTCGCTGCGATCGGCGCAGCGCGCGCCGCCGGGGCCGCGGATGCGGCGGCGCTTGCCGCGGCCGACACGGTGTCGGGAGGTGTGTCCGGTGTGCCCTGCGACCGCGCCGCCGAGGTCGCCGTCGCTGCCGGGGGCAGCCTGTCGGCATGTGACGTCGACGGACCCGTGGCGACGGTCCAGGTGAGTGTCGGCGTCGGAGTCCTCACCGCGAGCGCCCGAGCGCGCGCCGGCCCCGACCCCGCCGCGCGGGACCCGTGACATCGCCGGCGTCGCGAACCGGGTGACGACGTGACCGTCGACTCGAGCGCGAGGACGTGCGCTTACGACCCAGCGGCCCCCTCCGGAACGGAGAGGGCCGCTGCGCGATCGTCGGGTGATCAGCGTCGTGCGGTGGCGCGACGGCGGCGCGCGACCAGCACGCTGGCTGCGCCGGCGAGGGTGAGGGCGAGCGCGGCGAGCCCGATTCCTGCGGGAACGGTCGCATCCGACCCCGTGGAGGCGAGTGCGCGTCCGCTCGTCGTCGTGCTTGCCGTGGACGAGTCAGCGCTGCCGGCGTTCGCGCCGGATCCGCCGGTGTTGCCCGCTCCGGCGCCGGTGGAGCCCGTGCCCGCGCCCGAGTCGCTCGCCGGCGTCGGGGTGAAGCCGACGCTCGCGACCGTCGTGCCGTTGAAGGTCACGACCGCCGTGTGCGCCTCGATCGAGAGGTTCTTCGGCAGTGTCACCGTCGCCGAGAACGCACCCGAGCCGTCGGTCGCGGCAGTGCCGACGACGGTCGGTGTCGAGTGGATCTCGAGGGCGAAGCCGGTGGTCGACGGGGCGAGGCCCTTCGCGGTGAGGGTGACGGTGGCGCCTGGGTGCAGATCGCCCGTGATCGTGACGGTGCCTGCGTGCTGTGCGGGGTCGTTCACGGTGACCGCGGTGGACGGCGAGACCGCCGAGACCCCGACGGAGTTCCGCGCCACGACGGTGGCGGCGTAGTCGCCGGGAGCGACGTCGAAGAACGTGTACGACGTCTCCGTGCTCGCCACCTTCGCGACGATCCCGCTGCCGAGCGAGACCGTGTAGCCCGTCAGGGCCGAACCGCCCGACTCGGGCGCGGTCCAGGTGACGGTCACCGCACCTCCGGTCGGAGCCGACCCGATCTGTGCCGCCGTCGGAGCCGCCGGTGTCGCCGGTGCGATGGTGGTCGGCAGACCGTGCGTCGTGCGGTACTGCGTCATGTAGGCGAGCTTGCCGGGCTTGCTGTCGGAGTACGGCTTGATGAGCTTCGCCCACTCGCCCTTGTCGGCCTTCTTGCCGTCGTTCCAGGCCGTCAGCACGCTCAGGTCGCCGGCGGTGTAGCCCGACTGAGTGTCGACCACGGTGCTCTTTCCGAGCGCGACCTGGGCTTCGGAGATCTGCTTGACGAGAGCGACCGAGGCATCCTGGTCGTTCTGGTTCCAGCGCAGCACCGGAATGTCTGCGCGGGTGCGCAGCCACGAACCCCAGTAGAACTCCTGGAAGGGCACGTCGCCGTCGGCGGTGTAGCCGATGTCGCGGGCGAAGTAGAGGATGCTGCGGTAGCGGTCGTCCTGGAAGTTCTTCAGGCCCACGCTGGTCGGCAGCTGAGCCGGCGTGATCGGGTTGCCGTCGACGTCGCGCAGCCACGTCCACTTCTGCGCGGTCATCGCTGCCCAGAAGTCGCCGTCGGAAAGACCCGAGAGGTTCCCGAGCACACGCAGGCGCACGTGCACGTCGGGACCGCTGTCTTCGAAGAACGAGGTGAGGGTGTGGTGGCCGTCGGTGAGGTACAGCACGCCCTTCGGTCCGATCACCACGGTTTTCATCGGTTCGATGGTCGCGGCGGTCTCCGACCCGACCGGCACCGTGCAGGTGAAGGTCGAGGGAGTGAGCAGCGTCGGTGTGGTGGTCTTCGACACGGCGGCGACGCCGCCCTGACCGTTGGCCTCGCACCAGTCGTCGAACTTCTTGTTGTTCGCGTCTTTCGACAGTTGCGTGTCGTAGCGCCCGAGCTTGTAATAGACCTCGTCGTAGCCGAGCGACGGCTGCGTCGGGTGCACGTCGCCGATCCGCACGTCGAGCAGCGAGTCGACCGGGGCGCACAGGGCGCGTGCGTCACCCGAGACGCAGCTCGGATCTTTCACGTCGGTGGGAGTGGACGCGGCGGATGCCGGGGCGGCGAGGGCCACGGAGGCCCCGACCGCGAGGATGCCGATGAGGGCGGACGCGAGGGCGCGCGGCGAACGAGGGAGGGGCACGGTGTCTCCAAGCACGGGTAGAGGCAGGTCGGTGTCGATTGTCGGATCGCGCGCGTTCCAGCAGGTGGCTTCCCGGTGAACGCGGAATGAACGGGCGTGAGTGCCGCCGCGACACGCGGCCGACGAGATGCCCAGAGCGAACCGACGGCACCTCACAGGCTCCTCCCCTGTGACACGTGTGTATGGTGTGCAACGAAGAAAGGACGCCACGTGGCTGCTGTGAAGACTCCTGCGGGCAAGAAGCTCGTGATCGTCGAGTCGCCCACGAAGATGCGCTCGATCCAGGGATACCTGGGCGACGGGTACGAGGTTCTGAGCTCGGTCGGGCACATCCGCGACCTCGCCGACAAGAAGGACATCCCCGCCGAGCTGAAGAAGACCTCGGTGGGCAAGTACTCCATCGACATCGAGAACGGCTTCACTCCTCTCTACGTGGAGAGCGAGCGCGGCAAGAAGACGGTGGCCGAGCTCAAGCGCGCGCTGAAGGGCGCCGACGAGCTCCTGCTCGCCACCGATGAAGACCGCGAAGGCGAGGCGATCGCCTGGCACCTGCTCGAGGCGCTGAAGCCCAAGGTGCCCGTCAAGCGCATGGTCTTCCACGAGATCACGAAGGATGCCATCCGCGCCGCCGTCGACAACACGCGCGAGCTCGACCTCGCCCTGGTCGATGCGCAGGAGACCCGGCGCATCCTCGACCGGCTCTACGGCTGGGATGTCTCGGACGTGACCCGCCGCAAGGTCGGGCAGGGCACGTCCGCCGGCCGTGTGCAGTCCGCCGCCACCCGCCTCGTCGTCGACCGCGAGCGCGAGCGCATCGCGTTCGTCTCCGCCGGCTACTGGGACGTCGAGGCGCTCGCCTCGCCCACGGGGCGTGCCGCCGCGGACGGCTTCAGCACACGCCTCGCGCGCCTCGACGGTGCGCCGCTGGCGCGCGGCACCGACTTCGACGACGCCGGTCAGCTCAAGAAGGCCGTCGTCGTGCTCACCGAGGCGCAGGCCCGCGAGCTGGTCGCCGCCCTCGAGGCCGCGGCCACGGCATCCGTCGTCTCGGTCGAAGCGAAGCCCGGTACCCGCAGCCCCAAGCCCCCGTTCACGACCTCGACCCTCCAGCAGGAGGCGGGACGCAAGCTCTCGATGAGCGCCAAGCACGCCATGGGCGTCGCGCAGCGGCTCTACGAGAAGGGCTTCATCACCTATATGCGCACCGACTCGACGGCGCTGTCGACGCAGGCCGTCACTGCGGCGCGCACGCAGGCCGTCGCGCTCTACGGCGATCGCGCCGTGCCGGCGAACCCCCGCAGCTACCGCAACAACAGCAAGAACGCGCAGGAGGCGCACGAAGCGATCCGCCCGTCGGGTGACACCTTCCGGACGCCGTCGTCGGTGGCATCCGAGCTCGACCGCGACGAACAGCGTCTGTACGACCTCATCTGGAAGCGCACCGTCGCCTCGCAGATGTCGGATGCCAAGTACGAGACCACCACGGTCACGCTCGAGGCCGACGCCGCGGGGCGCGTGGCGGCGTTCACCGCGTCGGGCACGGTGTACACGTTCAAGGGCTTCCTCGAGGCGTATGAAGAGGGCCGCGACGAGAAGCGCACCGACGATCACAAGGCCGACGATCAATCGCTCCCCGCGCTCGCGGTCGGCGATGTGCTGAACCTCCACGACATCGAGCCCAAGGGGCACGCGACGAGCCCCAAGCCCCGGTACACCGAGGCCTCGCTCGTCAAAGCGCTCGAAGAGAAGGGCATCGGGCGCCCCTCGACCTTCGCGAGCATCATCGACGTCATCATCAACCGCGAGTACGTCACGAAGCGCGGTCAGGCGCTCGTGCCGAGCTGGCTCGCCTTCAGCGTGGTGCGTCTTCTCGAGGAGCACTTCGCCGACCTCGTCGACTACGACTTCACGGCTGCCCTCGAGGACGACCTCGATGCCATCGCGCGCGGCGAGCAGCAGCGTGTCGAATGGCTGCAGGAGTTCTACTTCGGCTCCGACGGCCACGTCGGACTGCGGAACATCCTCGACAACCTCGGCGAGATCGACGCGCGTGAGATCAACGCGACCCGCATCGGCGACGTCGCCACGCTCCGCTTCGGTCGTTACGGCCCGTACCTCGACGTGCCGAACGAGGACGGAACGACCCGCATCGTCAACGTGCCGCGCGAGCTCGCGCCCGATGAGCTGACGCCCGATAAGGCGCGCGAGCTCATCGACGCTCCCGTCGCGGGCGATCGCGTGCTGGGGCAGAACCCCGAGACCGGGCGAGACATCGTCGTGAAGGACGGGCGGTTCGGTCCCTACCTCGAAGAGGTGCTGCCGCCCGAGCCGGAGCCCGAGCCCGCCCCCGAACCGGTCGAGGGGGCGCCGAAGAAGCGCGTCGCCAAGAAGAAGGTCGAAGCTCCCAAGCCGCGCCGTGCGTCGCTGTTCAAGAGCATGTCTCCCGAGACGATCGACCTCGACACGGCGCTGAAGCTGTTCTCGCTGCCGCGCACGGTGGGAGTCGACCCCGAGACCGAGACGCCGATCACCGCACAGAACGGCCCGTACGGCCCCTACCTGAAGAAGGGCACCGACTCGCGGTCGCTCTCGAGCGAAGATCAGATCTTCGACATCACGCTCGATCAGGCGCTCGAGATCTACGCGCAGCCGAAGTACGCGAACCGCGCCGCGACCTCGCTCAAGGAATTCGAGGCCGACCCCGTCAGCGGCAAGCCGATCCGCATCAAGGACGGCCGCTTCGGGGCCTACGTCACCGACGGCACGACGAACGTGACGATCCCGCGCGGCCAGACCGCCGACGACATCACGTTCGAGATCGCCGTGCAGATGCTGGCGGACAAGCGTGCCAAGGGCCCGGCCCCCAAGCGCACGACGCGTCGCACCTCCACGACCGCCCGCAAGCCCGCCGCCAAGAAGTGACCGCGGCCGGCGTGCCGGACGCGGCACCGACCCCGGATGCCGCGCCGGCGGGTGGCCTCTGGGTCACCTTCGAGGGCGGCGACGGCACGGGCAAGACCACCCAGGCGACTCTGCTCGAGACGTGGCTGCGCGAGCAGGGGCGCTCGGTCGTGCGCACGCGCGAGCCGGGCGGGACCGAGGTCGGGGTCCTGATCCGCGACATCGTGCTGCACCACCGCGGCGAGGTCGCCCCACGCGCCGAGGCGCTGCTGTACGCGGCGGATCGCGCCCACCACGTGGCGACCTTCGTGCGTCCCGCGCTCGAGCGGGGCGACGTCGTCATCCAGGATCGCTACCTCGACTCGTCGGTTGCGTACCAGGGGGCGGGGCGGGTGCTGGATGCCGGCGAGATCCGCGATCTGTCCCTGTGGGCCGCGGAGGGTGCGCTGCCGGATGTCACCGTGCTGCTCGACCTCGACCCGGCATCCGCTCGTGCCCGGCTCGATGCCGCGGACAAGCCGTTCGACCGGCTCGAGGCCGAGAAGAGCGAGTTCCACGAGCGCGTGCGCGCGGCGTTCCTGCATCTTGCCGACGCCGAGCCCGCCCGCTACCTGGTGCTGGACGCCGCGCTTCCCGCCGACGAACTCGCCGCCGCGATCCGCAGCCGGGTCCTCTCGCACCTCTCCTGATCCGCGCGCCGTTCGCGTCCGGGGGAGAGGGAGGTGTCGGTGCGGGCACGTAGGCTGGGGGACATGATTGCGGACGCTCCGGTCGCCGCCGGGGAGAACTCCCGGGCGGCGCTTCCGTGGGGCGAGGTCTGGGGCCAGGACGACGCGCTGGCCCAGCTCGAGGCCGCCGCGAGCGATCCTGCGCAGCTGGCCCATGCCTGGCTCATCACAGGGCCCGCGGGCTCGGGCCGGTCCACCCTGGCATCCGCCTTCGCGGCGGCCCTCATCGCCGAGCCGGGCGACGAGGCGGCGATGCGGCAGGTGCTCGCCGGCACGCATCCCGACCTCACGGCGCTGCGCACCGAGGGCGTCATCATCTCGATCAAGGACGCCCGATCGCTGGTCGAGCGCTCCTACTTCTCGCCGTCGCTGGGTCGCTACCGCGTCATCGTGATGGAAGATGCCGACCGTATGGTCGAGCGCACCTCCAACGTGCTCCTGAAGGCTCTCGAAGAGCCACCGGAGCGAACCGTGTGGATCCTCTGCGCCCCCAGTGAGGCCGACCTGCTGCCGACGATCCGTTCGCGCGTGCGCACCCTGCGCCTGCACGAGCCGGACGTGCCCGACGTCGCCCGGCTGATCGTGGCTCGCACCGGCGTCGACGAGGCGACCGCCGAGCAGGCCGCGCGCCTCTCGCAGCGTCACATCGGCATGGCGGTGCGTCTGGCGACCGACGCCGACGCGCGAGCGCGACGGGAAGAGACGCTGCGCGCCGTGCTCGCGGTCCGCGGCGTCGGTACCGCGGTCGAGACGGCGGCACGCATCGTGCAGCTCGCCACCGACGATGCGAAAGCGCTGACGGCGGAGCGCGACGAGGCGGAGCGCGAGTCGCTGCGGCGCACACTCGGCATCGCTCCCGGCGCCGCCGTGCCCCCCGCGGTGCGCGGACAGCTGAGCGCGCTCGACGACGACCAGAAGCGGCGCGCGACGCGCAGCCTGCGCGACGGCCTGGATCGCATTCTGACCGATCTCGAGTCGATGTTCCGCGACACCCTCATGCTGCAGTTCGGACAGGGCGACGACCTCATCAACCGCGAGCTCGCGACCGAGATCGCGGCCCTCGCCGCCGCGTGGACGCCCCAGCGCACCCTCGTCGTGCTCGATCAGATCTCGGCGACCCGCACCAACCTCGAAGGCAATGCCGCGCCGGCGCTCGCTCTCGAGAGTCTGATGGTGACGGTCGCGAGCGGAAGGACCCCGTGAACGCTCTCCGACGCACCCTGACGGCCGTCGCGGCGCTCGCCGTGACGGCGACGATGCTCTCCGGATGCCTCTACGCCGCCATCCCGCCGGAATCGGCGGCCTCTCCGGCCGCGAGCCGCGAGCCGGACGTCGACGGAGCGCCGGCCGGGTTCGAGGACCTCTACGGGCAGCAACTGGATTGGTCGCCGTGCTCGGGCGTGGGGTCGGGCAGCTTCGACTGCACCACGGTGACCGCTCCGCTGGACTGGAACGACCCGAGCGTAGGCACGATCGATCTCGCCGTGATCCGCCGTGCCGCGACGAACGGCGACGCGATCGGGTCGCTGCTGACGAACCCGGGCGGCCCGGGCGCGAGCGGCTACGACCTCATCGCGAAGTCGGCGTCGTACGCCGTCGGCTCGGCGCTCTCCGACGCCTACGACGTCATCGGGTTCGACCCGCGCGGCGTCGGGCGTTCGACGGCGGTGCGCTGCTTCGACGGCGCGCAGATGGACTCCTATCTGTTCGACATCCCGAGATCGATGCGCGGCACGGATGCCTGGCGCACCGAGCTCACGGGGCGCAACAAGGCGTTCGCCGCCGCGTGCGACGCGAACTCCGGAGGCATCCTCCCGTACATCACGACCGACAACGCCGCGCGCGACATGGATCTGCTGCGCGCCGTTCTGGGTGATGCGAAGCTCAACTACCTCGGCTACTCGTACGGCACCTTCCTCGGCGCGACGTACGCGAAGCTGTTCCCCGAGCGGGTCGGTCGGCTCGTGCTCGACGGTGCGATCGACCCGTCGGTGTCGGGTCTCGACGTCGGCACCACTCAGGCGATCGGTTTCGAGTCGGCCCTGCGTGCCTACATGGCGGACTGCCTGGCGGGATCGAGCTGCCCGTTCTCCGGTACGACCGATCAGGCGATGGCAGGCCTCGCAACGCTGCTCGCGAACGTGGATGCCCGGCCCCTGAAGGCATCCGACGGGCGGCTGCTGGGTGCCGATTCGCTCATGACGGCGATCGTCGCCGCGCTCTATTCGCAGGACAGCTGGAGCTTCCTCACGAGCGCGCTGTCCGACGCGCTGTCCGGAAAGGCCGACACCGCATTCCGACTCACCGATTTCTACTACGCGCGCGACGGCGCCGGCATGTACAGCGACAACTCCACCGAGGCCTTCCGTGCCTACAACTGCATGGACTACCCGGTCGACACGTCGCAGGCCGACAAAGATGCTGCGACCGCGCTGATCGCGCAGAAAGCTCCGACGATCGCGCCGTACTGGGACGGCGTCGACCCGTGCGAGACGTGGCCCTACCCGCCCACGGGCGTGCGCGAGCGCATCACGGCCGACGGGGCGGCGCCGATCGTCGTGGTCGGTACGACGAACGACCCCGCCACGCCCTACGCATGGTCGGTATCGCTGGCGCAGCAGTTGTCTTCGGGCGTCCTCGTCACTCGCGAAGGCGAGGGGCACACGGGGTACAACAAGGGCAACTCATGCGTCGACGCCGCGGTGGAGGACTATCTGCTGGACGGCACCGTGCCGCAGAACGGGTTGACCTGCTCCGAATGATCGGTCTCGGACGGCTGGGCTCGATCGCCCCGCCGGGAGCGCGGTGGGGCCGGCCGGGGAACCGCCGCGTGCGTCGCCCGGACGTCGAGTCGAGTCGCGGTCAGCGGCGCAGGACCCGGCGCGCCAGCGTGTTCCCGACGAACTGGACCGCCTGCACGATGATCACGATCACGAGCACGGCCGACCAGGTCACCCACGGGTTGAACTGCTTGGAGCCGTAGTTGATCGCGAACTCGCCCAGGCCTCCGGCCGAGACGGCGCCGGCGATCGCCGTCATGTCGACGAGGGCGACGACGACGAACGTGTAGCCGAGGACGAGGGGACCGAGGGCCTCTCGTGGGATCAGTCGGAAGAGGATGCGCGAACGGCTGGCACCCGCGGCCCGCGCCGCCTCGATGATCCCCGGGCGCACGGTCAGCAGGTTCTGCTCCACGATGCGGCTGATCGCGAACAGAGACGCGATCGTGATCGCGAAGATCGCGAACGGCACGCCGGTGCCGGGAACGCCGATGCCGCGGGCGATCGGCTGCAGCGCGAGCAGCAGGATGATGAAGGGGATGGGGCGGAACGTGTTGACGACGACGTTGAGGACGCCGAACACGACGCGATTCGGGAAGAGGCTTCCGGCGCGCGTCGCGTAGAGCGCCATCCCGAGGACCAGTCCGCCGATGCCGCCGAGAACGAGCGCTCCCGAGGCGACGACGAGCGTCTCGATCGTCGCCTCCCACATCACGGGGAGAAGTTGGATGAGCCTATCCACGGGTGTCCTCCTCGGTCAGGGATGCCATGGCTGAGGCGGCGGCGATGGCACGCGCGACGGCATCCGCGTCGCCCGTGACGGCGAGGGTCAGGTGTCCGAAGACGCGCCCGCGAACGTCGTTGATGCCCCCGTGGATGACTTCGACGCGCACACCGTGGGCCGCGAGGGCCGCGAAGACGTCGGCCTGGGCGGAGGTGCCTTCGCGCATGTCGAGGGTGACGATGCGGCCGGGGTGGCGTTCGCGGAGTACGGCGAGATCGTCCCCCGAGGGGACGTCGTCGATGATGCTCGACACGAAGCGGGCGGTCGCGGGCTGCTGCGGTGCGGAGAGGATGTCGAAGACGCTGCCCTCTTCGATGATGCGTCCGTGCTCCATCACGACGACACGGTCGGCGAGGGTGCGGACGACGTCCATCTCGTGCGTGATGACGAGGATCGTGATGCCGAGCTCGGCGTTCACGCGCTGCAGCAGGGCGAGGACCTCCTGCGTCGTGTCGGGATCGAGGGCGCTCGTCGCCTCGTCGGCCAGCAGGATGCGCGGGCTCGTGGCGAGCGCGCGTGCGATGCCGACGCGCTGCTTCTGGCCGCCCGAGAGCTGTTCGGGATAGCTGCGCGCCTTGCCGGCGAGGCCGACGAACTCGAGCAGCTCGGTGACCCGTGCGCGGATCTCGGCGCGGGGACGACCGGCGACTTCGAGGGGGTAGGCGACGTTGCCGGCCACGGTGCGCGAGTCGAACAGGTTGAACTGCTGGAAGATCATGCCGATGTCACTGCGCAGGCGCCGCAGCTCGTGCTCGCCGAAGCGTGTGATGTCGCGTCCGTCGATCTCGACCGACCCCGACGTGGGCGTCTCGAGGGCGTTCACGAGGCGCAGCACCGTCGACTTGCCGGCGCCGGAGTAGCCGATGATGCCGCAGATCTCGCCCGCGGCGATCTCGAGTGTGACGTCGTCCACGGCCACGACGGGCGGAGCGCCCTTCGAGGGCGCGGGGAAGGCTTTCGTCACGCCGCTGAGGCGGATGAGGGTCATGGCATGTGTTCCTTCGCTGACGCGCGGATGCGGCCCGCTCCGTGGAACGGGCCGCATCCGCGGATGCTCACTTGTGAGCGCGGATCTCGTCCTCGGTCTTGGTGAGCGAGGCGACGAGATCGGAGACGGGCGTCGTGACGAGCACGGCGCTGCCGCCGGATGCCTTCAGCACGCCGTCCTGCACGTCCTTGGTCTGCTGGTAGATGTCGACGAGCTTCTTGTACGTCGGGTTGTCGGCGTCCTTCTTCTTCGCGGCGAAGATGTTGACGTAGGGGAACGCCGAGGCGGAGGTCGGGTCGTCCTGGGCGAGGCGCTGATCGTCGGTGAGGCCGGACTTGGCCACGAAGTCGTTGTTGACGACGGCGCCGGCGTAGTCGGGCAGCGACGAGGCGGTGAAGTCGGCGGCGACGGCCTGGACCTTGACCTTCGAGCTCGGCTCGATGTCGGCGACGGTGGAGAAGATCGAGCCGCCGTCCTTCAGCGAGATGAGGCCGGCCGACTGCAGGACGAGCAGTGCACGCGCCTGGTTGGACTCGTCGTTGGGGACGGCGACCGTCTCGCCCGACGGGATGTCGGCGGCGGTCTTGTACTTCGTGGAGTACAGGCCGAGCGGGTAGATGGCGGTAGCGCCGATGGGCTGCAGGTCATCGTTCGCGGCGACGTTGTAGGTGGCCAGGTAGATGATGTGCTGGAACTGGTTCAGGTCGAGCTCGCCCGCCGACAGAGCGGGGTTCGGCTGGTCGTACGAGTCGAAGTTCACGATGTCGACGGTGATGCCCGCCGCGGCGGCGGCCTTCGTGTACGTCTCCCAGTAGGGGTCTCCGGCGCCGACGACGCCGATGCGGACGGTGCCCGATGCGGCCCCGTCGCTCGAGGACGGGTTCGTGGTGCCTGACGCGCAGGCGCTGAACAGCAGGGCGAGGGGGACGGCCAGCGCGAGCGCAGCCAGGGTCTTCTTCTTCGACATGTGATGCTCCTTGGTTGTGTGGGCACCGCACAGCGCAGAAGCGGATTCCTCCGGCGACCCGCGCTCGCCTCATCGCGGTGCCTCCTCGACGCTACGGGGGAGGGGCGCTCGGTCCGAATCGAGGGTGTAACACGGCGACGCGGACGGACGAGACGTGCGTGGTTCGCGGCATCCCCGTCGACCCTGTAGGATCATTCATCGTGCATGGCGCTCGCGTCGCACGCCGCCCTAGCTCAGTCGGCAGAGCATTTCACTCGTAATGAAAAGGTCAAGGGTTCGATTCCCTTGGGCGGCTCGGTAAGAAGAAGGGTCCCGGACGGGGCCCTTCTTCGTTTCTGTCGTGGTGGCACCTCGCCGCCGGGAGTGTTCAGCGGGCGCCTGGATAGACTGGCGCCGCCATGTCCGCCTCTTCGCCCGCCGTCGTCGATGCCCTCATCGAGGTGTTCACCTGGGTGGGGCTCGGCGGGGCGTTGGCGCTCGGCGTCGTCGCGGTGATCGCATGGGCGGCGGACGGTTCGTGGCTGCCGGCGGATGCCGTCGTCGATCGTGACGAGGGTCGGACGTACGTGCGCTGGTTCGATGCGGACGGTGATGCCAACAGCGCGGTCGCGAGTCCGGCCGACGCCGCGACTCTGGAGGGGCGCGAGACGGCGCTCATCTGGTATCGACACGGATGGACAGGGCGCATGCGCCTGCACCGGCGGTCCGCCGGGCTGCGGATGCTCGTGCTGTCGGCCGGGGGCATGCTGGCTCTCGGTGCGCTGTGTCTGATCGCCGGGTGGGTGCTGTACTTCGCGCGAGGCTGAGCCCGCGGCGAAGGTCGGGCCGAACATGGCTTCCATGACGGGCATATAACTAGATAAGCTAGCGACATGACTTCTCGTGTCGACACCCCCACGCGCTGGCTGCGCATCGGCATCCCCGTGCTGCTCGTTCTCA
The DNA here is from genome assembly GCF_016907295.1 of Microbacterium dextranolyticum. Taxonomy (NCBI): domain Bacteria; kingdom Bacillati; phylum Actinomycetota; class Actinomycetes; order Micrococcales; family Microbacteriaceae; genus Microbacterium; species Microbacterium dextranolyticum. The sequence continues at coordinate 930,992 of NZ_JAFBBR010000001.1, forward strand.
TCTGGCTCGTCGGCGGGTCGATCGGCGGCCCGTACTTCGGCAAGATCGACGAGGTCGCCACGAACGACCAGTCGAGCTTCCTTCCGTCGTCCGCCGAAGCCACGAAGGTGCAGGAGCGGCTGACCGAGTTCACCGGCGGCGACACCCTGCCCGCCGTCGTGGTCGTGACCGGCGACGGGGCGCTGACGGATGCGCAGCGCGCCGACATCGGCGAGCTCGCCACCGCGATCGGCGTCGTGCCGGGTGTCGGCGAGCTCTCGCCCGCGATCCCTTCGGAAGACGGCGAAGCGGTGCAGCTGTTCGTCCCGATCTCGACGAGCGGCGACGTCGCCGACACCGTCGCCGAGGTGCGTGCTGCGGTCACGGATCACCTCGCCGACGGGCTGCACGCATGGGTCACCGGGCCCGCGGGCTTCACCGCCGACCTCGTGAAGGGGTTCCTCGGCATCGACGGGCTGCTGCTCGCCGTCGCGCTCGGCGCCGTGTTCGTCATCCTCGTGATCGTCTACCGCTCGCCGCTGCTGCCGGTGCTGGTGCTGCTGACCTCCACCTTCGCGCTCTGCGTGGCGCTGCTCACCGTGTGGTGGCTCGCCAAGGCGGGAGTGTTCGTGCTGAACGGTCAGGTGCAGGGCATCCTGTTCATCCTCGTGATCGGCGCCGCGACCGACTACGCCCTGCTCTACGTCGCGCGCTTCCGCGAGGCGGTGGGGCAGGGAAGACCCCGATGGGATGCCACGAAGAAAGCCTGGCGCGGCGCGTTCGAGCCGATCCTCGCCTCGGGCGGCACGGTCATCGCGGGGCTGCTGTGTCTGCTGCTCAGCGACCTCGCGACCAACCGCGCCCTCGGTCCCATCGCCTCGATCGGCATCGTCTTCGCCGTCCTGTCGGCGCTCACGTTCCTGCCCGCGCTCCTCGCCCTCGTCGGTCGCGCTGCGTTCTGGCCGTTCGTGCCGAAGCCGGGTGTCGTCGGTGACCCGGGCGATGCCGCCGAGGCGCTCGTCACCGATCCGAACCGGCCTGTTCGCGGGCTGTGGGCGCGGCAGGCCCGCCTCATCGCCCGGCGCTCGCGCCCGGTGTGGATCATCACGACGATCGTGCTGCTCGTGGCATCCGCGGGAATCCTCCAGCTGAAAGCCGACGGCGTGCCGCAGAGCGACCTGGTGCTCGGTGCCTCCGAGGCGCGCGACGGTCAGGACGTGCTGGGCCAGCATTTCGCCGCCGGCTCGGGCAGTCCCGCGTACGTCATCGTTCCCCAGGACCGGGTCGCGTCCGCCGTCACCGTGCTGCAGGATGCCGCCGGCATCGCCTCGGTCGCGGCGACCGCCGCGGGGTCTCCCTCGGGACAGGCCGCCGTCTCGGTCGAGAGCGGCCTGCTCGTGTACCGCGCGGCCGGCGCGCCCGGCGGTGCCGCCCCCGAACCCACCGTCGTGAACGGCGACGTGCTGCTCGTGGCGACCCTCTCGGATCAGGCGGATTCGCTCGCCGCCGAGAACACGGTGCGATCCCTGCGGGCGGAGTTCGCGTCGCAGCTGGGCGACGGGGTGGCCCTCGTCGGCGGTCCGACGGCGATCGACCTCGACACGAACGACACCTCGATCCGCGACCGCACGGTGATCATCCCGGTGATCCTCGGCGTGATCCTGCTGATCCTCATGCTGCTGCTGCGCGCTGTGATCGCGCCGGTGCTGCTGATCCTCAGCGTCATCCTGTCGTTCGGTGCCGCGCTGGGGGTGAGCGCCGTCGTCTTCAACGGCGTCTTCGCCTTCCCCGGGGCCGATCCGGCGGTGCCGCTGTACGGGTTCGTCTTCCTCGTGGCGCTGGGCGTCGACTACAACATCTTCCTGATGTCGCGCGTGCGGGAAGAGTCGCTGCGCCACGGAACGCGCGCCGGCATCCTCCGCGGTCTCGTCGCGACAGGTGGGGTGATCACCTCGGCAGGGCTCGTGCTGGCCGCGACGTTCGCCGCCCTCGGGGTGATCCCGATCCTGTTCCTCGCTCAGCTCGCCTTCATCGTCGCGTTCGGGGTGCTTCTCGACACGTTCGTCGTGCGCTCTCTGCTGGTGCCGGCGGCGGCATACGACCTCGGCCGCGTCATCTGGTGGCCGTCGCGGCTGGCGCGCGCCGAACGCGCAAACCCTGTGTCGGAGGGGGAGTCGCGGCGTAACCTCGGGGTATGACCAGGGCACTTTTCATCGTGGACGTGCAGAACGACTTCACCGAGGGCGGCGCGCTCGGCGTCGACGGGGGTGACGCGATCGCAGCCGGCATCACCGCGCACCTCGCCGTGCATGCGGGGGAGTACGACGTGATCGTCGCCTCGCGCGATTGGCACGATCCGGATTCCGACAACGGCGGCCACATCGTCCTCGACGGTGCCCCCGACTTCGTCGACACCTGGCCGGTGCACTGCGTCGCCGGCACGCACGGTGCCGACTACGACCCGGGTCTTCGGACGGATGCCGTGACCCACCATGTGCGGAAGGGGCAGGGCGTTCCCGCGTACTCGCTGTTCGAGGGGACGACCGAGGCCGGCGAGCGGGTGGCCGACATCCTCGCGGCGCACGGTGTCACCGAGGTCGACGTCACGGGCATCGCGACCGACTACTGCGTGCGCGCGTCGGCACTGGATGCCGTGGCCCACGGCATCCGCGTGCGGGTTCTCACGGATCTCGTCGCGGGCGTCGCGCCCGCCTCGTCGGAGCGTGCGCTCGCCGAACTCGCCCACGCCGGCGCCGAGCTGGCGGGTGCCGCGTGAGCGCGCCGGCGGGGTGGTACCCCGACCCGCAGAGCGGCGGCGCGGTCCGCTGGTGGGACGGTGCGCAGTGGACGGTTCACGCGCCGCAGGCGACAGCGCCGGTCGCATCCGGGGGATGGGTGGCGCCCGCTCCAGTGCGGGTCGACACGAACACCGTCTGGATCTGGCTGGCGATCGTGGCATCCGTGCTGCCGCTCGGGGGACTCTTCTTCATCGACTGGAACGGCTACATGAACACGATCATGCTGCCGAGCGCCACGCACAACTCCGGGGCATTCGTGTCCGGCATCGTGCAGTGGCAGGTGCGGATGCTGCTCATCTCGGGGCTGAGCTGGCTGTGGATGGGTGTGTTCATCCTGTTCTCCTGGCTTGACTGGAGGGAGCTCCGTCGCCGCGGCGTTCCGCTGCCGTTCTCGTGGGCCTGGTCGTTCTTCGCCCTGCTCGGCGGGGGCGCCGCGGTCTACGTGATCGGTCGCACCGTCGTGCTGAAGCGACGCACCGAATCGGGCGGCTGGGCGCCGCTGTGGGTGTGGATCGGCGCCACCGTGCTCAGCTGCGTCATCGTCACCGTGTGGATGGTCTCGGCGTTCGAGGCGATGATGGCGCACATGATGAGCATCTACTCCTGACCGGGCCGCGCCACGACGCTGCTCGCTGCGACGGGTGGCAGGAGGGCGTCGCGTCCGGCATCCACCCGCCACGCGCCGCAGGCGTCACAGTGGACGTAGAGGACCCACCCCTCCGAGGTCGCGTGGCGCGAGCGGGTGCTCCAGGCGTGCTCGTGGTCTCGCTCGTGAGAGGGGGCGAGTGGATGCCGGTCGGTGAGGCTGTCGAGTGAGGTCATGAGCTCACGATGATGTAATGGTCTTATGCATCTCAACCCTTACGGCGAATATGCGGTGCTTCTGGCCGCCTCGCTCGCCAACGACTGGCCGCAGGACCGCGATGCCATCGTCGACCGCACACGTAAGCACGGGATGACGATGGAGTTCACGGCGGCGGCGGACGACCATCGGCGGGTGCGCCGAGTCGTCGACGAGTGGCTGACCGTCGTCGACGCGCAGGATCCGCACGAGCGCGCCCGCCTGCTGAACCGGCACATGGTGGCCGCCGCCGCGTACCCGAGGCTCACCGATCACGACGACGAGGGCTGGCATCTGCACTATCGCGACGACGACGCCACCTCCCTTCCGGCGGTGCTCGCCGCGGTCTTCAGCGTCGGGACGGCGCTGCATCTGACGACCCGCGGGATGCAGCGGCTTCGCCGTTGCGCCGCCGGCGATGATCCGGGTGACCCGTGTTCCGCGGTGGTCGTCGACGTCACCCGCAACGGACGGCAGCGCTACTGCTCGGTGCGGTGCGCCAACCGCGCGGCCGTGCGGCGACACCGGGCGCGGAATGAAGAGGACTCTCGGCAACGCTCGATCGGACGGGCTCGATAGGATCATCGACCATGACGAGAGATGGACGGCCCTCCCGGTTCAAGGAGACACGTCTGATGTCCGGGCCCCACAACACCTACCTCGAGGGGTGTGACGAGGCGAAGGCGTTCGCGCGCCGCCTCACCTGGTGGCTCAACGGCGAGGGTGTCTCGGTCGGCAGCAACTACGTCGTCGACGTTCACCTCGACACGGCCCTGGCGCCGAACACCGTGCAGGTCGGTCCGGTGGGGCGCGGCGCGGATGACTGGCAGACGCGCGAGGTCACGGTCGGCGTTGAGCCCGATTCGTCGCCGGCTGACGCCGATCGGATCGCGATTGCGGCGATCACTCTCGGGGTCCGTGCGCTCGTTCCCGATCACGCGCCGCGGGTCGACGAGGCGGCGCACATTGTCGGGGAAAGCGGCGAGCGATGCCGCTTCCTCCACCGCGCCAAAGAAACCACGAAAGAGATCGTCGAGGTCACCTCGACGATTGCGGCACGGCCGCATCCGAGCCACGTGTTCATCGCCGTCACCGACAAGGCGACCGGGCTCTACCGCGAGAGCCCGCCGATCGCGGTCACCGTGTGGGATGACGCCGTCTACCTCGCGGGCAAGATCCGGCGGACGCGCACCGGCGTCGCGATCGATGCGCGCAACGGCTACCCGGCGCAGCTCGTCGCCGCAGCCACGGGCCCGCTCGAGTGGACCATCGACGAGCTCGTGCCGACCGAGCGCCCGCTGACCTCGTCGCTTCTCGTGTGGCGGTGAGCGCGCTCCGTCTTGAGGGGGAGGTGCCCGCGGATCCGGCGGCTTAGCGTCGAGAGATGGACATCTCGTCAATGATCATGGGCGCGTCGATCGCGTCCGTCGCATGGGTCGCGTTCGTCCCCTGGACGAAGCTCAGGCGGCTGAAGGAACTCGACGAGCGCGACGCCCGCACGAAAGGCGAGTGACTGCGCTGCGGTCGGGCATCGATGGGTCAGGCGCTCAGCGGCTGGATTGTGCTGATCGGCGTTTCGGTACGGGCGAGCGCGAGGTCGTAGCCCTCCTGCAGTCGGAGCCAGAACTGCGGTGTGGTGCCGAAGAACGCACCTAGGCGCAACGCGGTGTCCGCCGTAATCGCCTGCTTGCCGCGGACGATCCGCGAGACGCGTGCCTGATCGACGCCGATGCGCTTGGCGAGCTCGTACTGGCTCAGCCCGAACGGCTCGAGAAACTCCTCCAGCAGGATCTCACCCGGCGTCGAGAGATCGTCAGTGATAGTCGATGAATGCGACATTGTTCGCTTCCCCTCCGTCCCAGTCGAAGACCAGTCTCCATTGGTCGTTGACCCGGATGCTGTACGTGCCCGCCCGGTCGCCTTGCAGCTTCTCGAGGCGGTTTGAGGGTGGGATCCTCAGATCGTGGAGCTCCGCTGCCGCCTCGAGCATTTGGAGCTTGCGCACCAGACGCCTCCGGACGTCGGGTGGCACGCGTCGCGGTGCTGGACCACCGAGCCAGTATTCCTCGATGTCCCGATCCGCAAACTTCACACCGCCATACTAGCGTAGCGCGCAAGTATTGAGGAGGGGGCTGACGGGGCGGTCAGCCAGCACACGAATGATGATCCCTAAACGGGCAGCGCCCGATGAGGGGGCGGTCATGAGCGCTCTGAGCACCACCGTCGATGGATTGTGTGGCTGTCGTCGCGTGCGCGATGCAGATCGCGACACGAGCTGACGCTCGAGGTGCTTTGCACGGTCCTAAGATTGCGGACTACGCGGACCCGTGAGGACTACTGATCGATGCGCGTCGGGGCCTCTCGGCTTCGCCGCTGCCAGCGCGCGCCGTCTGCGTCGGTGAAATGAATCAAACCGCGATTCTCGTGGGCCTCCGCCGCGATCGGGGCGGCAGCGCCCGTAATCGGCACGTTGATCTGATTGCGCTGATGTTCGCTCAGGACGGGCGATTTCCCGATCCCCGTGGCGTCGTGATGCCCGGCGAGAATCGCCGACACCTCAATGTCGTAGATGGGTCGATCGCTGCCGTTGTGGAAGCTCACGGTCACGTACGCGTCGTAGCCATTGTGTGCGTAGCCCGCCGCCTCCACAGTGACCGCGCTCGCCTGCCGCTTCTCCCGCTCCTCCGTCGCGGCCTGGAACGAAGCCGGGTCTGCCCCGAGTCTTGTTGACAGTCGGGGTTTGGGGTGATCAGGCCGCTTCTGCGTCCTTGTAGATCATCTCAAACTCGGCGGGGGTGAGTTTGCCGAGGCCGCGCTGCCGGCGCCTTCGGTTGTACTTCGTTTCGATCCAGGTGACGATCGCGAGGCGGAGATCGGCGCGGGTGTCCCAGCGTCTCGTGTTGAGTACGTTCTTCTGGAGGAGACTGAAGAAGCTCTCCATACTCGCGTTGTCCCCGGCGCCGTAGGATCTGCCCATGGAGCCGACGAGCCCGTTGTTGCGGAGCAGGTTCTGGGTGCGTTTCGCGCGGAACTGGCCGCCTCTGTCGGAGTGGCAGATCGTGCCGTCAGGTGAGCGCAACGCGATCGCGTTGCGCATCGCCGCGCGGGCGAGAGATGACTTCATGCGGGTGTCGATGGAGTAACCGACGATCTTGTTCGACCAGACGTCTTTGATCGCGCAGATGTAGAGCTTGCCTTCTCTGGTCGGGTGTTCCGAGATGTCCCAGAGCCAGACCTTGTTCGGCCCGTCGGCGATGAACTCGTGCCGGATGACGCCGTGCTCGTCGACGACCGCGAGGAGGTCATCATGCGGCGCAGGTCCCGTGCTGCCGGGTTTGCTGCGCTTGCGGTGGTGCGACGCGTGGATGCCCGCGATCCGGCAGAGTCGGTGCACCCGGTTCTCGCTCGCGGAGATCCCGTGCTCGGACTCGAGCTCATCGGTGAGGAACCTGTAGCCGAGCGTGACGTCGTCGGCATGGAGGTCGTAGAGCACATCGATCAGGTGCGCGTCGTCCCAGTCCCGCTGGGAGACCGGGTCTTTGAGCCACTGGTAGTACCCCTGCCTGGACAGGCCGAGGACCCGCAACGCCACCGCGACCGGCACCCGCACGGGAGCACCGGCCGCAGCCATCTCGTGGACGAGCGGGAAGACTATTTTCCCGGCAGGTTCGCCTGCGACAGATACGCCGCGGCCCGCCGCAGCACCTCGTTCTCCTGCTCCAACAACCGGATCCGCTTATTCGCCTCACGCAGCTGCTTGCGCTCGTCGTCGGTCAGGCCGGCACGCTTGCCGTCCTCGACGTCGGCCCGCTTCATCCAGTTGCTCAACGAGCCTTCGGAGATACCGAAGTCCTTCGCGATCTGCGCCAGCGGCGCCTGACCCTTCCGGGCCACGGCCACGACATCATCGCGGAACTCTCGGGGATAAGGCTTTGCCACAAGAACATCCTTCCAGCGAGGACGAATCCTCACAGTTCAGATGTCAACCAAACTCGGGGCAGACCCAACGCGTCGCGGAGATCGGCGCCACGCCGTCGATCGGCACGGTCGGCGACAGCTATGACAACGCCCTGGCTGAGACGGTGAACGGCTACTACAAGGCCGAACTCGTCCGCGGACCCGCACGCTCGGGGCCGTGGAAGACGGTCGAGGACCTCGAGCTCGCGACCCTCGGATGGGTGCACTGGCACAACACGCAGCGCCTCCACGGGTACCTCGGCGACGTGCCGCCAGTCGAGTTTGAGAACGCATTCTATGCTGTCCCCAACGGCCGCAATCTGCTGGTCGGAATCAAATAGCGCGAGTCTCCATCAGACCCAGGGCGCTTCAAACATGTCGACACGCGCCGCCGCGTGCATTCGACGCGTTGAGAACCGCTCAGATGTTGTCAAACGGTTGTCACGGAGAGTTGTTCTCGAACACCGAATCGCTGCGATACCAGTGATTTCACGGGTTCTGAGGCAAAAAAGCGGTGGGCCCCGTGGGGCTCGAACCCACGACCCGCGGATTAAAAGTCCGATGCTCTACCGACTGAGCTAGAGGCCCCAAGAGTTCCAGAATACCGGTGCGCAGGCGTCGCGGAGCAACGTGGTGCACACAGAGGCGCGGCCGCCGACGTCTCACGTCGACGGCCGCGCCGTCCTCGCAGCTGATCCCGTGGCATCCACAGGACCAGGGTGGGATCACTGCTGGGGCATTAGCACCGTGTCGATGAGGTACACGGTCGCGTTGGCGGTCTGCACGCCACCGCACAGCACCTTGGCGCCGTTGACCATCAGGTTGTCGCCCGAGCCGGTCACGTCGACCTGGCCGCCTTCGACGGTCTTGTGCATGCCGGCGATCTTCGACGGCTCGATCTGGCCGGGCACGACGTGGTAGGTCAGGATCTTCGACAGCGTCGCGCTGTCGGTCTTCAGCGAGTCGATCACGGCCGGGTCGATCTTCTTGAACGCGTCGTCCACCGGCGCGAACACGGTGAACTCGCCGCCGTTGAGGGTGTCGACGAGGTTCACCTGGGGGTTGAGCTGGCCGCTGACAGCCGAGACGAGCGTCGTGAGCATGGGGTTGTTGGATGCCGCGACCGCCACCGGCGACTGCGACATGCCCTCGATCGAGCCTGCGCCGGTGGGAACGGCCTTCGCGTAAGCGGCGCAGGCGGAGCCGACGAGGTTCGCGGACGGGTCGTTTGCCATCGCCGACGGCGACGACATCGGCGTCTCCTTCTCCATGGCCGCGGGGCTCGACGACGTCGGCGACGACATCGACCCCGAGCAGGCGGACAGTGCGAACACGCCGGCGATCGTCAAGGTCAGAGCTGCGGTGATCTTCTTCTTGGTGCTGAGCATGATGCCCTCCGTTGATCGTGGACCGCGGGTGCGGCCTCGAGTCTTGTTCGGAGAGGTGCGCCGATCGGATGGGACGATCTTCGAGATTTTCTTGGACGGGCATCCGATCTGCCCGTCGACTCGGGGCTGCATAAAGAGGAGTGCGGTCGGCACGCGAGAGCCGGAGATTCGCGTGTACCGAGGATCGAGCGCTGTCGAGAACAATCCGATCCGGCGTCCGTCGCGAATGACTCCCGACAGAGACGAGGAGTCCATGGACGTCATCATCATCGGCCTGCTGGGCGGGCTCATCACGGGGATCTCGCCGTGCATCCTGCCGGTACTGCCGGTCATCTTCCTCACCGGGGGAGCGCAGTCCGCCCGGTTCGACCGCTCGTCCGGGACGGGCGGCGGAGGATCTGCGGCGCCCCTGCCGGCCCGCCGCAGCCGCCCCTACCTCGTGATCGCGGGCCTCATCCTGAGCTTCACCCTGGTCACCCTTGTCGGCTCGCTCGTGCTGGGCCTTCTGAACTTGCCGCAGGACGTCATCCGCTGGGTCGGCATCGGCGTGCTCGTCCTCATCGGCATCGGCCTACTGCTCCCGAGGTTCGAGCAGCTGCTCGAGAAGCCGTTCCAGTGGATCCCGCGCCGCGAGGTCGCCAACGGCGGCAGCGGCTTCGGGGTCGGCCTCGCTCTCGGTGCGGTCTTCGTGCCGTGCGCCGGGCCGGTGCTCGCCGCCATCATCGTGGCCGGCGCGACCGGCCGCATCGGACTCGACACGGTGCTGCTCACCGCCTCGTTCGCAATCGGCGTCGCGATCCCGCTGCTGGTCTTCGCCCTCGCCGGGCGCGGTGTCGTCGAACGCATCCGCGCCTTCCGCACCCGCGAGCGGGGGCTGCGGATCGCAGCCGGTGTCGCGATGCTGGCGCTCGCCGGCGGTCTCGTCTTCAATGTGCCGCAGCAGTTGCAGCGACTCCTGCCGGACTACACGGCCCAGCTGCAGCGCGACCTGACCGGCAACGAGGACGCCTCGCGCGCACTGGGCCTCGGCGGCCTCGTCACCGACGAGAACCGTTATCTCGACAAGTGCACGAACGGTGCCGACGAGCTGCAGTCGTGCGGCACGGCCCCGGCGATCCGTGGCATCCAGCAGTGGCTCAACACCCCCGACGGAGCTCCGGTCGACCTCGCGCAGCAGCGCGGCAAGGTCGTGCTCATCGACTTCTGGGCCTACTCGTGCATCAACTGCCAGCGATCGATTCCGCACGTGGTCGCGTGGGACAAGGCCTATCGCGACGCCGGGCTCGAGGTCATCGGCATCCACTCACCCGAGTACGCCTTCGAGAAAGACCCCGGCAACGTCGCCGCCGGCACCAAGGACTTCGGCATCACCTACCCGGTCGCCCTCGACAACAACCTCGCGACCTGGACCGCTTACCGCAATAGCTATTGGCCGGCGCACTACCTGATCGATGCGCAGGGCACCGTGCGGCACATCTCGTTCGGTGAGGGCAACTACGCGGCGACCGAGAAGATGCTGCGCGAACTGCTGCAGCAGGCGAACCCCGGTGTCACCCTGCCGGATCCCACCGAGGTCGCCGACGACACGCCGCAGACGGGAACCCTCACCCGAGAGACGTTCCTCGGGTCATCGAAAGACGTCAACTTCGCCGGACCCGGCGCGTACTCGTCGGGCGAGAACACCTTCTCGTACCCCGCCGACCAGCCGTCCGACACGTTCGCCCTCGACGGGCGCTGGAACGTGCAGACCCAGTTCGCGACGCCGGCAGGGTCGGATGCCGCGGGCATCCGTCTCAGCTATCGAGCGGCCCAGGTGCAGATGGTGCTCGCAGGCGAGGGAGCGGTGACCGTCCGCGCTCAGGACGGCACCACCACGACCATCGATGTCTCGGGAACGCCTCGCTCGTATCGGATCGCCTCGTCGAACGACATCACCACGGGCATCCTCGATGTCACGGTCGGCACCGGAGTCCAGGCCTACTCGTTCACCTTCGGGTGAGCGTCGGTGCGACAGGAGGTGCATCATGCGGCATGCTGTGAAGGATGGTCATCGACGGTGTGGAAGTGAACGAGCAGTCGCCAGCGCGCGATCACGCCGGCGACCTGCTCGTGCGGATCGCCGCGGGGGACCAGGGCGCGTTCGCCCAGCTCTACGACATGCTCTCGTCGCGCGTCTTCGGACTCATCCTGCGCGTCCTCGTCAACCGCGCGCACAGCGAGGAGGTGCTGCAGGAGGTCTTCCTCGAAGTGTGGCAATCCGCTGCGGCGTTCGCTCCGAACAAGGGGCAGGGGAGGACCTGGGTCATGACGATCGCGCATCGGCGGGCCGTCGATCGGGTGCGCTCCGCGCAATCCAGCGCGGAGCGCGACGAGAAGGCGGGACTCAGAGAACTCTCCACCCCGCAGGAGGATGTCGCGGAGCAGGTCGAACTGCGCATCGAGAGCCGGCGCGTCGCCCGTGCCCTCGAGGCCCTCACCGACGTGCAGCGCGAAGCGCTGACCCTGGCATACTTCGGCGGCTACAGTCAGAGCGAGATCGCCGCACTCACGGGAGCCGCTCTGGGGACGATCAAGACGAGGATGCGTGACGGACTGTCGCGCCTGCGCCAGGAGATGGGGGTGATGTCGTGAACGTGCATGAGTTCGCCGAGCTGTCGGCAGGACACGCCCTGGGCGCCCTCTCCGATGACGACGAGCGCGCCTACCTCGATGCGCTCGTCGAGCACCCCGAGTGGGCCGCGATCGCCGCATCCGACGATGAGACCGCCGCCGCGCTCGCCGAGGGCGTCGCGCCCGTTGCGCCGCCGCTCGCGCTGCGTTCGAAACTGCTCGCCGCGATCGCCGTCTCGGCGGACGAGGCCTCGGCGCCGGAAGGTGGGGCCGCGCGGGGCGAGGACGAGGTGGCGTCGGACGTCGCGGCCGGGGACGCGGCGACGGTCGTGATTCCTGGGGGTCCTGGCGGTTCTGCGGACTCGGGTGCTGCTGCGGACTCGGGTGCTGCTGCGGGCGTGCTCGGTGCGGGTGCGGGAGTGCTGGGTGCGGGCGTGCTGGGTGCGGGAGTGCTGGGTGCGGCGGATGCCCCGACACGCGCGGTCCCGGCCGATGCGGACCAGGGCGCGGTCTCGGGCACGGAGCCAGGCGCGAGCTCGGGACTGGATGTTGCCTCGGTGGACGGTGGCGAGATCGCGAGCTCCGCCGTGGAGACCGAGTCTTCGAGTGGGGTGACGCCGCCGCGCGAGGAGACGGGGACGTCCATGCTGCGGACGGCGTTCAGCGCCGTGGACGATGCCGACGACGACGCGGTCTCACCGGCATCCGATACGTCGTCGGTGACCGCCTCTCCTCCCACGGAGGTCGTCCAGGCCATCGAACGCCGCAACTGGAGTCGCGGTCTGTTCGCCCTCGTCGCGTCGATCGCGCTGCTGGTCGTGATCGGCTGGGGTGCGGGGTCGGTCGCGAACGTCTGGCAGCGCCCGCCGGCAGTGTCGGCGCTCGCGCAGATCGAGCAGGCATCCGACGCAGCGTCGGCACAGGCGACCTTCGACGGTGGTGTCGCGACGCTGCACTGGTCGTCGAGCGTCGGAAAGGCCGTCGTCGTCGCGCGCGGCCTTCCCGCCATCGATGCCGATCGCACGTTCGAGCTCTGGTACATCCGCGGTGAAACGCCGATCCCCGCTGGCACATTCGATGCGTCGGGAACCTCGACGACGGCGCAGCTGAGCGGCGACATGCAGCCCGGCGACACCATCGCCGTCACGGTCGAGCCGAGCGGAGGCTCGCCCGACGGTAGGCCGTCGACCGCACCGGTCTTCGCCATCGCCACCGCCTGAGCGGCGGGGGCCTGGCCTGGGGTGGGCAGTGTGGTTTCTTGGGGTCGGTGGGGCGGTGGGTCATCCGTTGCCAGCCGTGTCCCACTTTCTGTCGCTTGAAGGGTGTCTGAGCGGCAGAAAGTGGGACATGCGCCGCGAATGGTGGGACATGGCTGGCGGCGATGGTTCGTCGCCCTGGGCCCCGCGCGACGCAGGCATCCCACCTCTCACCTATGTCCCAGAATCTGTCGTCGAAGGTGCGCGGCGGCGACGGCTAGTGGGACATGCCATGCGGAAAGTGGGACATGCTCTGCCGATAGTGGGACATGGTCTCCCGCCGGTGCGGAAGTGCTGGGACAAGCTGCGGGCGCAGGCATCCCCGCACCCCGGCTGTGTCCCAGAATCTGTCGCGTGCGAGGGCCATGAGCGACAGAAAGTGGGACATGTCTTGCCGATAGTGGGACATGTTCGGCAGCGCCCCGCATCGGCGCCACAGCGGCGCCACCGCCAGCGTGGGGTCAGGCGTCGGTGGATGCCTCGGTGAGGCCGAGCACGTCGAGCAGCCACGCGAGCTCGAACGCCCGCTGGTGCCACGCGTTGTAGCGGCCCGACACGCCGCCGTGGCCGGCGACCATCTCGCACTTGAGCAGAGCGTCCGCGCCGACCGCGCGCAGGCGCGCGACCCACTTCGCGGGCTCGACGTAGTACACCCGGGTGTCGTTGAGCGAGGTCGCGGCGAGGATCCGCGGGTACTGGACGCCCTCGCGGACGTTCTCGTACGGGGTGTACGACTTCATGTACGCATAGACGTCGGGGTCGTGCAGCGGGTCGCCCCACTCGTCCCATTCGATGACCGTCAGCGGCAGCGACGGGTCGAGGATCGTCGTCAGGGCATCCACGAACGGCACGTCGGCGAGCACACCCGCGAACAGCTCGGGCGCCAGGTTCGCGACCGCGCCCATCAAGAGGCCGCCCGCCGAGCCGCCCTCGGCGACGAGCCGCTCGGGGGCGGTCACGCCGGTGTCGACGAGGTGGCGGGCGACGGCGACGAAGTCGGTGAAGGTGTTGCGCTTGTGCTGCAGCTTGCCGTCCTCGTACCACTGCCGACCGAGCTCGCCGCCGCCGCGCACGTGCGCGATGGCGAAGACGACGCCGCGGTCGAGCATCGACAGCCGCGCGACCGAGAAGCCCGGCTCGATCGAGTGCTCGTACGAGCCGTAGCCGTAGAGGTGCACGGGGCGGGCGACGCCTTCGCCCGGTGCGCCGAACGAGCGCTTCCAGACGAGCGACACCGGCACGCGGGTGCCGTCGGATGCCACCGCCCACTCGCGCCGCTGGTCGTAGTCCGCGGGGTCGTAGCCGCCCTGCACCGGCTGGCGCTTGCGCAGCAGGAACTCACCGGTCGCGACCACGTAGTCGTAGACCGTTCCGGGAGTGACGAACGATCCGTACCCGAGGCGGATGACCGGTGTCGCCCATTCGGGATTGCCGCCGGCGCCGGCGGCATAGAGGTCTTCGTCGAAGTGCAGCTCGTCGACGCGCCCCGTCTCGTAAGAGAGGATCCCGAGTCGGGCGAGACCGTCGCGGCGGTACGAGACGACCCCCCAGTCGCGGAAGGCCGACACGTCGAGCAGACGTCGCCCCGGCTCGTGAGCAAGGATGACCTCGCGCTGGCCCTGCGGGTCGGATGCCGAGACGCGCACCAGCTCGAAGTCGAGCGCGCCGTCGTTGTGGACGACGTACAGCACGTCCTCGCCGTCCACGATCGCGTGGGTCGTCGAGTACTCGACGCCCTCGCGGCGCGGCCAGATCGACCGGGGCTCGGCGCGCAGGTCGGATGCCGGGACGAGGTACTCCTCGGTGGTGATCGACGACCCCGCCTCGATCACCAGGTACTGCTCGCTGCGGGTGAAGCCGGCGCCGACCCAGTACCGCTCGTCGGGTTCGTGGAACAGGCGCACGTCGGCGGAGGCATCCGTGCCCACCTCGTGCAGCCACACCGTGTCGGGCCGCCACGCGTCGTCCACGGTGGTGTAGACCACGAACCGGCCGTCGGGTGAGAAGCAGGCGCCGGCCGCGGTGCCCTCGACGATGTCGGCGAGATCGTCGCCGGTCGCGAGGTCGCGCACCCGCAGGGTGTAGCGCTCGTCGCCCTCGACGTCGACGCCGTAGAGCAGGAATGCGCCGTCCGTGCTGACGTCGAAGCTGCCGAGCGAGAAGAACTCGTGCCCCGCGGCCTCGACGTTGCCGTCGAGCAGGACGACCTCACCGGGCACGTCGACACCGGGGGTGAGAGAGGGTGGGGTCCAGTCGTCGGCCGAGGCGAGCGGCGCGCGGCAGTGGATGCCGTACTGCTGGCCCTCGACCGTGCGTCCGTAGTACCACCACGCACCCTGACGGGTCGGCACCGATAGGTCGGTCTCGAGCGTGCGCGCGCGGATCTCGTCGAAGATCCGCTGGCGCAGCGGCGCGAGGTGCGCGGTGCGCTCCTCGGCGTACGCGTTCTCGGCCTCCAGGTGCGCGATGACCTCGGCGTCGTCCTTCGCGCGCAGCCACTCGTACTCGTCGACCACCTCGTCGCCGTGATGTGTGCGGACGGTCGGGCGGACGGCGGCGACGGGGCCGCCGATTTCGGCGATGCTCACCTCTCCACGCTAGTCGACCCACGGCGGGTGACGCCGTGTTCTCACGCCGCATCGGCGTCGTGCGCAGGTCGTGCGATGTGCGAGGATTTCTCTCGTCCGGTTGCCGGACCCTGAACACACGGTGAACTCTTCGTTCGCACCGCCGATCCCATCGGCATCCCCATTCGATACCCGACGGAAAGCGACCCGTGGAAACCGCTGCCCTCATCGTCGTCCTGGTGATCGCGCTCGCGCTCTTCTTCGACTTCACCAACGGCTTCCATGACACCGCCAACGCGATGGCGACCCCGATCGCCACAGGAGCGCTGAAGCCGAAGGTCGCCGTCATGCTCGCGGCGAGCCTCAACCTCGTGGGCGCGTTCCTGTCGACCGAGGTGTCGAAGACGATCTCGCACGGCATCATCCGCGAAGACCAGATCACCCCCCTGGCCTTCCTGCCGATCATCTTCGCCGGCCTCATCGGGGCCATCACCTGGAACATGCTGACCTGGCTGCTGGGCCTGCCCTCCAGCTCGTCGCACGCCCTGTTCGGCGGGCTCATCGGCGCGACGCTCGTCGGCGCCAGTCTGCAGGCGATCGACTTCGGCATGGTGCTGAGCAAGGTCGTGCTGCCCGCCCTGATCGCGCCGTTCACGGCGGGGGTGATCGCCTTCCTCGTGACGCGACTGGCGTACGCGCTGACGCGTCGCTACGACGACAAGCCCGACGGGCGCGACGGATTCCGCTGGGGGCAGATCTTCACGTCGTCCCTCGTCGCGCTCGCCCACGGCACCAACGACGCCCAGAAGACGATGGGCGTCATCACGCTCGCCCTCATCACGGCGGGCTGGCAGAACGCGGCGCACGCCGATCCGCAGCTCTGGGTCATCCTCGCGTGCGCGTTCACGATCGCGCTCGGTACCTACATGGGCGGCTGGAGGATCATCCGCACGCTCGGCAAGGGGCTGACCGACGTGAAGCCCGCTCAGGGCTTCGCCGCCGAGACCTCCACCGCCGCCACGATCCTCGCCTCGAGCGCGCTGGGCTTCGCTCTGTCGACGACGCAGGTCGCATCCGGCTCGGTCATCGGCTCGGGACTCGGCCGTCGCGGATCGACGGTGCGCTGGCGCACCGTCGGGCGCATCACGATCGGCTGGGTGCTGACGCTTCCGGCGTCCGCCGCCGTGGGCGCGGGCGCGGCCCTCGTCGTCGTGTGGTTCGGACAGTGGGGCATCCTCGTGGACGCGATCATTGCGGTCGTGATCATCGTCGCGCTCTTCCTGCGCTCACGGCGCAGCCACGTCGACTCCTCGAACGCGATGAGCGAAGTGGCCGACTCCGGCCTCGCGGTCAAGGTCACGCGGAACCCGCCGCCCACGCTCCGGCAACGGGCCGCGCGGCGTGCGGCCGAACGTGCCGACGCGCAGCGCAAGGGAGGATCGCGATGACCGTGCACGTCGATTGGACGGCCTTCGTCCAGGTGTTCGGCGCGGCGCTGGCCGGTGCCGTGCTCGTCGTCGGGTTCTATGCGCTGGGGCTGCGGATGCTGGTGCGTGCGGGCCGGGCGCCGGTGGTCGCGCCGGCGGAGTTCCCCGACGCCATCACCGTGATGACCGACAAGCAGATCCGGCGCGCGGCGAAGGCAGCCGAGAAGGCCGCCCGCAAGAGCCCCCTCAGTGACGGGCAGAAGCGCCTGGCGCTCGTCGCGGCGTACGGGTCGTTCGGGCTGTGCGGGCTCGCCGTTCTCGGCGGGCTGCTGCTCATCGTCGTGCGCTGAGTTCCCGCGCTGAGTACCCGCGCTGAGCCCCCGTGTCGCGGCGTCAACGCCGGAGGTGAGGGCGTCGGATGCCCGGCGTAGGCTCGACTCATGTCGACACCGTCGCCCGAGCTTCGACCGCAGTTCGGTGTGTACCCGCCCGCGCGCCGCGTGATCGTGCACCTGAGCGATACGCATCTGCTCGCCGCCGGTCGGCGGCTCGGCGACCGCTACGACACGGAGGCCAATCTCCGGGCGACGCTCGACGCCGTCGAGCGCACCGGCATCCGTCCCGACGCGCTCGTGTTCACCGGCGACCTCACCGATCTGGGCGAGCCCGAGGCCTATTCGGCTCTGCGTCGCGCGGTCGAACCGGTCGCCGATCGTCTGGGCGCGCCGATCGTGTGGGTCGCGGGCAATCACGACGAGCGTCCCGCGTTGCGGGCGAGACTTCTCGACGGCCTCGCGAGCGACGAGCCGGTGACGGGCGTGTGGGACCTCGGCGGCCTGCGGCTCATCGCGCTCGATTCCACGGTGCCCGGCTGGCACCACGGCGACCTCGACGACGAGCAGCTCGCGTGGCTGCGCGGCGTCCTCGCCGTGCCGGCGCCGCTGGGCACGATCCTCGCATTGCACCACCCGCCTGTGCCAAGCCACATCCCGTTCTTCGACATCCTGGAACTCCGGCGACAAGGCGCCCTCGCCGACGCGATCGCGGGTAGCGACGTGCGGGCGATCCTCGCAGGGCATCTGCACTACTCGACATCGGGCACCTTTGCGGGCGTGCCCGTGAGCGTCTCGTCGGCGACCTGCTATTCGATGAACCTGCAGCGGCCTCCGCACGAGGTCAATGGCATGGATGCCGGTCAGTCCTTCCACCTCGTCCACGTCTACGACGACACGATCACCCATGCGGTCGTCCCCGTCGTCGAGGCGGAGACGGCCGAGTTCTTCTCGGCGGAGTGGGTGGAGCGGATGGCGGCGCTCAGTCCGCAGCAACGGCTCGAGGCGTTCTCGCGCAAACGCTGACGCGGCATCGGGCGCCCGCCTTGACTTCGAGCGCGCTCGAAGTTCTACCGTGAAGGCATGACCTTGATCCACGACGGCGTCTCGATCGCCGAAGCCGCCGAAGCCACCGGCGTCTCGACGCACACGCTGCGTTATTACGAGCGCGCCGGGCTCATGCTCGTCCCCATCGACCGCGCGTCGTCCAGCCACCGGCGCTACACCGACGCCGACCTCTCGTGGGTGCGCTTCGTCGCGCGTCTGCGTACGACCGACATGCCGATCGCGCGCATCCGCCGCTACACCGAGCTCGCCCGCCAAGGCGAAAGCACGATCGCCGAGCGGCGCGAGCTGCTCGTGCAACACCGCGAGCAGGTACGCGCGCAGCTCGAGACCGTTGCCGCGAGTCTTCGCGCCATCGACCACAAGATCGACATCTACGACAAGGAGATCACCCACTCATGAAGACCACGACTCTCGGCTCCTCGGCATCCATCGAGGTCGGACGCGTCGGCCTCGGGCTGATGGGCATCAGTGCGTTCTACACCGGCGCGGGGCAGGACGACGCCGACGGGGCGCGCACCATCCTCGGCGCCCTCGACCGCGGAGTCACGCTGCTCGACACGGCGGAGATGTACGGCCCGCACACGAACGAGGAGCTTCTGGGCAGGACCCTCGAAGAATCGGGGCGGCGCGACGATGCGGTCATCGCGACCAAGTTCGGCATCCGCCAGGGTGGGCAGGGCGATCGAGTCCTCGACGGCTCACCCGAGAACGTCCGGCGTTCGGTCGAGGGGTCGCTGCGGCGCCTGCGCACCGATCGGATCGACATCTACTACCAGCACCGGATGGACCCCGCTACGCCGATCGAGGAGACGGTGGGCGCCCTCGCCGAGCTCGTCGCCGAGGGGAAGATCCGCGGGTACGGCCTCTCCGAGGCCTCCGTCCCCACGATCCGTCGCGCCCACGCCGTGCACCCCGTGACCGCGGTGCAGACGGAGTACTCGCTGTGGACCCGTGACCCCGAGGCCGAACTGCTGCCGGCGCTGAACGAGCTCGGCATCGGGTTCGTGCCCTACTCGCCCCTCGGCCGGGGGTTCCTCACCGGCACCATCCGTTCGCTGGATGCGCTCGACGGCGACGACTTCCGCCGCAGCAACCCGCGGTTCGCGGACGGCGCGCTGCAGGCGAACCTGGCGATCGTGGACGCCGTGGAGACCGTCGCCGCGGAGGTCGGCGCGACCTCCGCCCAGGTCGCCCTGGCGTGGCTGCTGGCGCAGGGGGAGCACATCGCCCCGATCCCCGGCACGCGCAAACTCTCGCGCGTGGAGGAGAACATCGGAGCCGCGGAGCTCTCGCTCACCGCGGAGCAGCTGGCCGCGCTCGGCGCGGTGGGCTCGCCGGTCGGCGAGCGCTACGCGGACATGTCGTCGATCGACCGCTGACCCGCACCTCCGACACGCACGCCCCCTCCGCCGAGACATTCCTCGGCGGAGGGGGCGTGCGTGTGCGACGTACACGGCGTACAGCCGGGACCGAGGTCGACGCGGGTAGGCTCGGGGCGACCACCCGAGGCGACGAGACCCACAAGGACTGCACTCATGGCACTGGACGCAACGACGCGAACCGAGACCGATTCTCTGGGATCCATGGAGATCCCCGCGGATGCCTACTGGGGCATCCACACCGCCCGCGCGCTCGAGAACTTCCCGATCTCGATGCGACCCATCTCGGTGTACCGAGATCTCGTCACGGCGCTCGCGATGGTCAAACAGGCATCCGCCCGCGCCAACCGCGACATCGGCGTGCTCGACGCCGACCACGCCGACCTCATCGACAGGGCCGCGCAGCGCGTCATCGACGGTGAGTTCCACGACCAGTTCGTCGTCGGGGTCGTGCAGGGCGGGGCCGGCACGTCCACCAACATGAACGCGAACGAGGTCATCACCAACATCGCGCTCGAGATGGCCGGGCACGAGAAGGGCGACTACGGCTTTCTCTCGCCGATCGACCACACCAACCGTTCGCAGTCGACGAACGACGTCTACCCAACCGCCGTGAAGATCGGTCTCAGCCTCGACCTCGTGAGCCTGCTCGACGAGCTCGACCTGCTGCGGCAGTCGTTCATGGGAAAAGCGGTCGAGTTCCACGACATCCTGAAGATCGGCCGCACCCAGCTGCAGGATGCCGTGCCGATGACCCTCGGCCAGGAGTTCCACGGGTTCGCCACGACGCTCGGGTACGACCACCAGCGCCTCACCGAGAACGCGAACCTGATGTTCCAGATAAACATGGGTGCCACCGCGATCGGCACCGGCATCACGACCCACCCCGCCTACGCGCCGGCCGTGCTCGCGCACCTGCGCGCGATCACGGGTCTCGACCTCGCTACCGCCGACGACCTCGTCGAGGCCACCAGCGACACCGGATCGTTCATGTCGTTCTCGTCGACGCTGAAGCGCAATGCGATGAAACTCTCGAAGATCTGCAACGACCTGCGCCTGCTGTCGTCGGGCCCGCAGGCCGGGCTCGGTGAGATCAACCTGCCCGCGCAGCAGGCGGGGTCGAGCATCATGCCCGGCAAGGTGAATCCGGTGATCCCCGAGGTCGTGAACCAGGTCGCGTTCTCGGTCGCCGGCGCCGACCTCACCGTCACGATGGCGAGTGAGGCCGGGCAGCTGCAGCTGAACGCCTTCGAGCCGATCATCGCGCACTCGATCTTCCAGTCGATCACCTGGATGCGCCGGGCGATGCGCACGCTGCGGGTCAACTGTGTCGACGGCATCACCGCCAACCGCGACCGTCTGGGTGCGATCGTCGGATCGTCGGTGGGGGTCGTGACCGCCCTCACTCCGTTCATCGGCTACGCGGCATCGGCGGCGCTCGCGAAGACCGCGCTGCTCACGCATCGCAACGTCGGCGATCTCGTCGTCGAGGCCGGGCTCATGTCGCGCGAACAGGTCGACAAGCAGCTCTCGCCGGCACGACTGTCGGGGCTCGAGGCGATCACGCAGGCCATCCCCGTCGTGCAGCCCGCCGAGAACCTCGTCGAGAGCTGACGGCGCGGCCACTGGCCCGCGCCGCGCGGTCGCGCTAGCGTCGGAGGGCCGGAGTCACCGGCGCCAACGCACTCCAGGAGGCCGACATGACCGACCCCAACACCCCGGGCCAGAACCCGCAGCCGACGCCCCCGACCCCGCCGGCATACGGCGAGTACGCCACGACGCCGCCGGCGGCACCGGATGCCGCGGCACCCGCGTACAGCGCACCGGCGTATGCGTCGGCGCCCGCCTACAACGGCAACGGTGCCCCCGGTGCCCCGATCCCGGGGAAGACTCTCGGCATCGTGGCGCTCATCGTCGCGATCTTCTTCAACGTCATCGGCCTGATCCTCGGCATCGTGGCGCTCGTCCAGAGCAAGAAGGCCGGCCACAAGAACGGGCCCGCGCTCGCGGCGATCATCGTGGGTGCGGTTCTGTTCGTGATCGGCGTCATCGTGCTGATCGCCGTCATCTCGTGGTTCGCGACGTCGGGCGCCGACCTCGTCACCCAGGTCAACGCGTGCCTCGACGACCCGTCGGGCTCGATCGTGTACCAGGGCGTGACGATGTCGTGCCAGGAGGTCCTGGAGCGCTCCAACCGCTGAGCCCCGCTCCATCCCTTTCGCCGAGCCGCTGCATCTCGGGCCGCCCTGATCCGGCGTTCCGAGACGTGGCGGCTCGGTCGTTCCGCCGCGGTCCCGCGAAGGGGGCGGTATGCCCGGGGGAGGGAATCAGCCGAGGATGCGGCAGTGCGTCGTCAGAGCGCCGATGCCGTCGACCCCGACGGTCACCGTCGAGCGGTCGCGCAGGAAGATCTGCGGATCACGCGAATAGCCCGCCCCGCCCGGGCTGCCGGTCGAGATGAGCGTTCCCGGCAGCAGCGTCGCCGAGCGGGAGAGGTGCGAGACGAGCGTCGCGACCGACCGGATCATCTGGCCGGTGCTGGCATCCTGCACCGTCTGCCCGTCGACGACCGCCCAGATGTGCAGATCCTGCGGGTCGGGGATCTCGTCTGCGGTGACGATGACCGGGCCGTTCGGGGTGAACCCGTCGAACGACTTGCACCGTGACCACTGCGCCTCGGAGAACTGGATGTCGCGGGCGGTGATGTCGTTGACGACGGTGTACCCCCACACGTGCGAGAGCGCATCGGAGATCGACACGTCTTTGCCGCGGCGGCCGATCACAACGCCGAGTTCGGCCTCGTAGTCCACTGCCTCGCTGAGGGTTCGCGGCCACGTGGTGGTCTCGTCGTGCGCCGACAGTGAGTTCGGCCACAACGTGAACACGGTGGGCGCGGTGTCGGCCTTCAGCCCCAGCTCGCTCGAGTGGGCCGCATAGTTGAGCCCGATCGCGAGGACGATCGGGGGAGCGTCGACCGCGGGTCCGTACGTGAGGCCGGCGAGCGGTACGCCCGGGGCCGCTGCAGAGCTCGACCGCACCCGCTCGAGCAGGGCGTCTCCGCCGTCGATGATGGCCTGCAGACGCCGAGGTGCGCCCTCGAAGAGGCTCCCGACCGCGATCGCCTCGTCGTCACGGATGACGGCGAGCTCGAACATCGTCGATTCGGGCAGGCGAACGTGGGCGAAACGCATTCGACCAGGGTAGTGGGTGCACCCCCGCCGGCGGCCGAAGCAGTCTTTGTGGTCTCGCAGCCGCACGCGCGGCGCGGGACGATCCGCGGATCGACGCGTTCCGCGGCTTTCAGGGGTTCGGGATCTGCGGCGCCGTGCGCACCGGACGGGCGTCGTCCGCGGCATCCACCGATCGCAGTCCGACCGTGATCAGCAGGATCGCGAGCCACAGTTCGAAGGCGAACACGGGCACCGCGGCCACGGCGGCGACGGCCCCGCTGAGCGGGATCACTCCCCAGAGCTGCGCCAGGTTGCTCGACAGAACGACACCGCCGCCGAGGGCGCCGAGCGCGGCCAAGGCCCGAGGTACCGCCCGGGTGTCCCACAGCAGCCATCCGAGCACGATCGTGTTGACGCTGATGACGAGCCCCTGGCCGACGAGGAACGCCGCCGCATGCACGGCCTCGGCGGGCGCGCTCCACGCGTCGCCTCCGCCGGCCAGCAGGGTGGCGAGCAGCGGCAGCGCGCCGGTGAGGATGACCGATGCCTCGACGCCGCGCAGCGCCGCGAAGGTCGCGGCACGTGTTGGCGCCGCTC